>JAPLLR010000043.1 GCA_026387455.1 Candidatus Omnitrophota bacterium | reverse complement strand
ACTGAAGCGCCCTTTCTACCAACTCTTTTGGCTCTATATAGGTATATTCCACCTCTTCCGGCTTTGCCTGCGAAATCTCCCAGTTCTGGCAGAATTTACATTTTAGATTGCAACCGGTGGTAGCGACTGAAAAAGCGGTTGTCGATGGCAAGAAATTAAAAAGCGGCTTCTTCTCAATAGGGTCGATGTGAATTGCCACCGGCTTAGCGTAAACTAAAGTGAAAAGCGCCCCACCCTGATTCTCGCGCACACCGCAAAATCCGCGTTTTCCGTCGGGAATTACACAGCTGCGCGGACAAAGCTGACATTGGATAACCTTGTCTTTAAGTTTCTGCCAGAACGAGGCAACTTTGAGTTTATCAGCGGCAGAGAGAGAAGTGGTGAGGCTAAATAGTAAGAGTAAAACTAGGTAAGTCTTAAGGAAAGGTTTCATAAGGGAAAGATTTTGTCCCTTGCCAAAACGCCGAAACAGGGGCAAATTTGCACTACGCTCGCTAAACCGCTTGTCGCGGTTTGCCCTTCGGGCCGCTCGCTTTAGTACAGAATTTTTTTCCTTTATCAGGAAAAAAATTCTGGAGCTGAGGGGATTCGAACCCCTGACCCCCTCGTTGCGAACGAGGTGCTCTCCCAACTGAGCTACAGCCCCGAAACTCATTTTACTTTATTTGAGGGGCGTCCCACTGAATTTCACTAGCCGGGGGACAGCCCCGAAAATAAATTTACTTCTGTTGAGGGGCGTGTCCTCCAAGAATAGATTTCGAGGCCGCATGTTTAAAGCGGCCGAGAAATCTTTGGAGGACAGCCCAATAATTTAGCTTCGCTCGGGTCAAACTACCCCCTAGCCAAAATAATCTACCACAACTCACTGCTCTAAGCAACAAAAAAGGGCGTTCTTTCAATCATAAAAAGAACGCCCACCGCTTGCGCAGCAACCTATTTTCAATGGTGTATCTAAAATCTATCTTGCCGATGCCCCGCGTGCATACACGCGGGTCTTTAATACTACCTGCGGATTATCTTTAGTAGTCAGGCCGCCGGGAAGATAACGTCCCACTAAACAGACTTCCACAACACTAAAATTATCCGTAAAATTAATATAAAATCCACTAGGAGTAACGGGTACGGGATCCGGAATCTTGCCATAGGTGGCTACTGACAATACACGCGTAGATAACGTATCACTATAAGCCGTCCCTGCCCAAGTATAGCTGGCAGTTAGAGTATTAGTAGCCAACTGAAAATTGATATCGACATCATCAGTCGTGATGCTCGTAGGAGGTAATGCCGGATTAAACGCGCTAGGATCCACTCTCACTTTGAAACCGTTTGCAACAGCACCTACCGGATTTGAGCCTACCCCCTGCGAAACATACTTAGTCATATACTCCAGAGCAAAAGACAACTCATTTTGCACCTTTGCCCTCTTATCCGCGGAACTCAGATAATAGCGGCCAAAAACACTAATCATAGCAGCAGCGATGACTATCAAAGCAAAAAAAGTAACCGCAATCAATAACTCTATGAGCGTTACTGCGCTAGAGCGTTTTATCATAGACTAGAGCGAGGCTCATTCCAACTAATAAAAAGTTTTACTTTAGTTAGCCCTGGTATGGGAGTGTTGAAGCTTATATCATACTTAGCATCATAGGTTACGCCGTTTATCTGCCTTTCTGCGGCACCGGGCGGACAACTAGCATTTTGAGCGTGTCCCACAACACTATCGCAATAGGACACTCCCTGAGAGAGAGAGTTAGCACCCCAAGTATCCTGCCGCACTGCCATCTGCAAGGGGTCGAGAAATAGCTTGCCGATCTGCCCTCCTGCCGTGCGCGAGCGGCTATGTGCCATATACCTTTTGGCAACCACAAAAACATTAACCAAGCCAAGTGTAACTAAAGCTAAAATAACAGCTGAAATTAACACCTCTAATATAGTAAAGCCTCTTTTCCCCATCTTAGCAATCCTCATCACCAAGCGCAACCGGACTGGGTAGGATCATAATCAACTCCTAATGCGTCCTTACCTGCACACCAAACATTAGCAGGAGTCGATTTACTCTTCGCTTTGGCGGTAAAGGCGGAAGGTGTCGTCCCATCAACCTTATACTCCCAGTTGGGGTCAGCTGTAGGCAAAAGCAACTTTAAATTAGGATTTAACGCGACTTCATTTGCGCCGGGAACGTAAAAACCCTGCTCCATACGGTAAATCTTCTCCGCGGCAGCAATCAGCTTCAGACTGGATATAGCTTCTTTATCCAAAGACTTTACTTTTACCTTAGACATCATAGGAGTAAATATTGCGGCGAGTATCAGGATGATCACAATGACAATCAATAACTCAATTAAAGTAAAACCCGGTTTTCTATTCTTCATAAGGATTAAGGGCAGATAACAGCCCCTTTGTCTTTCTTACCGGTTGCTATGCACATATAATAATTTGTTGTTCCTGCTGGAGCTCCCGCAGCCGTAGCGAGAACATACTCACTTCCAGCAGCAGCAATGTTAATTGTGAAAGAAAAGTTGCTACTGCTCGGCGTTGCGCTGAAATTATCCAAATTACTAAATGTTGTAGTATAAGCGGTATTGTCAACGTAATACGCTTTCTCTCCGGCCACGGCCTGGGCAAGAACGCTATAAGCTTCCGCGGCCCGGGCGCTTTCCGCCACCGGGCCGTATCTAGCTACAGCTATTGCCGCAAGTATGCCGACGAGAACAATAACGATAAGCAGCTCGATCAAAGAAAAAGCAAATTCTCTTTTCTTACGAAAATGCATTTATTCCTCTCCTAAGGTTACGGACATGCTCCTATGAGACCAGTAGTATTAAACCTACCGCTGTCAATACACATTACATAGGTAACAGTACCTTTGCCTGCTACAAAAGTCGCCGTCACTTTGTCGGTCCCATTAGTGGCCCAGGTAAAATTCGTTGTGTTAGGGCTGATCGAAATATCGGCTGTTCCGTCGGAGTCTACATCTACTGAAAACGGAGGAGCTCCAGCTGCTATATGACTGCCCGTCTTTGCGAAATTCGCCATATCAGCCTCTCGCATGGCTCCCAAAGTGCTCTGTGCCTCAGCTCTACGTGCATTTTCGATATTAGCGAAATAACGCGGAAGCGCGACTGCTGCCAAAATTCCGATGATAACGATTACGATTAATAATTCGATTAATGTAAAACCGCGTTTCATGGCTTCCTCCTTTTTTAAATTACCTTTCTACTTATACGGTTTAATTAAACTTTCCCGGTTGGCTTATTCTCTCACTCTCCTCTCCAAAATAAACTAACCACCCAATAAAAGTCTATCATGAAAAATTGATAAAGTCAAAGATTATATATTGCCGCACAATCTTTAATTCTGCCCCACTGTAGCGATCTGAAATATAGGTAAAAACATACCTATAACTATTGTCCCTATGACCAACCCCATGAATATTAGCATTACCGGCTCAAACATAGAAATAAACCTGACCAGAAAAGTGTCCACATGTTCCTGATAGAATGTATTCAAGCGCTTAAACATATTAGAAAGCTCACCTATCTCTTCTCCGATCGCCACCATTTGTACAACCATCGGATCAAAAAATCCGCTCTTCTCCATGGGTTGACTCAAGGGCTTTCCTTCGCGCACAGCCTCTTTTACCTTATGGATAATCTCACTTAATACAATATTACCTACGCTATGCTCGGAGATCTCAAGGGAATACAGGATGGGCACTCCGCTTTCCACCAGTGTCGACATTTCGGAAGTAAAACGCTCCACAACCAGCGCGCGGAAAAAATCACCAAGGAGCGGCAGCCCAAAAAGAAAATTTTCAAAATTCCTTTTGCCTCCCCGAGTGCTTATATATTTTCGGAAAATAAAGAAACCGGCAACCGCAATTCCGGCAATAACCAGAAAATAGCTACGCAGAAACCCGCTAAACCCAATAAGCATTACCGTCATTATAGGTAATTTGATATTCAACCCCTCAAACACCTTGGCAAAAGTAGGAATGATCCAGATAGATAAGAACATCAGCGCGCCAAAGCCTGCAAGAAATAGTATCACAGGATAAACCAAAGCCGAAACCAACTTGCTTTTAAATGCGGCGCTTCTTTCCAAATACCCGGCCAGGCGATTTAAAATAACGGCCAGATTACCGCTTGCCTCGCCGCTTTCCACAAGGTTCACCCATAGCTCGGAAAAAACTTTCGGATGTTTTGACATTGCCTCATGAAAGCTTAAGCCTGCCTCCATCTTCTTCTGTAGGTCAGATAAAACCTCATAGAGCTGTCTGCTGGAAACCTGCTGTTTTATGATGTCAAGACACTTAAGAATGGTAACTCCGGCGCCAAGCAATGTGCCCAACTGCCGGCAGAAAAGCACTTTGTCCTCATCGTTGCAGCCGCCGTGCTTGCGCCTTAATTTCGCCTTGACCGCAGTACCACCTTTCAACGCCGAAAGATCAGCTTTTGCGTCAGTAGTGATACTCACCACCAGCAGATCTTTTGATTGCAGCGAGCTGATCACTTCTTCCTGATTTGCGCCATCTTCCAGTCCGCTGCGTTTATCACCATTTTTATCACGAGCAACATAATAGAATTTTGGCATTATTCAGCTCCTATAGTAACGGAAAGCGCTTCTTCTAAAGAAGTGATACCCTCTTCCACCTTGCGCAATCCTGATTCATACAATGTCTGCATTCCGGCGGCGCGAGCCACTTCCCTGATCCTCTGAAAGGAAGCCTTCTGGTTGATCAGCTCCTGTATCTGGGCATTGACCACCATCACCTCGCCTATACAAGTCCTTCCCTTGTACCCTAATTGATTACACTTTGGGCAGCCTTTGGCCCGATAAATCAATTCTGCCTTCAATTTGACATGCTTAAGCTGCTCAGGGGTAGGCTCGTATGCTTCCTTACACTCAGGACAAATCTTACGCAGCAGACGCTGGGCCACAACACATACTATGGAAGGAGCAAGCATGTAAGACTCGATACCTATATCCATGAGACGGGTGACCGCCGAAGAAGCATCATTTGTATGTAAAGTACTTAACACCAAGTGGCCCGTAAGCGCTGAGCGGATACAGATCTGCGCAGTCTCTAAATCGCGCACCTCGCCTACCAGCATGACGTCAGGATCCTGACGCAGAAAGCTGCGCAGGCTCGCTGCAAAAGTAAGGCCTATCTCAGGCTTAATCTGAACCTGATTGATCCCCTCCAATTTATACTCCACGGGATCTTCGACAGTAATAATATTTTTCGATGGGCTTTTGATCTCATTAAGCATGGCGTAAAGCGTAGTAGTCTTTCCACTACCTGTGGGCCCAGTCAAGAACACCAGACCATAGGGGGCATTGATGGATTTACGCATATCCTCTAACTGTTTTGGCTCAAACCCCATTCTAGCTAAATCCAGCACTACCTGACTGCGATTCAAAAGGCGCATTACCACTTTCTCGCCGTAAATTGTCGGAATTGTCGAAACACGGATGTCTACGGGAAGATTTTCCATCTTCACCATAAAAGCGCCGTCCTGAGGAAGGCGCTTTTCAGCTATATCTAACTTGGAAAGAATCTTAATACGCGAAATGATTGCCATATGCATATGCTTTGCCGGCGGGGGGATCTCATAAAGCTTCCCGTCTATGCGATAGCGTAAGTTTATCCTGTCCTTAAACGGCTCGATATGAATATCGGACGCGCGTTCATCAATGGCCTGATGAATAACCAAATCCACTAATTTTACTACCGGCGCCTCTTCCGCGCGGGCGATCATTTTATCCAGGCTTAGCTCCTGGCCGGATACATCCGCCTCGGGAGAGAACTCAAAGGAAGTGACATCATAGCTGGCATCCACCGCATCCTTAAGCATAGCGGACTTGCCGTAGAAATCCGCTACCGCCTTGGCAATATCAGACTTAGTGGCCACAACCGCATTTACTTCGCAACCTGTAAGTTTACGCAAATTATCTAAGAGGATTAAATCTAGGGGATCTGCTAATGCAACGGTAAGGGATTTGAGTGTACGGGACAGCGCAAGAACTGAATTCTTTATGGCGAATTCCTGCGGGATCAAACGCTCAAGGCCCTGATCATTGGCGGGCTTAAGCATCCCGGTTCCAAGCGAAAAATATGGGATATTCAGCTGCCGGCCGAGAACCGCCACTAGCTGGTCTTCTTTCACCAGCCCCAACTTCACCACGATCTCACCGAGGCGGCCACCCTCCTGCCGCTGCGTGCTTATGGCTTTTTCCAGCTGGTCCGCGCTGATAAGGCTTTCCTGCACCAAAAGCTCACCTAATCTAAGATACTTCTCTTTGGCCATAAGAAAGTTTTCCGCAGGGCCTTATTTCTCGTAGTTGCTGATATATTTATTGATGGAAGCCTGTCTGTTCACTACAACAGCCTCACCTTGTTCTCTCTGAGACATCACCGCTCTTGCCGCTCTCATCGGTTTAGGCCCCTGCGCAACTTCAGAAGGCTTTACGTCACGAATGATATGTGGTGTGATAAACACCAACAGCTCGCGCTCTTTGCCGGGGGTCTGAGACTTGTGCCTGAAAGCTGCGCCAATAAAAGGAATATCTCCCAGAATAGGAAGCTTGCTGACCACGGTCTGGCTATCATTACGGATCAGACCACCGATAACAATAGTCTCTCCGTCTTTAAGCTTAACCGTCTGCTTGGTGCTTCTTACTTCTGGATCCCTGTATGTATTAGTTTCGCCATTCACAATAATAGTATTTCCTACTTGGGAGGTAGCTACACTCGGATAAACAAAAAGCGTTATTTCTCCTGCATCCACATTGATCTGAGGACTAACCCGAAGAATGACGCCGGTCCAATAACGCTCTGCCGCACTAGTCGTATTTCCCGTACCGCCTGTTGAAGTGGTCGAAGTGTCCTGTCCAATAGATTCCTTTACGGCAATCCTTATCTCTGCGGTCTCATTATTCAAAGTCATTACCCGCGGACGCGCCAAGATCTTAGTATCGGTTTGCGTAGTCAGAAAATCAAAAGTCAAAGTACTGCCGATAAGGGTAAAGATTGAAGGCCCAAAGTGTGCAGCTCCCCAACTAGGAAAATCCCAACCTCCACCAAACTGGTTGGGGCCAGGAACAATTTCCCCGCCTTGAGGGCTTGTGCCAATCTTGTCCCCAAAAGGAAATGATGTCACCTTGGAACCGGAAACAGTCAAGCTTGCTAAAGTCGTCGGCCACTGTACACCCAGCTGATCCACTACGTTCTTAGACACATCCAGCATCTCTACTTCCAGCAATACCTGCGCCACTGGAATATCCAGCGTAGCCACGACCTGCATGATCACTTCCATGCGGCTAGGGATATCAGTGACAATAAGGCTATTTGTGCGGTAGTCTTCAATCAATGAGCCATTAGTAGAAAGGATCTTCTTAATGGCATAGGTGATCCCTGACTCCTCCTCTACCTTCCATTTTCCTGAGCTAGAACTAGAACCGCTATCTGACGTTGAGCTGGTGGCAGTGGAAGATGATACGGCACTCGGATCAAAGTCAGCTGTTATCCCGCCGGTCAGACCAGCACTCATTTCTTCCTTTATGGAAGAAGAAGATACTGAGGCGTTCTTAAGGAAAAAAATCTTGGTCACTGTCTCAACTGTCGGCTTTCCCCAATCCTTAACCACAAAAATCCTGGCCTGCTGATCCATATTATAGGAAAGATTATTAGCCTTAAACAGATTATCCATCGCCTCACTCAAGGGAACCTTATCCATATAGAGGGTGACTTTCCTATCTTGAACACCTTCATTGGCAAGGAAATTCATTCCCGACTGGATAGAAAATACTTTAAGGACATCCTTAAGGTTAGCGTCCTGAAAATCCATAGAGATAGCCGGCTCAACATCAGGCCGCGGAAGCGAGGCATCGGCTGACAACCTTGATACAGGCATGAACATAGCGAGCAAGAAAATAATTAGCCCTGACCTTAGATAAGATTTCATGTAACCTCCTTGAGCACAAGCTCACCCCAAACTATCCATTAAGTTTGGGGGTATTGGGGTGTTAAGAACTGGTTCCGGCGCCGGATCCAGCAGCCGGTGATGAGATAATTGATTCTGACCCTTCGAATAAGACAATTATGCCTTCCTTGGCAATAGACTTTATCTTGACACCTTCTATCGTATCCCCAACTTTTAAAACCTTATTATTGATGATCGCCTGCGGAAAATTCCCTCCCCAAATGACCCCTTGCACCGTAAGCGCCGGCAAAGGCTTCTTATCTACGGGGCTAGAAACCTCGCCTGTCCCGGACTTTCCCTCTTTACCCATAAAGGGATCGCGTAACCCTTGAGCCGAATAATCGACCTTAGGCCGTAAGAGTTGATCCGGCGATGATCCCGAAACAGTTTTATCAGCGCCCTCAAAGATCTGCGCAAAACAAACCACAGAAAAAACCGTATTTAGGAGGATCACCAAAAACAATAAACAATATTTAGTTATTCTCATAATTTTATTCTGCCAGCGCTATGGAGGTGATAGTTACATTAGCCATAAGCTTGCCGGGCTCTCCCTCTTGGCCTGTTTTGATCTCAACCGAATCCACCACATAAACATCCTGAGCGCTCTCTATAGCGCTGATGAATTTACCCAACGCATGGTAACTAAGAGGAGCTACTGTTAGAACAAAGGGCGTCCTGATGAATTCATTTAATCTTACCTCCGGCACCGGCTTGACAGTGACCACCCGGATACCGAATTCCTTAGCCATATTAGTGATTGACGCCATGACCAGGTTGGTGTCTTTTTTACTTAGAAGCTTACGATAAGCGGCCATAGTCTTCTCTGACTGGTCAATCCCCTCCAGCACCTGAGACTTCTCCTGCTCCTCTTTAATATTGCCTGAGAGCTTCTTCTTGGCCTGCTCATTTTTCTGATAAAGATTAAAAGCGACAACGCCGGCAATGACAACGACGATAAGATTCAGTACTAAGTTCTTGTTTTTATTTGCCTGGTCTGATCCCATAGTATTTATCCCTTTAATTAGTTTTACAGGAAATAGAGAACGCCGTCATGTTCACTGCGTCTCCACTCTCTGCACGATCAAGCACCAAAAGTTTAATATTAGTAAAATACTTGGTGAAGTTCGGGTTCTCTTTAAGGCTGGCAATGAATTTATTAACCGCCTCAAACTCCTTCTCACCATCACCCATGTCTGCTAAACCACTAAGCTGCAGGTCCCCATCGCCCTTATCTTTTTTGAAAGTAAAGTCAGTCAGCCACACCCCGTCCGGGATCACCCGCGGTATCACATCAAGCGGCTGGGTCAGATAAAGCTGCTTTTTTACCAGCGTGTCAAGTTCCTTAAGGCGGGTTTTGAACTTTTTATCCACATCGCGCATCTCATCAATAGTGGCGCCAGGATTTACCGAAGCAACTTTTACCTGCTTACTGATTACCTGAGCCAATTCTTCCTTCAGGGGCTTGGTCTGAGTCTGGCCGTAAATGATCACCCCGGCGCATATCGCTACCCCCAACACAATCACCAGCGAGTTTATTTTTAGCCCTTTAAAAAGCGTTGCCACATCTACTTGTCCGATTTTGGCCGATCCCGCTTGTTTACGCGCGCGAGCCGCCAAAAGGTTTAACTTGATACCACTGCGGATCGCAGGTGCAAGGGACGTAGTAAACCCCTTGACGAAGTTAGAATCGAATTGCACTGGCTTTCCGAAATACTTAGACAGATCGAGAAACTGCGCTGAAAGGCCAGTATCGATTACTGAAGCCTCCAGCTCAGAACGATGCTCGGGATTTGAAATAAGGAATAACTTCTGGATGTTCTTGGCCGGGAACTTACGGTGGTAATAATCTAAAGACACGCGGATCTCGGTCTTAATCTTTTCCATAGCCATACCTACATCCGACTCAGCACCCCGGCTGAACTCATCGGGCCCGCCGGCTAAGGTGATATCCCGGCTAAAAACCGGAAAACCATTCTCAAGTACGGTAAAGTTGACCTCATCTTCGCCCTTAAGGTCGGCGCAGACAATACCGACAATGCCCTTATCGCTAATACCCGATAGCCCCAGCGCCCGGATAAGGCTAAACGCCGAATACTCTATAGACAGAACCTTGATGCCCAACTCGCTAGTTATAGTAAGGTAACGCTCAAGAGCCTCTTTCTTGATACCCATGAAAAGGACTTGATTCCTCTTGTTGACCTTATCAAGCTCTAGCTGATAATCAGAAACCAGTTCTTCCATCTTAAAAGGAATATACTTCTTCGCCTCAAAAGTAATGGCACTACCTATCTCCTCACGCGGCAAGACAGGGATATCAAAATTGCGGATGATCAGGTCCTTTCCGGAAAGGCTAAGCGTAGCCTCTTTGGCATTGATCTTATTTCTGCGCAACTCATCCTTAAAGAGCGCTACAATCTCAATAGTCTTAAGCTCGGTCGGAACCTTTTCTCCCAGCTCTCCGGTCGCGACTGTCGATTGCAACAGCTGGGTGTTAGCGATAAGCTTCTTATTGCCGGTTTCTACTACACTAATGACCTTGGGCCCGAAATAGATACCTAATGAACTCATTGTTTATCTCCAGATTTTTGGTCCTTGGATAAGCGCCTCTTGCTTTTGAGCCAATTGTCAACTTCTTTATGCTCAAATCTCCAGACGCCTCCGACCTTTATCCCGGTAATCTTGCGTTGATGCAGCCAATTATAAATAGTCTGCTTCTTTAAGCGAAGATAGTCGGCCAATTCATCTATGTCCATTAACTTTGCCATGCAATTCTTTCCTTTTTTACTACCAACTACTGTGAACTACTGCGATTTGAATTAAACCACAAAGAATACATTTTGTCAAGTGTTTTTTTATATATACTTACTCATACATACTTTAGATTCAAAATCACCGTCGGAAATGGATACATGCAATATTATAATAAACTTACTCAAACTTAACTAGAATGTGGTTTTGTACTGTAGAATACTAAGGAGTGTAGGTGTAAGTAGCGGTGGAAGTAATGCAGGCTATTGTATCTAAAGGATTGCGGTAGCATGCTGCAGGCGGCGGATTGATGGATTGAGCAGGGATAATGGTGATAGTAACGTTACTAATAACGTTGGGCGGACTGAAATCGTTAGCTAGATCTAACACGAACTGCGTGGCAGGATGAGTGGCAGGATTATAGGCCAGAGCAGCGACACAACCTGCCGGTGGAGGACAATCAGCTGTTGTCCAGACACTTGTTCTTAAATTCTCTAAAGCGAAATTTATCGCCGCCTGATTAGCATAATAGGCCTGAATGCGGCTTACCTGGTGATGAGTTAAACGAGACTGGCTCAGGACCAAGCCAAAAATGATACTTGCCAAAATTACCACAATTAATATGGTCGCCAAGACTATCATTAAAGCTATACCTTTATTGCTTTTCTGCATATCAGCCGTCTTTTCTTAATGATACCCTATAATCGCCTTCAACCTGCTGTAAGATTACATGCCCTTCCCTGGCCAGCCAACCCAGGCTCATCAAGACATTATCCCGCGGCTTATCAATGCCTTTTACCAATACTACCAGGGCCACTTCTCCGTGCTGATCCAAATAATGCCAAATCTCTCCTGCAACAATACCGATTTCGGTTATCATGATTTACCTCCAATTTTTATTATAAGGAAAATAAAGATTATGTCAATTATTTTTTGTTATAACTTCCGCAACGCGGGCAAACCGAGATCTTATCTTCTTTAGTGTTTATATAATTATAGGTGCAGACAGAACAAAACCATATGTACTTAGGGTCCAGTGTAAGTCCCTTACTTTTTTCTTTTCTGCGCATAGCAGAAACGCACATTAAGGTAAATACTATAAATAATATATATACTGCTATAGCGTTAGAGAAGTCTAATGTGATCATTCCTTCTCCGACAGGTCGATTTTGACTGTCTGCCAGCTGTTAGGAGAGAAACGGTTCTGCTGGATAAACAGGTAATGGCTCATGTAGCGCATGGTCAGAAGGTCTACCTCGGGGTTACCTGATGAGATCTTGCGCTTTATGACGATGGCGTTCCCGGTCTCAGATGGAATGATCTTGAACATGAGCTCTGCGTGCGCTACCTGCCTGTCCTTGAAATAAAGCGTGAACCCGTAAGGAAGTATGGGGTGAAATACAATATTAGGCTCGGCGCCCTTACGCACAAAACGCTCGGGTGCCGACTTTTGGACATATTCACTCTTAGTGAATCCTAGCCCGTATTCGAGAGAAGGCTTAATATAGCCTGGGGAGACGGCAACAGCCTCACTCTTGGCTCTAAGGGTAGCCGCCAATCCTTTAGGCTGTCTGAAAAAATTACCGATGACTTTTATATTGTTAACGGAATTCTGCTTTAGTTTGTAACTCGCGGATATTGGAATGTCGCTCCAGAAAGAAATACGGCCGTAACTTTCAGCGCCAGGAAGTTTTTGCCCAAAGGATACGGCCACAAGGCTCAAAACCGCAAGGTGCCCGACCGCAGAATATACTAAGCTTTTTCTGGAAAGTGCTTGATGAAACATCTTACTCCTGGTTAGTCGCGATAAATACCCGCGTAATACCTGCTGAACGGGCCATATCCCAGATCTTAACCGCTCTTCCTAAAGAGCTGCTGCGATCAGCCTTGATCAATATTGCGGCCCTACCCCTTGAAATCTGCTGGAATGCCGCCTTAAGCTCGTCATCAGAGACTACCCGACCACTTAAAGTGGCTACGTTCTCGGAGCTAATCAGCACTTCGATATTTTCCCGGCTCACCGCCTCGCTGGTCACCGCGCGCGGCAGGCTCACCGACACCGCCGACTGAGAGACAAAACCTGAGCCAAGCATCACGAATATCAACAACAGGAATGCCACATTGATCAACGGCGCGATATCCATTGTCTTAAGCCCTTGCTCAAATCCCATCCTGCCTTTAAATTTCATCCTGAGGTTACTCCGTTAAAAAATTAACCAGCTCTGTCGATGCGCGCTCCATCTCCAGGATATAGCGGTTTATACGGCTCACCAGATAATTGTAGGCTATGTACACAGGTATGGCTACTAGAAGCCCGGCGATAGTCACCAGTAACGCTTCCCAGACCCCTCCTGCCATATCAGCGGAAAGCACCGGATATAAGCCTTGAGCCTTTGCCTGGATAGCCTGAAAACACCTGGCCAGACCTATGACTGTTCCAAGCAAACCTAAGAGCGGAGAAATATGCGCTATGGTCATAAGCACAGGAAGACTTTTTTCTATGCGAGGTATCTCGTACAAGGAAGCGTCTTCTATGGCTTCGATTATCTGTGCCCGCGGCCGGTCATATTTTAATATCCCGGCTTTGAGGATATTGGCAATAGGGCTAAAGGTATTGTCGCATATCTGGAGTGCTTCTTTTGTCTCGTGGCGTTTCATCTTCTCCATCAGGCTATTTAGAAATTCCTCAGTATTAATCTTTGCCTTATTGAGGTATAGAAATTTCTCGATCACCACCGCCAGAGCCAGCACAGAGCACAGCAGGATCGGCCACATCACCGGACCGCCGGATATAAATAACTTAATCATAGATACTTTATCTAAGCCCATATTCATTATCTCCTATTTTGTCTTGGGGCCAATGCGATCTATCTGCTCCTGGGCGAATTTCCCTTCCTCCACATTCATGGAGACCACTTTTGCGTAAATATTCAGCGCCTCTTTGAATTTATCTCTATCCTCGTAGATCGCTGCCACGCGCAAAAGCGCCTTGACCACCAGAGCGGTATCCTCAGGGTATACATAGGTGACCTTAAGATATTCCCCCACCGCCTCATCAGTCTTACCCTGCGCCTCGCGGACTTCCGCGATCTTAAGCTGAATACCTGCCATCTCCCGCACCGGAACCGCATCCAGGCTCTTGCGGTAGAATTCCAAAGCATCGTCATACCTGTTCATTTTATAATACACATCTGCCAGTTTCGGATAAATTAGATGCGTGAGATTAGGAAATACCCGGATAATATCAGAATAGGTTTTTATAGCCAACTCGTGCATATCCCGCTTTACATAAATATCCGCGATTGCCACAGCAGCCTGACCGGTAAGGTCAGACTTGGTCAGCTCGATGATACGCTTGAAATTCTCCAGCGCCTCATCGTGCCTGAGCTCCTCTTCATAGCAGGAGCCTAAAGCATAATAAGCGTCCGGCACCAAACTGCTTTTGGAGAAATCGTGAATGAGTGATGAGAAATATTTACGCGCAAGCTCCAGGTCTCCCTGACGGTAATAGTATTCTCCCAACCACCACATGATTTCCGCGGTAAGGCTTGAGTCAGGATATTTGGAACGCAGAATCTTAAAACGGGTAATCGCTTCGTTTTCATTGCCCATCTGAGAATAGCAGTCCGCGATCTCATATTCGGCTTTCTGGGTAAGCTCAGGGGTCTGCGGGTAAGATTTAATGATGTTCTTAAAGACGTCGATTGCCTCCTGGAACCTGCCCAGGTTATACAGGCTTGCGCCTAAAAGATATAGCGCCTGAGAGGCCATGCTGCTGGACTTAAATTCGTTCTGAAACTTAACAAACTCCTCGCGGCTGGATTTGTAATCCTGCTTCTGGAAATACGCCGAGCCTAATGCGTAAGCCGCGTCATCAATCAGCTTTGACTGCGGATAATTCTTCTTTAGCGCCTGAAACGCCAGGATCGCTCCGTCGTAATTTGAATTCCTAAGCAAGGTCAGGCCAGCCTGATACTGCACGTAATCACTATAGAAGCTATCCGGATAATCCTTTAATATAGTGTCATAGGTCTCCTGTGCCCGCAGGTAATCGCCTGAATCCTGATAGGCGTCGCCTATCTGGCAGAGCGCGCTAACCTTGATGATCTTGTCGTCGCTATCCCTGACAATCTTCTTGAACTCCTGGATCGCGCCCTTGAACTCCCCCTGCTTCAGATACACCCAGGCCAGATTATAATGCAGCTTATCCGCCACTTCTCCTGGCACTGACCCCGCGCCCAATTTACCAATCGCCTCTTGATAGACTTTAAGAGATTCATCATACTCGGCAAGGCCGTATAAGACCTCGGCCTTTCCCAAGTACGCCTCCATAGACACCAACGGATCCTCAGCTGTCTGGGATAATCTATCATAAAGAGCCTTTGCCTCATTCAGGCGGTTCGTCTCAGACATCAGGACCGCCTTACCTAAAGTCAGAATATCTGCGCTGCGCTTATCCAAAATTGCCTCTTTTACCTCAAGGAACGCGTTTTGGGCCTCGACGTAACGTTTAAGCTTAAGATATGACCAGGCTTTCCCCAGCATGGACAAAGCTTGCAAAGCCTCATCGCGGCTGAACTGGATCACCTTGGTATAAGCATCCAACGCCTCATTAAAATTATTCAGATCGTATTCCGATTCGGCAAGATAAAAATAAAGGTACCCAAGCTTTGCCGGATCTTTTGCATAGAGTTTTAGATCTGCCCTTAAGCGTTCCTTTAGCTTGTCGTAATCCTTTAAATTATACAGACACTGGATGACCTTAAAAGACACATCCTGCATCTGAGGATCTTTAGGATACTTTTCTTGCGCGATCAAAAAACACTTAAGAGCTTCAGAAAACTTGTTATTCTGGAATAGCGACCAGCCCAAAGAATAATACGCCGCCGGGACATAGGAAGATTTAGGAAACTCGTTGATAATTGCCTTGTAATACTGGGCAGCGCGTTCAAAATTATTTCCCTTAAATTGCACCTCCGCGATCCAATAATATACGGCGTCTTTAAAATCCCCGGCTTGAGGAAGATTCAAAAGGCTCTCAAATTTATTCAAAGCATCCAAAAAACGGTTCTGCTGAAAATAGCACTGCCCGATAAGCAAGCTGGCTTCTACCGCTTCAGGAGAATCAGGATAGCTTTTCTGAAAACGCTCAAGTAAACCAAGCGAAACATCATAAAACCCGTCGTCAAAAGCTTTTTTCGCCACAAAAATAGCCTCTTCTTCCTTTTGACTGTCAGCAGGGCTATCAGCGCAGAATACACAAGGATTGATGAAGGCAAGAATTAAACTAGAGAGGATAATTACTACGTAGATCTTCTTCATTTCTTAGCAATATAGCACTACTTTATTTGCTATTCAATACCTTTCTCAAGGATGTACCCGTATAGGAAGCCAGGACCTTAACCAGCTGCTCAGGAGCGCAGGCAGCCACCACCTCACCACCCTTATCCCCCCCCTCAGGGCCGAGATCAACTATATAATCAGCGCACTTTATCACTTCTAAATTATGCTCAATGACGATAACCGTATTACCCTTATCCACCAGCCTCTGCAAAACTGAGAGAAGCTTGGCCACATCAGCAAAATGCAATCCCGTGGTCGGCTCATCAAGGATATACAGAGTCTTGCCGGTAGAACGCTTGCTTAATTCCGAAGAAAGCTTAATACGCTGGGCCTCCCCTCCGGACAAAGTAGTGGCAAATTGCCCTAGCTGTATATATCCCAGACCAACATCATAGAGATAAATAAGGATATTTTTGATCTGAGGGATATTGGAAAAAAGCTCCAGCGCCTCCTCAACCGTCATCTCCAACACCTGGGCAATGGATTTACCTTTATATTTCACGTCCAAAGTAGCCTCATTAAAGCGCAGGCCGCCGCAGACTTCGCATTTCACATAAACATCGGGAAGAAAATGCATCTCGATCTTTTTGATCCCGTCTCCCTGGCAGGCTTCGCACCTGCCGCCCTTGACATTAAAAGAAAATCTCCCCGGCTTATACCCGCGCATCTTCGATTCCGGAAGCTTACTGTAGAAATCCCGGATATGGTTAAATACCCCGGTATAGGTCGCAGGGTTAGATCGCGGAGTCCTGCCGATAGGAGACTGATCCACAACAATTACTTTATCGATAAATTCAATCCCCTCAATCTTTTTATGCAGGCCGGGCTTCTCTTTTGATTTATAAAGTTTCTGGGCGAGTGAGCGGTAAAGGATCTCATCAATCAACGTAGATTTGCCAGATCCGGATACGCCGGTAATGCAGATGAAATTGCCCAGAGGAAACTTTACATCAATATTTTTCAGGTTATGCTCGCGCGCGCCCTTTATCTCCAGAAATCTTTTCTCCTCTGACTGACGGCGCCTGGCCGGCACATCGATTTTAAGCTCTCTCCTTAAATATTTGGCGGTAAGAGAGCGGGGATCTTTAAGCAGCTCATCCTTTGTGCCGGAGAAAACCACTTCACCACCGTGCCTCCCTGCCCCGGGGCCGAGATCCACGATATAATCCGCTTCCCGGATCGTCGCCTCATCATGCTCAACTACGATCAAAGTATTGCCAAGATCACGCAAAGCTTTCAGGGTAGCCAGCAGTTTATCGTTGTCCCGCTGATGCAAACCGATACTGGGTTCATCCAGAACATATAAAACACCGACCAAACCTGAACCTACTTGTGTCGCCAGACGGATCCTCTGGGCCTCTCCGCCGGAAAGCGTGGCACTTTTTCTATCCAACGTAAGATAATCCAGGCCCACATCTATACAAAACTTCAGCTTCTGTTTAATTTCTTTTAACACCTGATGTGCGATAGCCTTTTCTTTGTCATTAAGCTCCAGACTGTCGAAAAACTTGTAGGCTGCTTTTATGGACATCTGGGTGACTTCCCAAATATTTTTGCCGTTGATTTTGACTGCCAGGCTTTCTTTTTTAAGGCGCGCGCCTTTGCAAGCTGGACACGGCAGGCTAGACATAAAACAGGAGATCTCTTCTTTCAGATAATCGCTGTCAGTATCGCGGAACAATCTTTCCAGATTCGGGATCACCCCTTCAAAAGGCTTTCCGTTAACCTGCACATCGCTTCCGTAAAGTATGGCCTTCTGCGATTCCTTACTCAGCTGCCTAAACGGAGTGTCCAAGTCAAACTTCAGGACATGGGACAACTCGCGTATCAGCCAGCGATAATACAGGATATACCCCCTCCCCCCTCTTTTCCATGGGGCAAGCGCGCCGTCATTAATGGATTTTGTCTTATCCGGGATCACTAAGTCCGTATCAAATTTCAGCTTCATCCCCAGGCCATTACACTCCAAACAAGCACCGTAAGGAGAATTAAAAGAAAATATCCGCGGCTCCACCTCCGCGTAATTTATCCCACACTTTGTACAGGCGTACTGTTCGCTGAATACTTGCTCAGATTTCACAGCAGAGCTGGTTACCAGAACTATTCCCCCACCCACCTTAAGCGCGGTCTCCACGGAATCCGTAAGCCGGCTTTTAACACTGGGCTTAAGAGTGAGCCTGTCCACCACTACCTCAATATTGTGGATCTTATATTTAGCTAGGCTTAGCTTGGCCGGCAGCTCATAAACTTTGCCGTCAACCCTGGCGCGGATAAAACCTGATTTCTGGATCTGAGAAAATATATCCCGGTACTCGCCTTTTCTGCCGCGCACCAAAGGAGCCAATATTTGAATATCGCTTCCCGCGGGAAGGCTCATAATCTTTGCGATGATCTCCTGAGAACTCTGGCGTTCAATAGAATGGCCGCACTGGTAGCAATGGATTTTTCCGATACGGGCAAAAAGCAGCCTTAGGTAATCGTAGATCTCGGTTTGGGTAGCGACAGTCGAACGGGGATTGCCGCCGGCAGACCTTTGCTCGATAGCGATGGTAGGAGAAAGCCCGGAGATATATTCGATATCCGGCTTCTGCAACTGCTCCAAAAATTGGCGGGCGTAGCTAGAAAGGCTCTCCACAAACCTGCGCTGGCCTTCGGCGTAAATAGTATCGAAGGCAAGGCTGGACTTGCCTGAACCGGACAACCCGGTAACAACGATGAGAGAATTACGCGGAAGCTGAAGGCTAATATCCTTAAGATTGTGCTCCTTTGCCCCGCGGATAATGATGAATTTACTGTCTTCCATAATTTATTATTATAGCAAAAACCCCGCCCTTTATAAAATGTAACTACATTTTATAAAGAGCGGGGCTATTGTCACTATTATTTCTTTTTCTTCTTTCCGCCTCTTTTCATCTTGGCGCAGGAAACATCCCCCTGCTTGTCCAAGAAATACAGGTAACCTTCTTTGCGCTTGATGCCGCATTTGGCCACCTTTTTACGCATACCGCCCTTCTTCGTGCCACGTGCCATCTTGGCGCAGGAAACATCCCCCTGCTTATCGATGAAGTAAAGGTATCCTTTTTCTCTCTTAACGCCGACCTTCATTTCTTTCTGTGCCATTGTCCGAATCACCTCCCTCCGTTTAAAATTTTCTTGACTACGTGCCGATACTAACCGGCCTTACTATTGCTTTAAGCGTTGCAATCGCGGATAATACCGCCAAGTAACTGGTCTTAGGGTTATCCGGATGCAAAACATTTTCCGTGCGAGTAAAAACTCTTCCCGCATCTGATACGATCTCTATCTCATGGATATTTCTTTTAACTAAAGGAGACGCAATAATGCGCACCTGCGTCTTAGAGCTGCCTATTCCGGCCAGGCTCAAAACTGCCGCCACATTGATATTCTGGGGAAAATATTTTACCGCGTCCTTTGCCGGACCCGAAAATAAAACTGTATCTTGACGGATCTTTTCCGGCCGCACCCCCTTATTCTTCAAATATTCCACGCCCTGAAAAGAAAGCGGATGCTTACGCGTAGTAATCATAACTTTACTGATCTTGCCCACCCCGGAAGCCTTTAAGGCATCCACTCCGGATATTGCGCCGCTTGGTATATAAACCCTGGCTTTTTGCTTTGATGCCAGGCGCGAAAGTTCTTTGGCGTGATCAAGCACGCCACCGACGCTCATAATCATCACATCGCGCCCCTTTTCCAAAGCTTTCCTTGCCACCATCCAGGAACACTTTGCCGATGCCGCTTCAATGACTAAATCTGACCTACTGATCAAAGTATCAAATCCGCAGGATATATTCTTAACCGTTAATTCGGACAACCTGAGGGCCTTACTCTCATCTATATCATAAAGAGCGCAGAGTGCCGCTTCAGACTTTAAGTCCCTTGCCACTACTTTGGCAAGCGAGCAACCGATAGCGCCACACCCTACGATCCCGATCTTTAATTTCTTCATCTATTATCTTTCCTTAAAGAAACCTTAACCACGACATTATCAATAAGTCGAGTCCTGCCGATACGCACGGCTAAGGCGATCAAACATTCTCCTGCGATTTTCTTAAGAGGCCTAAGTGTCGAGGCATCGACGATCGAGATATAATCGATCTTCGCCGACCGCTTCTTAAGAATAAGCTGTTTCATGGCGCTTATCACTCTGTCTGCGTCTTTAAGCCCGCTTTTAATCAGATACTCGGCAAAACTTAATGACCGCGATAAAATTAACGCATCCTTCTTTTCATTTAGGCTTAAATAATCATTGCGCGAGCTTAAGGCCAGGCCGCTTCCTTCGCGCACCGTAGGCATTACCCTGATTTTAACCGGGATGTTTAAATCTTGCACCATCTTCCTAATCATCACTGACTGCTGGGCATCCTTTACCCCAAAGTAAGCCGTATCCGGCTGCACGATGTTAAAAAGTTTAGCTACTACGGTTGCCACCCCCTTAAAATGACCGGGACGGGACCTTCCGCACAGGCAGTCGCTTAATCCCTCTACTGAAACATACGTACGGTAGCCCTCAGGATACATTTGAGCTATGCCGGGATAAAATATGACGTCCACCCCGCTATTCTTGCATAGCCTTGCATCACGAATGAATGTCCTCGGGTATTTGCGAAGATCCTCTTTCGGCCCGAACTGAGCCGGATTTACGAAAATACTCACTAACACTAGATCGTTATCCTTACCCGCCTGACGGATCAGGCTCAGGTGGCCTTCATGTAAGGCTCCCATCGTCGGCACAAAACCTATGCACCTGCCCCTGAGACGCGCCTTACTTGAATAAGCAGACATCTGCTTTATACCGCGAATAATTATCAAAGAATCTCCCTCAAGGGCTTCAGAACAAATTGCCGTTCAAAAACTCTTGGGTGCGGAATAGTCAGCTTTCTTGTATTGACCACTGAATTCCCGTAAAACAGAATATCCAGATCTATTGTACGCGGCCCGAAACGGACATGCTTCCTAGACCGGCCAAGCTTAATTTCAATATCTTGCAGTTTTTTAAGAAGTGTATGGGGAGTGAGCCTGGTGTCAATTTTAAGGCAGGCATTGAGATAATCCGGCTGCCCACAGGGGCCTCCGACAGGCTTGGTCTTAATAAGCTTCGATACCTTCAATACTTTAGTGTCCTTTAACTCTTCGATTCTTTTCAAGGCTGCCCTGATTTTTAACCTCTTGTTGCCGAGATTCGAACCTATTCCTAAATAACAAACCGCCATCAGACTACTTTCTTAAGCCTTTCAATCGCTTCATTTATCCGCTCTTTAGGCACGGTAAGCGCCATGCGGATATACCCTTCCCCGCTTTTTCCGAAACCGACTCCGGGAGTGGCAATAAGGTTTGCTTTTTCCAGCAGCGAAGCGCAGAACTTTATAGATAAGGCTTTTTTAGGTATTTTAATCCAGACGTAAAAAGTTGCTTTGGGAAACTGGGCCTTCCAGCCAAGCGAGCGCAATCCCGACATCAATACATCCCTGCGCTCCTGATACATTGCGCACATTGAGCTGATATGCTCCTGCGGACCCTCAAGGGAAGCTACTGCAGCAACCTGTATGGCCGAGAATATTCCAGAGTCAATATTGCTCTTGACCTTGGCCAAGGCAGATATGCCTTGAGGGTTTCCACAGGCCCAGCCTACACGCCAACCGGTCATATTGTAAGTCTTAGACAGAGAGTGAAGCTCTATTGAAACATCCTTTGCTCCGTCAACCTCCAGTATGCTCATCGGCTTATAGCCGTCATAGGCCATCTCAGAATACGCAATATCGGAGATCACGATCAGTTTATTCTTACGGGCAAACTCCACCACCTCTTCATAGAAATACTTCTCGGCTGTGGCTGAAGTAGGATTATTAGGATAATTTATGTAAATGATCTTTGATTTCCTACGCACGCTTAAAGGGATCCTTTTCAGGTCTGGGAGAAATCCGTTTGATTCCAGTAAAGGCATAAGATAAGGCTTACCTCCGGCCAAAATCGTGCCGCCCTTATACGGCGGGTAACATGGATCAGGCACCAGCGTATAATCGCCTTCATTGATAAAAGCCAGAGGAAAATGGGCAATACCTTCTTTGGAACCGATCAGAGGAAGGATCTCGGAATCCGGATTAAGATCTACGTCAAATCTCCTCTTATACCAACCTCCAATGGCGCGGCGCAATGCCGGCATCCCCTGATCCAGCGCGTAACGGTGATTCACCGGATCTTGCGCGGCCTGATACAACGCCTCAACAATATATCTAGGAGTAGGCTGATCCGGGTCTCCTATGCCTAAGTCAATGATATCCCGGCCCTCGGCGCGGGCAAGTCTTTTTGCCTTATCTATCTCTAAAAATAGATACGGCGGTAAAGCATTGAGCTTCTTTGAAAGTTTGAACATTATCTTTCTCCGTTATTTCAGCACATCCTGCATGGAATATAACCCCGCAGGTTTGTTAAATATCCATTTCGCCGCCTTCAGCGCGCCGACTGCAAATAAATCGCGGGAATGCGCCTGATGTTTGATCTCAATGCGCTCAGAATTACCGCAGAATATCACCGTATGGTCGCCCACAATGTCCCCTAAGCGGATGGCGTGTGTAGGTATCTCTTTGCCCGTCGCATTAGCCAAGACCTCAATTAATTTCTTGGCTGTTCCGGAAGGCGCGTCTTTCTTGGCTTTATGATGCGCCTCGACTATCTCAATATTGTAGTCGGGTCCGAGCTTTCTGGCTAATTCCGGCAAAGCTAAGAACAAGACATTCACACCGATAGACATATTGGGCGAAAAAACCACCGGCACAACACCGGAAACCTCTTCCACCTTTTTAAGCTGCGCGTCAGTCAATCCGGTAGTGCCCAGAACCAGCGCTTTCCTATATTTAGCCACATAATCCAGGTGTTCTTCCGCCGCCTCAGGAAGGGTAAAATCAATAAGCACATCCGTAAGGAATAACCCGTCCGGACTAGATGAGACTTTGATCCTACCTAAATCTTTTCCGATCAGAGGAGTACCTTTTTTCTCAAGAGCAAGAGTGATATCAAAATCCTTATCCTGCTGCGCCAGTTCAAATATACGCCTGCCCATCCTTCCGCAAGCACCCGCTATGCCTAGTTTAATCATCTAACTCTCCTTGCGCAAAAAGCTGCACCCCAGCTAAAAGGTATGCTGGGTGCGTCCTTTTTAGGACGGAACACTGGCTTATCCTATAACCCCAGAGAGGTAGCCCTTCCTATACCTTTTAACCCCACAGGGGTAGTCCTTCCTATACCTTTTAAGGAAGGGACTAAGGAAGGGGCTAAAGCCAGGTGTTTTATTTTATCAATCCGTAATCCTTAAGCGCTTTCTTCAACTTCTCTAAATTATCCGGCGACATCGGACACATCGGCAAACGCAAATCCGGTTCGCACAGCCCCATCAACCCCATTGCGGTCTTTACGGGGATCGGGTTAGTCTCGATGAATATCGCCTTGATCAAAGGCAGCATCTTGAAATGCAGACTTTGGGCCTTCTTGATGTCGCCTTTTTCAAAAGCCGCCACCATATCAGCCATATCTTTAGGGATGATGTTTGACACTACCGAGATGATCCCGGTCCCGCCGATACTTAATACCGGCAAAGTCAGACTATCATCTCCGGAAATCAGCTCAAAGCTGTCCGGGCACAGCGCCTTCACCCGCGACATCTGGTCCAAGCTCCCCGAAGCCTCCTTGACTGCCACTATATTTTTGCAGTCCTTAGCTAACTGGGCGATGGTCTCCGGCTCAATATTCACTCCCGTACGCGAGGCGATATTGTATAAAATGATCGGTATATCCACGGCATCCGCTATGGCCTTAAAATGCAGATACAGGCCTTTTTGCGTAGGGCGGTTGTAATAAGGAGAGACCTGCAAAGAGGCGTCTGCCCCGGCCTTGGCCGCGTGCTTTGTGAGCATAATCGCTTCCTCGGTGGAATTAGACCCTGTGCCAGCGATCACCGGCACCCTCTTTTTGGCTTGCTCGATAGCGATCTCGATCACGCAGTCATGCTCTTCAAAGTTCAAAGTAGCGGATTCTCCGGTAGTGCCGCAGGGGACTATTCCGAAAGTGCCGTGCTTGATCTGAAACTCGATCAGTTCCCTGAATTTCTTTTCATCAACCTGGCCGTTTTTGAAAGGCGTAACAATTGCGGTAATGGAACCCCTAAACATGGCACTCTCCTTTGTAAACAATGCGAGCATTTCCCTCAAGCCAGACATCGCTGAATTCATCGTCTACTCTATTAAAATATACCTTCAACACCTCGCCGCTTCTAGTGTGTACTTTTACGCTTTTATTTATCCCCGCCCTCAGAGCAAAAACAAGCGCCGAAGCAGTGCTGCCGGTACCACAGGCAAGCGTCTCTGCCTCCACTCCTCTTTCGTAAGTCCTTATCGCGATAGAGTCATTATCCAGCACTTCAATAAAATTTACATTTGTGCCTTTTGGGGAAAACTCCTTGTGATTTCGGATATGCCGGCCAAGCCCATGCACATCGATATTCTCTAAGCCGTCAACAAAAATGACCGCATGCGGAACACCGGTATTAATAAAATTGACCCATAAAGACCTGCTGCCTATTTTGACCGGCAAATCTAATTTGAGGCTATACGGATCGGTAAGTTTTATCTTTACCAAATCTCTGCTGACTATTGCCTCAATAATCCCGGCCAAAGTTTCAAGACGCACATTCTTTTTACCTGTATATAGCGCGGCACACCGGGCACCGTTACCGCACATCTCTGCCTCAGACCCATCGGCATTGAATATGCGCATCCTGACTTTGGCCAACTTTGATTTACTTAAGACAAGCAACCCGTCTGCGCCAATGCCAAACTTTCTATCGCACACTTTCTTCGCCAGGTCCCGATATCCCGATGCGCTGGACCCCTGATACGCATCCACGACCACGAAATCGTTCCCCGATGCCACCATTTTGGTAAAACTTAATTTTTTCATATTAAAATCCGAATCTTTTCGGCGGGATCACCTCATTACGGATAAGGTCATCAAAGGTCTCCCGTTTCCTGATCACATAAACTTTATCTTTATCAACCATCACTTCCTGGGCACGCCTGCGGGAATTATAGTTGCTGGACATGCTAAAGCCATACGCACCCGCGCTCATCACCGCAATATATTCGCCTTCTTTAAGTTTGGGCAATTTTCTTTCTTTAGCGAAGAAATCTCCGCTCTCACAAATCGGACCCACCACATCCACTTTCTCTAGTGGTCGCGCGCTTGCTTTAAGCGGCACAATATTATGATACGCCTCATATAGGGCCGGACGGATCAAATCATTCATCCCTCCATCAACGATTACAAACTTCTTCTTCGGCGTCGATTTGATATACAATACTTTCGCAACCAGTATCCCGGCATTGCCCGCAATGAACCTGCCCGGCTCCATGATCACTTTAAGCCCGGTCTTCTTTAGCAAAGGGAGTACTTTCTTGGCGTAATTCTGGGCAGTCTGAGGAGTCTCCTTGTTATAGATTATCCCCAAGCCTCCGCCGATATTCAAATACTCGATGACCACGTCGCAATTCTTTAAAATTTTGATAAACGCAACCATCTTTCTTATAGCCGCCACATAAGGATCGCTTTCGGTTATCTGGGAACCGATGTGAATATGGAGCCCAGAGATCCTGACATAATCCAAAGCTTTACGTAAGTGCAAGATCTGACGGGCGCTTTTTAAATCAATGCCGAATTTATTGGTCAACTTCCCCGTGGTGATATATTTATGAGTCTTAGGCTCTACATCCGGATTAATACGAATAGCTACATTAGTTACTTTATTAAGCGATTTCGCGATGCGGTTAATATTCTCAAGTTCCGGCACAGATTCCACGTTAAAAAACAATATGCCTCTACGTATCGCCTCTTCTATTTCTGCATCGGTCTTGCCGACAGAAGCATAAACGATTTTATTTGCCGGACAGCCGACCTTAAGAGCCCGAAATAATTCACCACCCGATACGATATCCAGGCCAGCGCCCTTATCCACCAGAGCTTTCAGCAATGCCAGATTGGAATTGGCCTTGACTGAGTAACAGATAAGCGGCTGTATCTTTCGGAATGCGTGCTTGAGCTTCAAGTAATGATCGACTAAAGTCCCGTAACTATAAACATAAAGCGGCGTTCCATACTTCTCCGCTAGATCCTGAACATTTACCTGCTCGCAAAATAACCGATCACTTTTATACTTAAATTCATGCATGCAGTTTCTTGCTCCATTTGTCAAGCTGTGCTGCAACAAGCCTGGGGTTAGTGCTGCCGTAAGATTTCTTCAAATTCAGGGATTTCTCGGCACTCAAGATCTTCTTAACATCGCTACCAAGTTCGGTAGAATACCTTTTTAGCTCTTGCGGGCTTAAAGCGGATATTTTCTTGCCCTTGTCCAGACACCCCCGAACAAGCCTGCCGACAATATCATGGGCTCCCCGGTAGGATACGCCCTTTTTAATCAAGTATTCCACAATATCCACCGAGAACATCGACTCATCCGTCAATTTAGCGGCAACCGCCTCTTTTTCGATTATGATGTTCTCAAACAACGCCTCAAATATCTCTAAGATATTCTTGGCTGTATCAATGGCGTTAAATACGGGAGGCTTATCCAGCTGCATATCCCGGTTGTAAGACAAAGGCAGGCCTTTCATCAGGATCAGCACACTTGAAAGTTCTCCATTGATCTTACCCACCGAACCCCTGATTAATTCCAGGACATCGGGATTTTTCTTGTGCGGCATGATGCTTGAGCCCGTGCAAAACGAGAAATCAATATCGATAAAAGAGAACTCCTTAGTCGACCAGAGTATCAGGTCCTCGGCCATCCTGGATAAATGCACGGATAATATGGCTAAGTCTGCGAGTATCTCAATGATGTAATCCCTGTCGCTGACGCTGTCAATGCTATTTTCCGTCACCTTAGAAAATCCCAGCTGTTTGGCAACTAACGTCCGGTCAATAGGCAGTCCTGTCCCGGAAAGTGCACAAGCCCCAAGCGGCATAATATCTATCCTTTTAGCCGCATCCTGTATCCGTTCCTTATCCCTCTCTAAAGCTTCCACATACGCCAAAAGATGATGCGCGAGTAATACGCATTGCGCCACCTGCAAATGCGTGTAGCTTGGGATGATTACCTTGGCGTTAGACTTGGCAAACCTAAGAATAGATTTCTGCAGCAAAGATATAGACTCAGCTAGCTCCTTAGTCTCTTCCTTTAAATACATCTTAATATCCAAAGCGATCTGGTCGTTTCTAGAGCGGGCAGTATGCAGTTTAAGCGCGGCGCTTCCGGATTTCTTAAAAAGCAGGTCCTGAATATTAGAGTGGATATCCTCAGCAGTTGGGTCAAACTTGAATTTCCCTGCTACTACATCTTTAAGGATTACTTTAAGGCCCTTTACGATCTTAGCCGCATCAACCGAAGGAATAATCTTCTTTTTCCCAAGCATAGTGGCATGGGCGATACTTCCCAAAATGTCATACTTCGCCAGCCTCTGGTCGTAAGAGATACTTGAAGTGAACTTATCCACCATCGCGTTAGTCTTTTTCGAAAATCTTGATCCCCATAATTTCTTACTCATTAAATTCTCCTATATGGTCGGGACAGGGCTCCTATGTGCTGAAAGTTATAGCTTTGACGGAGTCTGTCCCGTGACATTTATCTCTGATAAGGCATCCCCCAGATCCTGATGAACCCTTCCGCCAGTTTCTGGTTGAACTTATCTTCTTTGCCATAAGTGCTCAGCTCTTTTTTATACAGTGAGTTCTTTGACTTCCTCCCCACCGGCACACAGCTTCCCTTGAATAATTTTAGCTTAATGCTCCCGGTGACATATCGCTGCGTGGAATTTACAAATCCATCCAGCGCTTTCTTGAGATCTGAATACCAAAGCCCGTTATAGATCAGGTCGGAATATTTCAAAGATACAATATCCTTAAAGTGCATGAGCTCCCTGTCTAGCACCACGCTCTCTAACTCCTTATGCGCGGTGTAAAGAATAGTCGCGCCTGGCGCTTCATATATTTCCCGGGATTTTATCCCTACCAGCCTGTTCTCGACCAGATCCATCCTGCCCACGCCATGCTGCCCACCAACCTTATTAAGGTAGCTAATAAGATTTTTGAGTTTCATAGTCTTACCATCGATTTTCTTAGGAATACCCTTCTCAAAATAAATCTCGACATATTTTGCAGTGCCTGGCTGCTTGGCCGGGCCATTAGTGATCATGTACGTGTCTTCCGGAGGCTCCTGCTCGAGATCTTCTAAAACCCCCGCCTCAATGCTAATACCCCAGATATTCCTGTCAATGCTGTAAGGCTTTTTCTTAGTCACATCAATAGGGATTTTATGCCTCCTGGCGTACTCAATCTCTTCTTCCCTAGATTTAAATTCCCAATCCCTTACCGGAGCCAGGATCTCAAGCTTCGGATCCAGTATCCCGGCAGTGACCTCAAGCCTGACCTGGTCATTGCCTTTTCCCGTACAGCCATGGGCCACAGCATCGGCATTTTCCTTATGCGCAATCTCTACCAGGTATTTAGCGATCAACGGCCTACCCAAAGCGGTTGCCAATAAATACTTACCTTCATATATGGCGTTGGCCTTTATAGCCGGAATGACAAAGTCCCCGACAAACTCATCCTGCAAGTCTTTTATATACACCTTGGAAGCGCCCGCAACCAATGCCCTGCGTTCAATTGCCGCCAGGTCCTCGCCGCTTCCCAGCCCCTGCCCAAGATCAGCGCAAAAACAGATCACCTCATAACCCCGCTCATCAAGCCACTTCACAATGCAGGAAGTATCTAACCCGCCGGAATATGCTAGCACAACTTTTTTCATTTAATCTCCTTATGGACAAAGCCCAGAAGCGGGTGCAGCGTTATTAGTTATAATCAGATTCCATGACCGGGCATCGCCGCCGTTTCTAACCGCCTGAACACAGCCCGTAGATTTAACAGTATAATTCCAATTAGACGCTATTGTAGGCAACATAATCCTAAGATTACTGTTAATAGTAGCGGTGTCTGATTGGTCTCCATAATAAGTTCCCGATTCTAATTTACGGGTCTTTTCCGCCTGTTGCAACATTTTTAAATACACAGAAGCCTCTCTGTCTAGATTCCTTTCTTTTGCCTTGCTAAAAACAGGCATAAAAGCAGCCATGATAATGATGACTATGACCAACACAAGGATACATTCCACCAATGTAAAACTTTTTTTCATTAGTCCTCCCTGACTTAACGCTTTAGTAGTCTTATCAAAATCGCCTTTTGCACATGCATCCTGTTCTCCGCCTCATCAAAAACCACCGAATTGGGGCTATCCATCGCCTCGTTAGAGATTTCTTCTCCCCTGTGCGCGGGCAGGCAATGCATAATCAGACAGCTTTTCTTAGCCAGCTTCATCAAGGTGCTGTTGACCTGATAATCCTTGAATATTTTCTTCCTCACTTTTATTTCTTCTTCCTGACCCATGCTCGCCCAAACATCAGTATACAAAACATCGACATCAATTGCTGCCTGCAAAGGGTCATTAAAGATATTGACCTTAGCCCCGGACTTAGCCGCAATAACTTTAACGTCACTTACCACTTGGCTATCCGGCTCATATTCTTTAGGACAACCCACATGAATATTCATACCCACCTTAGCACAGGCAAACAATAATGAATTACAGACATTGTTCCCATCGCCAACGTAGGCCAGAGTAATACCTTTCAATTTCTTAAACTTTTCCTTCACGGTATAAACATCTGCCAAGGCCTGACAGGGATGCGAAAAATCCGACAATCCGTTTATAACCGGGACAGTGGCAAATTTGGCCAAATCTAACACATTTTTATGCTCAAAAGTCCTTAAGACTATTCCATCGACATAGCGGGAAAGCGTCTTAGCCACATCCTCGACTGTCTCCCTCACTCCCAGATTGATCTCATTGGGAGCCAGGTATATGGAATTACCTCCCAGCTGATACATGCCGACAGAAAAAGACACCCGCGTCCTGTTGGAAGGCTTCTGAAAGATCAAAGCCAATGTCTTTCCGGACAGCACCTTACTGAACTTAGCCTTGTTAACTTTAAGCTTATCAGTCAGGTTAAAAATATCTTCAATTTCCTTAGAACTTAAGTCTTTGATAGTAACTAAGTCTTTTTTCATATCTCCTTTAATACCTCATCCAGTAAATTTACCGCCTTATCAATATCTTTCTTGGTGATATTCAGCGCCGGCATCAGCCTTAAAACCGTATCGTGGGTACAATTGATCAAAAGGCCCTTCTCCACACACTTCTCAACAATCGCTTTTCCCGGAATATTCAATTCCACACCAATCATCAAGCCTTTGCCCCTCACTTCTTTAATCACGCTGAATTTATCTTTTAGCTCATTTAACTTAACAAATAAATACTCTCCCATCTTGGTGGCGTTTACCAAAAGTTTTTCCTTTTGTATTGCCACCAGCACGGCGAGTGCCGCCCGGGAGATAACCAGCCCTCCGCCAAAAGTAGAAGCGTGTGTGCCCGGCTGCAAGGTGTCAGCGATCTCTTTTTTAACCACCATCATGCCTATCGGCAATCCACCTCCCAATGCCTTAGCCAAAGTCATAATATCCGGAATGATCCCGTAGTGCTGATAGCAAAAAAGCTTTCCTGTCCTGCCTATTCCGGTCTGCACCTCATCAACGATCAAGAGCATATTCTTCTCATCGCAGATCGACCTTAGCTCCTGTACAAAGCTCTTATCCGCGACATTGATCCCGCCCTCTCCCTGCACCAGCTCCAGCATTATCGCCACTGTCTTGTCAGTTATGGCGGCTTTCACCGCTAAAATGTCATTGAACTTAACCGTCTTAAACCCTTCAACCAGCGGCTCAAACCCCTCCTGATATTTCTTCTGGCCTGTCGCGGTCAGCGTAGCCAGCGTCCGGCCGTGAAAAGCATTATCAAAAGTAATTATCTCAAATCGACCTCGCCCGAACTTCCGGGATAATTTGATTGCGCCCTCATTAGCTTCGGCCCCGGAGTTACAGAAAAAGACTTTAGCAGGATATGTCCAGTAAACCATTTCCCGGGCAAGTTTCGCCTGAGGTATTTGGTAATAATTATTCGGGATAAATATAAGTTTATCGACCTGATCCCTGACTGCCTGCATCACTTTCGGATGGCAATGACCGAGATTACCCACTCCCCAGCCGGGAAAGAAATCAAGATAAGCTTTGCTATGGATATCCCAAAGCTTTGAACCCTTGCCCTTGACAAACACCAAAGGCACCTTAGTATAAGTAGGCATTATATTTTCGCTATAAGACTCTAGTATTTCTTCTTTAGTCATTTACTTTACGATCTCTGTCCCCACGCCCTGGTTGGTGAATATTTCAAGCAATAATCCATGCGGCGTGCGAGCGTCCACCACGTGGGTCTTGCCTACCCCTCCCTCAAGCGCGTCAATACAAGCCTTGACCTTGGGGATCATACCCTGCTGCACTACCTTATTCTCCATCAATCCGTTTGCTTCTTTGGTGGTCAGCGTAGAAAGAAATGAATTCGGGTCATCGGGATTACGCATGATCCCTTTTACATTGGTCAACAAAACAAATTTCTCCGCCTTTAATGCCACAGCAATATGTGAAGCTGCCTCATCTGCATTGACGTTATAAGTCAACTTGTCCTTGCCTACGCCCATGGGAAGCACAACGGGGATCCTGTCTCTCTTTAACTCATTTAAAATAGGTTCAGTGTTTATGCCTGAAATCTGCCCCACCAGCCCGAGGTCTACTTTGCCCTTCTTCTTATCAGCCTGCACCAGCTGATGATCCTTGCCGTTTAATCCTACAGCCTTTGCCCCCAGTTCATTGATTTCCTTAACGATCAGATCATTAAGGCTCTTAAGTTCCTCCTCGACGACGACCAACGTCTCCTCGTCAGTAACACGCATCCCGTCCACAAAATCAGTTTTCTTACCGCTCTGACGCATGCGATCACTTATGTTCGGGCCGCCGCCATGGACCAACACCGGCTCCAGGCCCATGAAATTAAGAAAAACTATGTCCTCGAGAACACCCCGGCGGATCTTCTCATCACCCAAAATACTACCACCATACTTGATCACAATGACCTTCTTATGGAATTTCTTTATATAAGGTAACGCTTCGATTAAAACTTCCGCCTTCTTGATCGCTTCTTCCATCTTTTCCTCTCTAATTATACTCCGCATTGATCTTGATATACTCCGGAGTCAGATCAGACGTATAAACGGTCGCCCGGCCGCTGCCTGTATTCAAAAATACCTCTACTGTTATATCTTTTTTATTAAGCGGACTCACCTTAATCCTAAACGAATCTTCCTTCATGTCCACGCCGCTTGCCCCCACTGCCGCGGCAATCCTACCGAAATTCGGATCCTCTCCGTAAACAGCGGTCTTAAAAAGATTTGAGTTAGCTATAGCTAAAGCAGCTATCTTAGCTTGGGGCACGCTCTTTGCCTTATTTACGGTGATCTGAATAAATTTAGTAGCTCCTTCGCCGTCCCTGACGATCATCTTAGCCAACTCAAGGCAGACGATATTAAGCGCATTTGTAAAACCTACAAGATCTTTACCGCCACTGATTAATTTATTTTCACTTGAGCCGTTTGCCAGGATCATTACGCTGTCGTTAGTGCTCATGCAACCATCCACCGTAATGCAGTTAAAACTCACCGACACGCATAAATTCAAAGCCTTATCTAAAGCTCCTTGCGAAATATTCGCATCGGTAAATATAAAAGCGAACATCGTAGCCATGTTCGGCGCGATCATTCCCGCGCCCTTTGCTACGCCGCAGACAGTCACAACTTTACCGCCAAGAGTTAGCTTAACAGAGATTTCCTTGGCAAAAAGGTCAGTGGTCATAATCGCCTTCTTTGCCTTATCCATCCCCTCGATGGATAATCCGCTAACCAGCTGCGGAATGCCGTCAATGATCTTTGAAATCTGAAGCCTTTTTCCGATGACTCCGGTAGAGTTGATCAATACCCGCTCTTTTTTGATCCCCAGAGCCTTTGAAACAGCTTTAGTGGTGTCCATTGCGTCCTTTAACCCGGCAGCCCCGGTAAGGCAATTAGCGTTCCCGGAGTTGGCAATCACCGCCTGAAACACTTTGCCCTTGGCAAGGTGTTGCTTGCTTATCTTAAGAGGTGCCGCCTGAACAGTATTAGTGGTGAATTTACAGGATGCTTTTGCAGGGATCTCGGAATAAAACAGCGCAAGATCAAGCTTACCGGATTTCTTCAGACCACAGGCGATTCCATTTGCCTTGAATTTCTTGGGAAGCAGAGCTTTAATAAATACCTTCATTTACAGCAACGCTGTGGTCTCAGGGAACTTATACATGATATTCATGTTCTGTACAGCCTGACCCGAGGCGCCTTTCAATAGGTTGTCGATCGCAGAGATCACTATCACGCTCTTTGTGTCTTCCTTGATCCCGATATCACAGAAATTCGTGCCCACAACATCCTTGAGCCTGGGAAACTCCCCTTCTTTCTTTATCCGCACAAAAGGCTCATTCTTGTAGAACTTCTTGTAAAGGTTAGCCAGATTCTGCGTCCTGCCAATTTTCCTGACGTATATAGTGCTCAAGATGCCTTTTTGCAGGGGCAAAAGATGCGGCACAAAAGTAACGCTGACACTTTTACCCGCAAGCCTAGTAAGAATAGAGCTTATCTCAGGCATGTGCTGATGGGTATTTACTTTATACGCCCTGAAATCCTCATTCACCTCTAGAAACAGCAGCCCCTTCTCAAGTTTCTTTCCCGCGCCAGATACGCCGGACTTAGCGTCAATAATAATCGATTCCTTATCGATCAAACCAAGGGCAACCAACGGCGCAAGCGCCAGAATCGCTGAAGTCGAATAACACCCCGGATTAGCCACAAGTTTCGCTTTCTTGATATTCGCCCTGTAAAGCTCAGGTATTCCGTAAACCGCATTCCTAAGGTTAGCCGCGTCTTTATGTTTAGCATGATAAAACTTCTCGAATACCTTTATGTTCTTCAGCCGATAATCTGCGCTCAAGTCAATGACCTTCTTGCCAAGCTTAAGAATCTTGGGCGCGAAATTCATGGAAACAGTATGCGGCAAAGCCAGGAATACGAGATCGCAATGATTTGCGATATCCTTCATATCCGGCTTTGAGCAGACGAGCTCACACCGACCTTTAAATTGAGGGAAAACATCTGAAATCTTATGGGGCTCATCACTTGTGTTATAGAGCCTTGATATCCGAACATTAGGATGCTTAAGAAGAACACTTATCAGTTCTTCTCCTGTATGCCCCGTCGCCCCGATTATTCCTACATTGATGGTCATATTTTCTCCATTAAGATATATCGTTCATAATAGTGTAAAATCCGTCGGCAGTCAAGTAATTTCTCGTCGATAATACTAATTAAATATTGCTATCCAGCGTCTCGCCAAATCTCATGGCTGGTCGGCTTGTCTTGTTTCTCGCAGGGACGTTTGTTTTGCCCCGGCGTGGCAAAACTGCACTCATTTCCAGCCCCTCGCTCTCGCCTGGTATGTAATAGCGGGCGAACCATGCCCGCTCGGGGCTTCCATGCCCTGCTCAAAACCAAGCCAAGCCTACCGCCAGTTGAAGAAATTAGCTCGGTAGGTTTAGCGGGTGACTTGGCTTGATCCGAGCACGGCAAAAGCCGCGCGCAGGACAAGCCAAGGCAGGACCCGCTAAACAATAGCCCGCGAGAAACAGGACAAGACAGACGCTAAACAAATACTCAATCAAGGCAGCAAATAAAAAATCCCGCTCTTTCCAGCGGGATTTTTATCGAAATCTAGTTTTTCTGACGCTACGTCTTTAATTATCCTTTAACGTTTCGTCCACTGGAAGCGTTTGCGAGCGCCTTTCTGACCGTACTTCTTGCGCTCTTTTGCGCGCGGGTCGCGGGTCAGGTAGCCATTCTTACGCAGAATATCCTTTAGCTCAGAATCAGCCATGACCAATGCGCGGGATATCCCCAAACGAATTGCCCCCGCCTGTCCGGTAAGACCACCACCGTTAAGATTAGCTACCACATCAAACTTGGTCCCGGTATTGGTCAATACCAAAGGCTGCGTAACAATAATCCTGTCAGTTTCCCTTAAGAAATATTTGTTGTAAGGCAAAGAATTGACCGTGATAGTGCCCTTACCGTGCAAAAGCTGCACCCGTGCCACTGATTCTTTACGTCTTCCGATTGCTGAGAATTTTGTTGCCTGTTCCATAAATTAATGTACCCTTTCTTTACTTAAACTCCAGAACTACCGGATTCTGCGCTATCTGCTGGTGCTTATCATCCGCGTATATTTTTAATTTTTTAAGTAACTGCCTGCCCAACGGCCCGCCGGGAAGCATGCGCCTGACTGCCAACCTCATCACTGTCGCTGGCTTTTTGGCCAAAAGAGTTTCCAAAGTCACCTCGCGAAGACCGCCCGGATAACCCGAATAGCGGCGGTAAACCTTTTGGGACATCTTTCGCCCCGTTACCCTAATCTTGGCGGCGTTAATGATCACTACGCCGTCTCCGGTATCAAGGTGCGGGCTAAATATCGGCTTATGCTTTCCGCGCAATATTACCGCGACTTTTGCCGCAACCCTGCCCAGAATCTTATCCTTGGCGTCAATTATAAACCACTCTCTCTTGATATCACCTTTTTTAGCAACGTATGTCTTATTCATTTTTACAATCCTAGCTTATAAATAAAGCTCACCAGACGCCCTATGCCCCTCTGCTCAGCCTGTCTGGGCCAATAGGTGGTAAAGTATAACACAATTAGTGCCTTAGTCAAATAAAATCTTTATAATTCTTTTTAGACCGACTAGACCTTTCTGGGCTAGACCCTTTCTTATAGGGTAGAAAGGTCTGCCCTTCCTGGGCTAGACCCTTAGATACTTACGGGACATACCGACAATGAATAGCGGGGTAATAAAAACTCCGCAAAACGCCTCAACCATGGCCAGAGCCCTGGTAAGGCCTATTGGATTGATATCCCCATAACCTACAGTAGTAAAAGTTATAGCGCTGAAATACATCGCGCTAAAAATGTTGGGCCGAAACACCTCATTATCAGCCTCCAGCCTGCCAAACGTATACAAAGACGCCATTGCAAAGATTATAAAGATGGCGAATAAAAACGTCCTCATCGGTCGCTCACCATGCCCCCAAAGCATAGCCGCAAAGGTCAGGCCCAACCAATGATAGGTGCGCTTTATAATACTATGAGTCCACTTATGACCCTTGCCTGTGCTTATATTATGGATCCTTTTAGGATTAAAAACACTGAACATCAAGTACCTGCGCTGCGATTCTTTTGAAGCAAAGAAGCATTCCGAATACTTCGCGAACTCCATATCTTTCTCGTAATTAATCGCGGCGTACCGGTACAGTAATGAAGCATACTCATAGTCCCCCGCTTTCTCCGCCTCAGATGCCGCCGATTCGTAGGAGATAGCTGCGTTCTGGAGCACCTTCTCCCCCTGCCTCAACGCCCAACAGCTTGCCGCGGAAGAGAAGCATAGCGACGACTCTTTATGGCTGCCTGCCGCGCTGTAAAGATCACCTGCCTCGCGAAAAGCGTGAAAAGCATCCTCATATTTTGACTCGACTAAAAAATCGTAAGCCTTTTTCTCAATTACGCGCGGGTCCTTCTTTTCCATCGCTTAACTCTTCCTTAGATTCGCCAGCACGATAATAGTGATATCGTCATGCTGCGGCGCGCCGGCTGCAAAACGGCTGAGCGCTTCCTTTGTCACCCCTAATATTCTATCAGAAGAAGCGTCTCCATGCTCGAAAAATATTCTTTTTGCGTTCTCGGATCCGAACTCCTGGGACTGGCGGTTGCGCGCCTCGGAAAGACCGTCCGTATAAACCATGACCTTGTCGTTGGGCCTTAGATCAAATGCGACGTCTTCATATTCCGTTTCATCCATTACCCCCAAGGGCATTCCTGCCCCCAGCTCGATCTCTAAAACCGCGTTGCCGCCCTTACGGTAAACCAGAACCGGAGAGTGTCCCGCTGAAGAAACCTGCACCTTACCTGCCTGCGAGTCGATGATCATATAAAGACAAGTGACAAACCTTCCCTCAAACCTACCGTATAATTCTTTATTCAGGCGGTTTAATACTTCATGCGCGAAATCATACTGATTGGCGAACACCCGAAATAACGAAATAGTCTGGGCCATAATCAACGACGCCGGCACACCTTTGCCCGAGACATCTCCGATAAATACGCCCACTTTATTATCTTTAACCGTCAGGATATCATACAGGTCTCCAGCAACGAATTTCGCCGGCTGCATGAAGCTGGACACGGTTATTCCGGAAAACTCTTTTATATCCTTAGGAAGGAAGCTCTTCTGAATAGCCCGCGCGATATCCAGCTCTTTCTCCAGAAGCTGGCGTTTCTTGGTTTCGTTAAAAAAGCGATAAGCTGTTGAACCAATATAGGTAAGCGCAATGATAAAAAGCGGCAAAAACAGATCTACCCAGAAGCCGAAAAACACAAAAACAGTAACAGCAAAAATAAAATAGACGCTGCCTAAAATAATGCTTGAGCAAAAAGCTCTTAAGGGCGCGAAACGTAAACAAATAAAGAGGCTTAACGCAAAAACCAGCAGATTAATAAACGTATTCAGGAATAATCCCACAGGCGTGATAAACCTACTAGTCAAAATACTGTTTAAGACGCTTGCCTGTAGCCCAAGCATAGGATAGAGATTCTCCAGCGGATTGGGCCTGATATCGGAAGTACCTGTAGCGGTAAGGCCGACAAAACAGACTTTATCTTTAAGGATAGATAAATCAAGCTGCGGCTTGATACCCTGCTTCTCGTCAGTATAAGCTTTAAGGATTTCTACATATGATAAATGCCTAAAGGTTGAGCTCCATGTGCCGGGGTAATTGACCATAAAGGAACCTTCCGGTAGAACCGGAAGGGAATAATTTCCCCCGATAACGATCCTGCCTCTTTTATAGACCGCGCTATTCAAATCAAGGCCCAGCCAATCCCCGGCCACCTTAAGCGCAAGCTGCGGATAAAGACTTCCTTCGCATTTTATGAAGAGCGGCACCTTGCGCGCCTTGCCGTCGGGATCGATATCCGCGTTAATATAACCCACTCCCACGCAGGATTCCCTAAAGGTGTCACGCAGGTCCGCGATTACTGTGCTGCTCTTTAAAGGAAAACTTCTGCCTTGCGGATTTTCTAACGCCACCGCCATGTACACATTCCCGGCATCTTTAATGGATTTTGCCAAGACATCATCATAAACGGCAGGCTCGCTGAAAAGCACGTCAAAAACCACCATGCGCACGCCTTTTTCTTTTAAAACATCAATAAGGCTGGCGTGAAAATCCCGGGAAAGCGGCCATTCTCCCAGTCTCTTAAGGGTATCGTCAGAGATCTCGACAATGACGATATCGGGGCTAACCTTTAAAACCGGACGGAGTTTAAAGCGCAGATCATAAGATATGGACTCGTAATTGTTAAAAGTCCTGCCCCATGAAAAAAAGAAAATCATCAGGACCGAAGCACTGATGACCCAGATCTTTAAAGGAATAGTTTTAAGGAATTTCATCGGTTAGGAAATATACTGCCAACCGCAGTTATACATAATTTTTGAATACCACTCGAAAAGATCATTAGAGGTATTTTGCCGGTAGGTGTAATAGACAGTCAGAAGATTGTGCTTATTCAACTTCTGAGTAATACCCTTATAACTAGTAAACTATTTCTTCGCCGGCGGTTTTTCCTTGGTCTTCATCAGAAGTTTCCAAGGATGCCGTTTGATATCATCGCTAAACTCTTCGAAATTCTTTGAAGTAGCCTCAAGATTCTTAACTATCTGAGACACGTTGCCCTTATTACCCTCGACAGTGCTGTTTAAATTGACTACCAGCTTACTCACCTCAGTCGAGATATTCTTAGTCATGATCTGGGCCTGCTCCAAAAGCGCGTCAATATCCATATAAGGTTTGCCCGTTAACTTTGCGCCGGGCTTTAAGAACTCCGAATTGCCGACAGAAGATATCTGGATGAATTTCTCACCCATTAAACCAAGGGTCTTTATGGAAACCACCCCGTCCTCACGCACTTTTGCCTTATCATCCAGCCACAGCTTAAGGGTAATCGCGGTACCGGCTTCGTCATACAGGATATCAATGTCGTCGACTTTGCCCACTTCAAGGCCGTTAAGCATCACCGGAGCCTTTTCCTCAAGTCCGGCGATATCATTAAATACAACGTAGATATTATAGCCGCCCTTTTTTATATTGGACTTATTACTTGAGAATATCAGATACCCCAGACCAAGCAGGCACAATACCACAAATAACCCCACCTTAAACTCATTATTGAAATTTGCCTTTTTCATAGTAACCCTCACTAGTATTGTACCCCTTGCAGCTAAACACTTCGAAAAATTTGTGGGCTTTGCCCTAAAATTTTTCTTGTAGCTGCAGGGGTAAGTTCGGGCATACAATTTGCCCCACAGGGGTAGGCCTTCCTATCCAATTAGGAAGGGCCTTATGTCGCCCATCCATTGGACTCCATAAATTGTGCCCTCACTTATAATCCCAAAGCCTGGATGATACCTATATCTTCCTTAAAAAAATCTATCGGGCCTTCCGGCTTGCCGTTTATAAATTGCTGAATGTAAGGATTCTTAGAATTACGGATCTCATCCGGTGTACCTACTTCGACGATTTTACCCTTATGCACCATGGCGATCCTGTCACCGATGGCGAATACGCTTTGCATATCGTGAGTCACCACGACGGAAGTAATGCAAAGCTTGACGCTCAGGTCCTTAATCAGATGGTCGATCACGCCACCTACTACCGGATCAAGCCCCGAAGTCGGCTCATCGTAAAATACTATATCCGGGTCCAATGCAATGGCGCGCGCCAGGCCGACACGCTTTCTCATACCGCCTGATATCTGTGAAGGAAGATACTTCTCGTATCCGCGTAAACCCACCAGCGCAAGCTTCATCTTAATAATAATATCGATGATCTCATCGGCTAATTTAGTGTGCTCTTTGATGGGAAGGGCAACGTTATCTTCTACAGAAAGCGAATCCAGCAGCGCTGAATACTGAAAGGTCATGCCAAAACCTTTTTTTACCTCATCCAGCTGGGCCTCGGAAATACTTGCGATATCCTTACCCTTGATCAGGACACTGCCCTCCTCCGGGCGCAATGCCCCGGTCATCAAGCGTAGCAGCGTGCTCTTGCCCGAGCCGGAACAACCCATAATCACAAATGTCTCTCCGGGATAAATATCAAGGTTAACATTATCAATGATCTTATTCCCCTGAAAGGACTTAGAAACATTGCGCAAAGATATAATAGGATCAATTTTAACGGCTTCGCTCATACTTTTGAAAAATAGAAAAACGCGGTTAAAATACAATCGGCCAGAATTATCAGGATAAAGCTAATAACCACGCTTCGGGTGGTTCCCCTTCCCACACCCTCTGCTCCACCGCGGGTATTCAGGCCCTCAAAACAACCGATAAGCGCGATGATCACCGCGAATACCCCCGACTTGATCAAACCCGTATAGATATCTTTACACTTAAGATATTTGAATGTGGTCTGAAAATACAGATCAGTATTGATATGCAGCGTGCCGTTGCCAACGATATAGCCGCCGATAATGCCGGCGATATCACCGAGAATTGTTAAACACGGCAGCATCAACAATAAAGCAAGAAATCTGGGAACAGCCAAGAACCTCACCGGGTTGATGGCCATGGTGTCCAGTGCTTCGATCTGCTCGCTGACTTTCATAGTACCCAACTCCGCGGCGATCGCCGAGCCCACGCGCCCAGCCACTACCAGCGCGGTCAAGACCGGGCTAAGCTCGCGGCACAAGGCGATAGCTACAAGTGCTGCCACGTAAATACCCGCGCCCATCTTCTCAAATTGATACGCGGTCTGCATGGCGATAACGATACCGGTGAATATATCCACAAAAAATACTATAATAATGGAGCGCACGCCCACAAAACTCATCTGGTAAAAAATCGCCTCGCGGTGCGCGGCCTTACCCTTGAACGGACCGATAAAAGTCCAATAAAGGATATCCATAAAAAGGATTACCACGCCCTTTACCCATTTCAGATAGTCTATGACGAATTTTCCCAAAGCATTGATCATTAAAAGTCCTTTAGCGCGTTCTCCTGCGTATCAAATATCTCAAACAACTTGTGCAGCTTAGTAATCTCAAATACGTTCTTAATTTTCTGCTCCATGTTGCAAAAACGCAAAGCTCCCCCGATCTTTTTCAGGCGCTGAAACATCTCTATTAGCGTGGCAAGGCCGGAGCTGTCGATATAGTTGACCCCTGAAAAGTTCACCGCCACTTTCTTCTCGTTCTTAGCAATGATCCCATCAAAGGCTTTGCGCAATTCAGGAGAATTATTGATATTGATCTCGCCCTCTAGAAAACAGATTACCGCGCCACCGATCCGCTCTTCTCTGATCTTCACTTTTTACCCCCGTTTTTTATAAATTTAACCATCTTTATGGTGCGGCCAGAATCGAAATGTTCAACTTTATCCATCAGCGTTTTGATCAAAAATACCCCCCGGCCGTGATTCTTCTCAAGGTTACTTTTCTCGGTAGGATTAGGTATCTTAGTATAATCAAATCCCTGCCCCCGATCCCTTACCTGGATAATCAGACTATCGCCAGTAATCTCAGCCTCTACCTCCACATGATGCTCCGGGCTGAATTTATTGCCATGCTTAACAGCATTGACCAGCGCCTCATCAAGACAAAGCTTCACATCAAAAAGCTTTTCCTTTGAAAGGCCGGATTTTTCTAATTTTTCTATTACCGCCTGAACAAGTGGGGGGATCATTTCTAGGCGGGAAGGCAATTTCTCGAAAATATGCATTATGTTTTATTTCTTATCAGTCAGTTTCTCGGCGATGATAGCCAATAGATATAGCGCTATGCCACAAAATAAACCCTTAGCCAAAAAATACCAGGGAATAGGCTCATTCTCAAATTTTCCTTCAAACACATTATTCCCCAAAAGAAAGGAATATACGCAAATAATAAAAATGATAATCGAAGCAAAAGCTACACTATTCTTGATTCTCATTCTTACCTCCGTTAAATTATTTATTTATACAGTATACCACAAATTTATACAGAGAAATATATATTCCACCCCAATCTATTGCTTACTCCAAATCCTCGTATTCAGATTAAGGTCATCGACTACTCCGAGAGCCAATTCCAGGTCGGTAAAATATTCCTGTGCCGGGCGGATATCCAAAAGCGTCTTAAAAACACGCGGCTCAAATAAGCTTTTAGAATACGATATAGCTACGTAAATCCTTGAGCCAACAAAAGACAAATAGATCTGCTTGCCGCTTTTGTTCTTAAAATCCACTATTCTTTTCATCAGGCTGGTCGATAAAATATATCGCGCCTCTACTTGATTATCGCCATACACCGCGAATAACTTCTCAAATTCCGGATCTTCCAGCTGTATCAGTTGGCCACGCATCAGGTTCCAAGATTGTAACATCTTGCCAAAACCTCCAAAAAGCCGCTCCGCGGTATCAGGCAGAACTACAGTTTTTCCCTCAAAATTCTTATTGAAATCAGCGATAACAAGCAAACCTTTAAAAATAGTGTGCCAATACTCCTGCCTGTGGCCATCCTTATCAGTAGTCTCTGTTTTATACTCCGCGTGCAGCTCGGAAAAAGTTACTTGTGTCTTGCCTACGATTCCCGACACAAAATCATCCCCATTGTAACGGTCAGGATACACCTTGAATATTTCACTACTCATGAAAGTATCCATCGGAATAAAACCATCACTTCGGTAATTAAGGCTGGGGTCGATAAAAGCCACAATGGAGCGGATGACCTTATCCTTAAACTCCTGAACATAATTCTTGGTAAAGCCGAATCGAACGATTAGAAAAACTATCAGCGCGGCAATGGGGAATATTATCAGCGCGGCAGAGCCGATAAATATAGAAAGGAGGCTTAATACCCCAAACGCCACCAGCAAAGAAATCCAGATATTAAAAACTATCTGCTTTCTTTTCTGCTCAAGCTCAGCCAGCGGCACTTGCAGGGAAGTCTCAAAGAATTTAGCGAATTCTTCGGCTGACTTCATATTTATTTCTTAAACAGCTCCCCTACGTTGACATTTTTACGCTCTTCCTCAGGCACCTCAAAGACTTTTTTCTGGGCAAGGCCCATGGAAGAAGCGATCATGTTGGTAGGAAACATCTCAACAGCATTATTATAATCGGTAACCGAGGCGTTATAGGCGCGCCGGGCAGCTGATATCTGCTCTTCGACTTCGTTAAGCGCTGCCTGCAGTTGCAGAAAATTCTGGCTAGCTTTAAGATCAGGATAATTCTCAAAAGCGATTTTAATCCCGCCTAAAAGCTTGGTCATCTGGTTCTCCAAGTCTACCTTTTGGTCATCAGAAAGATTTCCAGAAATAGCTTTTGTACGTAACTCGGTGATCTGAGTAAGCGTGCCTTTCTCATAATTCATATAGGTTTGGCAGCTTGAAATCAGGTTAGGGATCAGATCGAAACGCTTCTTCAGAAGCGCGTCAATGGTAGCGAATACGTTAGTAACCTGATTCTTCTTTGAGATCATGGTGTTGTAGAACGCCAAATACACTAGCACCAGCACAACTGCTAAAACTCCTAAACCGATTAATAACATTAGCCACCTCCTTCCGCAGAAAGCGGAACACTGGCCTATCCTTTAAAGCCAGGTGTATTTATGAAATTACGTTAATCGTATCCTTGGTTTCATCGATATTCTCCTGATTAACCCATGGCACAGGTGCCGCCGCCAGACTTTGTCTTATATAATTTCTTATTAAAGGGGAGCTTCATCAAAAGCATGCCCATAAGACAAGCGTCAGTCAGCCCGGCAAAAATCAAGCCGCAAGAGACAAATATTGAAAGAAATATGAACGCACCGCTCACCAGCCAGGCCAGCAGAATTCCCAAAAGTACTAATGAGCCGGCAATAATACGCACCTGCCGCTCAAGAGAAATACCCCCCTCGCCCTTTATAACCGGAAGCCTTTCTTTCTGCCACCGCGTCAAACCGCCTTCCATCACTCTGACATTCCGTATGCCGGATTGAATAAGCATATCCGCAGCCATGGGAGAACGGTTGCCGGTACGGCAGAGCACGATATACGACTGGTTTGATTGCGCAAGCTCATTAAGCTTAAGGCTCAGAATATCGATAGGCACATTAAGTGAATCCTTGATGTGAGACTGGCCAAACTCAAGCACCGAACGGACATCCAACAGCTTTATATTAAGATCTTTGGCAGCTGCCGCCATAGCGTCTGCAGGAGAAATCATCAACAAAGATACCGCCTGCCCTTTCTGGTTGACCCGGACGATATTATCAATATTAAATGGCTTGGGGATCTTTTTAAGCCGCATATCCCGCGTAAACACCTCTTTATCTAAAGCCAGCATAAAAGGGTTTGTTTTCTTTTCAGCACCTAGCGTAGAGGATTTCTTTTCATGATAATCATGCCCCGGAAAAATAACCGTACTATCCGGCAGAGCCTTTATCTTTTGCAAAGTGTCAAACATCGATTCTGGCGACCCGTTCTGAAAGTCCGTCCTGCCCACACTGCCGATTAAAAGCATATCTGCGGTAAACAGCCTGCCCTCGCAATAAAGATTAACCGTATCGTCAGTATGACCGGGCGCATATATTACCCGAACCTTCACTACCCCAACACTAATCTCGTCATTATCCTTAAGTCTAACGTCAGCAACCTCAGAAATAGCTTTTTCATGCATCAAAACTTTAGCGCCGAATTCCTTTTTAAGCACCACGGCTAGAGAAAAATGGTCGGCGTGAGTATGTGTGTCGATAATATGCTTTAGCTGTAATTTATTCTTACGCAAATATACCCTGTAATCTCCAAGCAGGCTAATATGCGGATCAATGACAATGGCCTCGCCTTTTGAAGAAATAACATAAGAATAGCAGCTGCCCGCGACGAACTGTTTAGAAGCGGCTTTTTCCATGATCTTTGAGCCCCCTAATGCACTTTCATAAAGTACTCTTTGTGATCGTTGTTTTCCAGGCGCTTGGTGCGGGCAGTAATGCCCATGAGAGCGGGACTAGAATCGCTGTAACGGCGCCAGATTTCAAGCTTGGCGTCCCAAAGAGTTTTGCCCATCTTCTCGGAGAACACATCCAGGTCAATAATATCCGTAGGTGGATACTTGCGGTATTCGCGGACTTTCATCTGCAGCTCCTGGTCGATATTTATCACGTAATAAAGCTTTGGCTTGTAACTCAAAGAGTAATACGCTTCGCCCACCAGCTTTGAGACCATCCTGTGGTTGTGGTTACCATCATAACCGGCAGGAGAAAATGTAACGATGATCTCCGGTTTCTTGTCCTCTATGGTCTCGATGAGCTTGGGTTTAATGGCCATAAGCATTTTCGGGGTAATAGAGGTGAAGTTGTTATCCAGAAAGATGTAATCGCGCAGATACGTCTTAGTCAGCCAGCGGATAGCCTGAAGTCTTGAGGGAACGTCGATATTCTCCGCCCTGACATTTGCCACCGAGCCCAGGCAGCACACATAGCAGAATGTACCCTTATCTCCAGCGACCAAAACAAGAGTCCCGGCAACCCAGGCCTCGTCATCCGGATGAGGAAAGATGAACATCACGGTCTTGCCGCTGTTTATATCTTTCTGCAATTCTCCGGTGTTCCTAAATGTTATCGGCGCCTGCCTGGCAAATGCGCTAGTCATAAATAAACCGCTCACCAAGACGCCGATCAACAATAATCTAATTTTATTCATAGCTTAATTGATCACTCCCTTCTCTACTTCCGGAATCACCACTTTTAACGCCGCAACACGGTCTTCAACATACGGATGGGTCCTGAAATACCCCATCACTTTCCAGTTTGGCCCCTCTTCAACCTTAATCTTCTCAAGCGCAGTAAGCGAACTCCAGGGATTAAATCCTGACTTGAAAGAATACTTAGCCCCCAGACGATCTGCCTCATACTCGTCTTTACGGCTGTAGCCGAGCGAGACAAGATTATAAACCGCATCCACCCCCTGCGCTACATTGGAAGCACTACTTCCGGAGCTGTCCCCAAAACCGGCAAAGGCAACCCCCAACAACAGCTGATAAGCCATATTCGCCTGCAGCTTCTTAGCGATATGCCGGGCAGCCACGTGACCCACTTCATGCCCCACGACATAAGCCAACTCATCGTCGTTAAGGATCTTCATCAGCCCCTGATTAACGTAGACAATACCTCCGGGCAAGGTCATAGCATTGAGCTCTAAATCCTGCAGTACGTAAAATTTGTAAAGGATATCCTGACGGTCAGAGGCATTAGCCAGCCTGCCGCCAATTCTACGCAACCGTTCATTTAAAACCTGGTCATTGGAAAGAGAATGCTTGCTTAAGAATTCTGGGATTACGCTTTCGCCGATAGAAACTTCTGTCTGGCTATTAAGAAAGATCATTTCGTTTCTTCCGGTGGCAGGATTATACAGGGTAGCGCACCCGGATAAAACCAGAAGAAAAATAAGAAGTGTAATGCCCTTAAGCGGCTTTACCATACAAACTGCAGAATAGTCTTTCCATTTTCGACAAAAATCTTGACTGTGAACATCGAACTATCTTTCTTTACCGAAGCGTTAAATCCGGAAGAATCTTCTCCGCCGATGATCAAAAATCCGTTATTCTTAAAATAAACCGAATAAAACGCCACTACTTCAGCCAAAGGCTTGCTGATGGTAAAGGTCTCTACGCTAGCGTTACCTATCCCCGTATTCCCGGAATGCACCGCTCCTTCAATAAGCGCAAGGTTCACTCCTGAAACATTAACTGATTCCACAGCATATACTATTGACGCGGCGATCAAAACTAAAACCACAACAATAAAAACTATTTTACTATTCATGGCTACATTACTCCTGCTGGATCCTAGCCTTTGCTACTTCCTCCCTTATGGAATCAGTGGCATTGGTGATCTGGGTTATAGCGGTCCTGATGGTATCGGTCTTAGAGTTTATTTTCTCAAGTATCTGAAATAGCGACTTTATCAATAACTTATATTTCCCCACGTCTCCCTCTTCTTTCAGGCGGGCGTACTGCTCCTGCAAGACATGGGCTATCGGGAAAACATCCTTATAAGTACAGACAAACACATTGGATTCATTGCCTATGCTAATGATCTCAGGGGCGATCTCTACTGCCGCAGGCGGAGCCACCAGCATGCAGTTATCTATGGTGTTGCTCAGATTCTGATACTTCTGTACACTCTTGATCTCTTTTTTGATCTTCTCAACTATCTCTTTTTTATAGGCCTTTTGCTGGTCAATATTTAAGGCGGCGTTATATTTTTCCACCAGCTCAAAGACATCGGGAAGCTTGGCATCAATTGGAATATACTTATTGGCGTCCAACTTCCAGGCAAACTCCACTTCTCCGTTATCAGTCCGAAGATTAGTAACTACTACGCCCGCCTGAATAGAGTTATGCAAAACATCCCTAAGTATCTCCTCGCCCACCATGCCGCGCGTCTTAGTGCCGGAAACCGTACGGGTAAAGTTCTGGATCAGGCCCCTCATATCTTCAAGCTGCGCGTTTCTCTGCCGCTCAACTTCCTGCTGACCTCTGCCTTGCTCCTGTAGGAATTTCTCAGTAGAACCTTTTTGCTCATCAAAAAATTTTCTGGTAGCGCTCATCAACTCCTGAATGCGCTTTTCCTTCTCGCCGGCAGAGATATCGTTTTTCTCGCTGATTTCTCTAAACATCCTGTTATTGCTCTCCATCCACTCCTTGATCCTAAGCTCTCTTTCCTTCTCAAAAGCAGATCTTGAATTTTCCATCTCGGAGAACTTGGCTTTAAACTCCGCTAACTGCACCCCAAGATTGGCCATTGAAGATAGATCAGCAGGCTGGGCCTGCTTTGCCCTGGCAAAGAAGTACCCCGCGATAAATCCAATAGCCGCTCCCGCAACAATTCCGATGATCAAAACGGTAATTTCCATATAAAGAATTATACCTCTAAATACCCAAATCCCCAAGCAAAATCAGAGGGAAATTTTCTATTTACTAATATAGTATTGGATATATAATGTTCTCCTGCTTTGTTAAACACTAATAAGGAGACTTTTATGAATAATATAAAACTTGTACTCTTAAGGCACGGAGAAAGCACCTGGAACAAAGAAAATCGTTTTACCGGCTGGACAGATGTAGACTTATCGGAGAAAGGCCTGCAAGAAGCATCCGAATCCGGAGAAGCCTTAAAAAAAGAAGGCTTTGTATTTGATATAGCCTACACCTCGGTATTAAAAAGAGCTATCCGCACCCTTTGGATCACCTTAGACAAAATGGACCAAATGTGGATACCGGTATATAATTCCTGGCGCCTGAATGAACGGCATTACGGCGCTTTGCAGGGCCTGAACAAGTCCGAAACCGCTCAGAAATTCAGCGAAGAGCAGGTCTTGGTGTGGCGCAGAAGTTACGACACCCCTCCTCCGCCCTTAGAGAAAACTGACGCGCGCTGGCCGGGCAATGAGGCGCGCTACAAGAATCTTGCCCCCAAAGATGTTCCGCTCACCGAGTGCCTCAAGGATACAGTAGAGCGCTTTCTTCCTTACTGGCACGAAACTATCGGGCCATCCATCAAATCCGGGAAAAAGGTATTGATCGCCGCCCACGGCAACAGCCTTCGAGCGCTGGTAAAATACCTGGATAATGTTTCTGATGAGGAAATTGTAGGACTGAATATTCCCACCGGCATTCCACTGGTTTATGAGCTGGATCAGAATCTTAAACCCATAAAACACTATTATCTTGCTGACGCTGAGAAATTAAACAGCGCTATCGCTTCAGTTACCAATCAGGGTAAGTCCAAAAAATAACAACCGATCAATAGCCGGGAAGGTCTTTTAAAAGCTGGGGCAGGAGCCGATAATAGAGATCTGCTTTGCTATGCCTGTGGCAAAAGTATTCCAGAAACTGCGGGGACTTTTTGTTAAGCTCATCAAGGTATTTCGGGCCATGGATCTTCTGCTTGGCTTCCCAAACTAACCAATCCTCGAAGATTTGCGAAATCTTTACCCCTGCCCTATCCCGCAACGCGTAAAGCGTATTCTGAAACACCTGGCTGTCGTAAAGCCTCTCCATGGCAAACTGTATCTTCTCTACTCTTTTTAGATCCGCCTTAGACATAGCCCTGCTCTTAATCGCCCGATAAGGCGCCTGAGATTGATACTTGATGCCGAATCTGGCAGCGTGCTGGCGTAAAACTGTCCCCGGTAGCAAATTCAGACGGAAAATACTCACCTTTGCCGGATGTAAATCATAGAGCCAATCCAAAGATTTCTTCAGACCGCTAAAACTCTGAAAAGGCAAGGCATCGATGAGCTGAATCTCATAAAAAAGCTTGTATTTATTCAATAGCTGAATGCCCTGAACAAACTTACCAATATTTAGCGGGCGGTTGACTGCTTTTAAAGTCCTGGGATTCGTGCTTTGAATGCCGATCTCTATATTGTAAGCGTTTGCCCGATATAGAAGCCTGGCCATCTCTGGATCAACCAGCTCCGCCCTCAGCTCTACGTGAAGATTGGCGCCCCGGTTATGCCTGATAAACAGCTTCAGGATCCGCTTAGCCCTCTTAGGACAGGAATTAAATGTAGCGTCCATCAGATAAACCTCACGCGGCTTTCGAGAAAGGATCATCTTAAACTCTTTCTGGACCCTGGAAAACGGCATGAATCTTAACCCCAAAAACTCCTTATGATAATAACAGTAGCCGCAACTAAAAGAACACCCGCGCGTGGTTTCCAAAGGTATGTCCACGATATTCCTGTCTTTAAGATTTACTAAACCTGTTAGATACGGCGAAGGAATGATCGAGATATCCGCCAAGTTCAGCCTGTCGGAATTGCTGATTACACATTTTCCCCGGCGAAAAGATATTCCCTTAACCGGAGACAAATCCGGGTTTTCAACAGTCAAGCTCTTAGCCAATTGCGCAAAAGCTTCTTCTCCCTCGCCCCTCACAATTATATCAATGAATTTATTAATCTTGAGCAGCTCTTCTGCGCGGGGGCTCACTTCCGGCCCTCCCAGGACTATTTTTATCGAATCGTCATAGCGTTTTAACTGACGACTTACCTGCAAGGTCTTACGGATATTCCAAAGATAACAAGAAAATCCTACCAGGTCCGGATTACAATTTAAAATCTGTTTAGCGATGTCAGAAATACTTTGATTTTCGTTAAAGACTTTAATTTGTACTTTTGGGGAAAAGTGTTGCGGGGACGACTGTTTTAAAAGAAAACCTTTTAAATAATAAAGCGCCAGCTGTATATCTGTGCCGGTCTCAAGGCATATTGAACTTAAAAGAATTCTCAACGCTCTAGCGGTAATTACAGAAACTGAGCGGTATAGGAAACTCCAGAGCCCTTAGATGCGCGATCACTGCCTGCAAATCATCCTTTTTCGCGGAAGAGACCTTGATCTTTTCTCCCTCGATCTGAGCCTGCGCTTTCAGGCCCAGCTCTTTTATAATGCCGGTAAGCTTTTTGGCGTTTTCCTTGTCAATACCCATACAGATCTCGATTTTCTGACGCAGGTACCCTTCAAAAGCCTTTTCCGGATCATTGAATTTAAGGGACTTAACGGATATGCCTCTTTTAGCCATGCGGCCGACCAACATATCAGTAAGGGCGCGCAGTTTAAAATCGTCATCGGCTATCAGGGTGACCAGCTTTTCCGTGCGGTCATAGGCGATCGAGGATTTGCTGCCCTTAAAATCATATCTCTGAGCCAGCTCCTTACTCGCCTGATTCACGGCATTGTCCATCTCCTGCAAGTCAACCTCGGAGACTACATCAAACGAAAAATTTGGCATGTTTATTTCTCCTTTAGCATGGCAAAAAGCATGACGTCCGTATCAGGAATAATGGCTTCTTCCTTAAGCTCGAAGCCGAAATGCTCATACATCGCGGCGTTCTTAATAATGGTGGTCTCAAGATAGCAAGACATTTTCTCTTTACTAATCCTGGCAAGCATGGGCTTAATCAACGCGCTGGCAAAACCCTTGCCGTGAAAATCCGGGTCCACTCCGATAAAAGCCAGGTACCAGTGCCGAAAGGGAGCGTACTTTTTGTTTTTCTCAAAAGCAAAATCGTTAAAATATATAAGCCGTTCCACGTATTCTGGCGAAACCTGAGAACTGAAATCCCCAAATCCGCACTCCAGCATCTTCGGCATCGACATTTCGGAGTTCTCGGAAGTCAGCCATATAGCTATACCCTCAATGTTGCCAGAAGGAGCATAGACCTCTCCATACCTAAGGCCATAACGCACCATCACTTCAAAAAGAAGAGACAGATTCCTCTCTGCCTCTTTCTCCTGCGAAAAAATATAAGTGACCATCGGGTCAAGAATAAACGCCCGAGCCAAGACCTCACTCGCCCGCGCTATATCCCTCTCGGTCAAGCGAATGAGTCCGCTTAAACTATCCATTTGCGGTTATTTACTTTTCTTTTTCAATAGGAGGCGTACGCCAAGCAATACCAATATGACGCAGAAAACTAACGCTAATATGGATTTCGGCCCTGAGATGTCGTTTACCGGCTTTCCGGTAAGAATATCAAAAGTGCAGACGAATATTGCTCCCAGAACACCAAGCGCGAGTAAAACTATAGCCTTTGCCTTCATATTGCCCCCCTTCTACTTAATTAGAAGTCCCGCTGAATATAATAAAGAATAATGATACGATTATTATAACCAATAAAGCCACCGCATGAAAGAAATATTTATGCTTGATCATCTTTGCCAGCATGCGAATAACCCCTCTCTGTAAACTTAATTATTTTATTCATCATATCCACGCACTGCGCAGGATGGGCACCTACCGCGGTCTCAGCTGAAAGCATCACATAATCCGACCCGTCAATAATGGCATTGGCCACATCTGAAACCTCCGCCCTGGTGGGCCTGAGATTTTCGGTCATACTCTCCAGCATCTGCGTGGCGGTGATCACGAACTTCTTCGCCCGGTTACATTTTCTAATTATCGACTTCTGTATCAAAGGCACCTCATATATAGGCAGTGAGACTCCCATATCTCCCCTTGCGATCATAATCCCATCGCAGGCCCCAATTATCTCATCGATATTTCTTATACCATCCCTATTTTCAATCTTAGCGATTATCTTAGGTTTATGTACGTAATCTCCGATACATCTTTTGATAGCCTGAATATCATCCTTATCTCTCACGAAAGACTGAGCGATATAATCGAGTTTCCGCTCCATGCAAAAATCAAGGCCTTCCTTGTCTTTTAGCGTCAGTCCTTTAAAACTAAAATTTACCCCGGGCATATTGATTCCCTTACGCTCCTTGATCAGGCCCGGAACTACTACCTTAACCTTTAAACCCTTCTTTTCCCGCCCTTCCACGATAAGAGCAATATTCCCGTCATCAATGTAAATATGCTGCCCTCTTTTGATGAATGCCAGCGAACCTGCGTAATCAAAAGGAATAATGCTTCCTTCTCCTAAGATATTTTTCTGGGTGAGCCAGAGCGCTTGCCTTTTCCTGACCTCGATAGGCTTGCCTTCTTTAAACCTGCCTATCCTGATACGGTAGCCTTCTAAATCTCCCAATATCCTTATGTGCCGCCGATATTTCTTATTTAACCTCCTCACGATATTAATCTTCTCAAGGTGCTCCTCAAAACTTCCATGAGAGAAATTTAATCTTACCACATCCATGCCGCAGCGCATCATCTCAAACAATACGCCTGCCCTGCCTGACGCAGGACCCAAGGTGCAGATTATTTTAGTTTTTGGCATCTTTATTTAGCGGGGACCTTACGCTCATCTTTAACTTCTAGCATCTTGTGATATTCCTGCAGCGATTTGGGCAAATCATGCTTTTTCTTCACTGAATCGATCCCGTCTACCGTTGCCCGTGCCGCGGCCATAGTAGTCACGTAGGGGATCTTATGCTGGATAGCAAGCATACGAATATAGCTATCGTCATGAACGCTCATCCTGCCGATAGGGGTATTGATAATCAGGTTGATCTCCTTATTCTTTATGGTATCGGCAATATTCGGCCTGCCCTCGTGCAGTTTTTTGATCAAAGTAGAATCCACACCCTTTTCTTTCAAATATCTATGAGTGTTTTCCGTTGTAAAGATCTTAAATCCCAATTGCACAAGCTTTGAGGCTATCGGAAAAAGATTCTGCTTATCCTTGTCCGCTACGGTGATCAAAACATTTCCCTCAAGGGGAAGCTTAGTGCCCACTGACTCCTGGGCCTTGTAAAACGCCACCCCGAAATCATCGCCGATTCCCATCACCTCTCCGGTTGCCCGCATCTCGGGGCCCAAAACCGGATCGACCTCCGGGAACATGTTAAAAGGAAACACCGCTTCTTTAACCGTGACATATGGAATCTTACGCGAAATCAGCTCCGTAAAGTCGCTGATCTTTTTGCCCAGTATAAGCTGGGTGGCAATACGCGCCAACGGAATGCCCATGGTTTTAGCTACCAACGGCACCGTACGGGAAGCTCGCGGGTTAGCCTCCAAGATATAAACCTGGTCATCGCAAATAGCGTATTGAATATTGATCAAGCCTACCACTTTTAATTCCACGGCGATTTTTTTCGTCCACTCGTCAATAGTCTTCAAGTGCTCTTGCTTAATGCTGCGCGAAGGAATAGTGCAAGCGGAATCCCCGGAGTGGATACCTGCGTGCTCGATATGCTCCATCACCGCGGCCACAAATGTATCTTTGCCGTCACAAAGCGCATCCACCTCGCATTCAATAGCATTATCCAGAAAACGGTCGATCAACATAGGATACTCAGGTGAGACCTGTATCGCCTCTTTGGCGTATTTAATAAGCATCTTTTCGTCGTAAATCACTTCCATACCGCGGCCGCCCAAAACAAACGAAGGCCTGACCATCGCCGGATAGCCAATTCTACCGGCAATAGCAATCGCCTCATCCAGGGAGCCCGCCGTGCCGCCTTCGGTCTGTCGGATGCCCAGCGCTATCATCTTCTGTCTGAATAACTCGCGATCCTCAGCAAAAGCGATTGATTTAGTGCTTGTGCCGATGATCTTCACTCCGTTCTTCTCCAATTCCGCGGCGATATTCAAAGGCGTCTGACCGCCAAACTGCACGATCGCACCGACCGGTTTTTCCTTTTCCCATATCGCCAGGACATCCTCAACCGTCAATGGCTCAAAATAAAGCTTATTTGACGTATCATAATCAGTTGAGACTGTCTCAGGGTTACAGTTGATCATGATGGTTTCCAACCCCGCATCGCGCAGAGCAAAAGCCGCATGCACACAGGTATAATCAAACTCAATACCCTGTCCGATACGATTCGGCCCACCGCCCAAGATCAATATTTTTTTATTACCGGAAACTGAAACCAGGTCCTCGCCCGGAGTATAAGTGGAATAATAATACGCGGCGTCTTTCACACCGCTAACCGGCACAGGCTCAAAACGAGCGTTGCCCATCAGCTTCTTCCTGCGGCCGCGCACATCCGCCTCTTTTACCTTAAATATCTTGGCCAGGTACCTGTCGCTGAAGCCCCACTCCTTGGCTTTACGCAAACTCGCATCCGACAGCCCCTGCCATCCGGTGGCAAGCATATCCTGTTCAAATTCAACCATCTCTTTCATTTCTTTAATAAACCATCTGCCGATAAAGGTGAGTGCGTAAAGCTCCTCTACGGTTGCGCCCTTGCGCAGCGCCTCATACACCAAGAATACGCGCTCGCTGGATGGAGTTACCAGCCGGGACTTTAGTTCTTCCAAAGACAGACTGTTAAAATCTTTGGCAAACCCCAAACCGTATCTTCCGGTCTCAAGCGAGCGGATAGATTTCTGAAACGCTTCCTTGAATGACTTAGAAATACTCATTACTTCGCCCACTGCCTTCATCTGCGTGCCCAGGATATCTTTTGCCTGGCGAAATTTCTCAAAAGCCCAGCGCGCGAATTTGATCACTACATACTCACCCCACGGCTCGTATTTCTCTAATGTCCCTTTTCTCCAATAAGGCATTTCATCGAGAGTAAGACCCGCGGCTAATTTTGTAGAAACGCGAGCGATAGGAAAACCCGTAGCCTTAGAAGCCAAAGCAGAAGAACGCGAGGTGCGGGGATTTATTTCTATAGCCACTATGCGGTCGTCTTTTAAATTGTGCGCGAACTGGATATTTGTCCCCCCCACCACACCAATGGCATCCACAATTTTATAGGAATAATCCTGCAGTCTTTTCTGCAGCTCCTGGGGGACGGTTTGCATAGGAGCAACACAGAAGCTATCTCCGGTATGCACACCCATAGCGTCGATATTCTCGATAAAACAGACGGTAATCTTCTGATTCTTCTCGTCGCGCACCACCTCAAGCTCCAGCTCCTCCCAGCCGATGACCGCTTCTTCGATTAGCACCTGATGTATAATGCTAGCGTTAAGACCGCGATTTACAAGAGTAAAAAAATCTTCGTTATTATAAGCGATACCTCCGCCAGTCCCGCCCATCGTATATGCCGGACGGATAACCACCGGATAGCCCAGTTCCTGCGCCGCCTTCTGGGCCTCCACTAAAGTATTGCAGGTCTGCGAGCGCGGCACAGGGATGCCCAGTTTTTTCATGGTGTCCTTGAACGCATCGCGGTCTTCACCTCTTTCAATAGCGTCAGCTTTTACGCCGATGATCTTGACCCCGAATTTATCCAATACTCCTAACTTATGCAAAGCAGAAGACAGGTTCAATCCGGTCTGTCCTCCCAAATTAGGCAACAGCGCATCCGGCCGCTCTTTCTCAATTATCTTGGTCAGGCTCTCAACGGTAAGCGGCTCTATATAGGTATTATCCGCCATACCGGGATCGGTCATGATAGTCGCGGGGTTAGAGTTCACCAACACGATCTCATACCCCTCCTCACGCAGCGCTTTACAAGCCTGGGTGCCGGAATAATCGAATTCGCAGGCCTGCCCGATGATAATGGGGCCTGAGCCGATGATGATGACTTTTTTGATGTCTGTACGTCTTGGCATGAGTAACCTCCTTCCGCAGGAAGCGGAACACCAACTTCTCCTATAAAGTTGGGTGTATTATTAAATTTTAAGCAGGCTAGGGTAAAAAAATAAGCAACCCTCTAAATTCTCAAGAGTTGCCTAAAATATTTCTGGTGTGATTTTACCGCTAGAAGCATTAAGCCCAAGCCTTTGTAACTGATTTTAATGTTTGTACTATTGTATTCGGCCAAGCTCCATCAGTCAAGAGCAATTTAACGCGCAGATCACTGATCTTCCCCCTGCCGCACCCTGGTGCGAAGAGATTTTTTCTGAGAATGCCGGCGCTTTGCCTCTAAGATTTTCAGCTTGGCCCGGCGGGATCTCCTGCGCTTCTGCCGGCGGATCTTCTCGATGCGCATTCTTTCCGCGGAAAGCCTGCCCAAAATACTGGATTCAATCTTGCTCAACAAAATCCGCCTGGCTAGAAATCGGTTCTGTGCCTGCGAGCGCTCCTGCTGGCATTTGACCTCTATGCCGGTTGGCAGATGCCGCAAATACACGCAGGTCGAAACCTTGTTAACGTTCATCCCGCCTGGCCCCTGGGAGCGGATAAACTTTTCTTCTATATCCTCTTCGCGCACCCCGAGGCGGATCATCAACTCATGCAATGATTTTTCTTTATCCAGATTCACCATGATTTTATTTCGGATAGCCTACGGTTTGCGCAAGGATCACCTTTTGATCTGGCCTTAGCTTCATCACTTTTCCCAAAGCTGTCTTATCCACCCACCCCCGCACGACAGTAGCTAAACCTGCTGAAGCACAATACAAATACACGTTTTCGCTGACAAATCCTGCATCAGTAGCCGCATAAAAAGCCGCGTCTTCGCTGGACGCGTTTCCCAATTTAGAAAGTGTTGCGACATAGATCAAATTAACCGCTGCCTCTTTAACAAAAGGCTGTTTACCTGTAAGGCCGCGTAGGTCTCCCGACGCGATCAACTTTAGCTCATGCGCCAAAGCATCAAATAAATACAACCCGTCTGATAACACGGCATAGATATCGATCTCCTGCGCGTTATGGGCGCTGGGAGCGGTGCGATATCCTAACTCAGGACGATTGATCCCGTTTGCCGCCCAGAGCATGTCCGACAAAACCTGCGGCGTAAGTTCCTTAGAGCTGAATTCACGGACACTTTTGCGCTCTTTAAGCGCTTGCATTAGGGGTTTCCCGCCGCTCATATTCGGCTTGGGTAACTGAATAGTCTTTGCCTCTTGTGCAAATGCCGTTACTGTCAACAGCATCGCCGCAATCATAATAGGAATCGTTTTTTTCATCATTCCATCTCCCCTACTTCCCTTTATGAGATAGGCAAGTATTAATTTTATCAATGTACAAAAGTATTTCTTTTCGGCCTAACCCATAAATTTTCTGGTCAAGCAGGCTTTTCAAAAACTCACTCATCTCTTTTCTGCTCCCATACACCCCCATATCTATGACAATATCCCGCTGTGTCTCGGGGTCCTGTCTGGGAAATAATCTTTTTATCATTGAAAAAGCGCTTTCTGTATTCATCTGAATAAGCGATCGAAAATAATTTCTTTTAATCTCCAGGTCATTGCTTTGAATAGCTTTTTCATAAAGAGGAAGTTGCTGTTCATCATTTATCCTTTCCATTATATCTAAAGCAAGCAATACCCTTTTCTGTGCCCCTGAATCAATAAGCATTTCTATGAAAGGCACGGTTTCGGTTTTAAATTCCTTGAGTATATCCAGTAATTCCAGGTTCTGCAGGTACCATTCGAAAAGCAGGGTGCTCGATTGCCTTGTTTCTAATGTCTCAATAAAATAAAGGATCCCTTCCGGCATCATCTTCTTAAAGAGAGAGATAACTAAGGCATTCTTGCTGGCATCAAAGGCGACTTCATCAAGAATACTTGCTAGCTGAGCGCACAGAGAAAATATGTCTATTCCTTTCAAGGCTTCCTTAGCCAATTGCCTCCTCCAGACAAGCCCTCCTGAAGCATTAAGATCTTCTTTTAGCGTAGAGATAACCCTATAGATATCCCAATAATTGCTGAGTTCCTGTAAGCGAGAAATAATAGCCCCCGCATCCATCGCAAGCGATTCATAAGCTTGCTGATCATTTTCAACATGAAGCGCCTGAAGAAAAAGAGCGGTGATTCTTTTCACGTAGAAATCCGCAAGGTGCGCGGGAATGATCTTTATGATCTCCGGCAAGGTTACGGCCGTATATATCTTTGCTTCCAGCTCGCTGCTTTGTAAATTCAGAAGATATTTATCCAAGATCTGTTCTGCAAGAGCGCTTTCATTTATTACAAAAAGTTCATTAAGGGTGGGTTTAAGATTTTCTATAACCCCCATAGCAAGAATAGTTCCGGAATCAGCATTCAAATATGTGTTGGCCCTCTTGATCACAGGATAGTGCAGAAAATCATGACTATCGATAAGCCACGCAAAGCAGACATCCGACATCCCCAACTTTATTAGGGCATCTTTCAATTTTACGGCGATTGTTTCTTTTTGTTGGGAGTCTTTCAGGCACACCTTGACCATTTCCCTGATATCCAAGATCGCTGTTATATGACGGCGGTATTCATCAGTAATTACCTCCACTAGCACGTCCGGCGAAAAATGGGAGATGGTTTTAGCAAAAAGGTCTGTTTCCGCTTCATCGAAAACCTTTATTTTTTTGATGACCTTGGTCTCTTCTTTCTCGTCACCAACCTTAGCGCCACCTTCCTTCGGCAGAGGAACAGCCTCTCCGATAGCTCTTTTTATCATGAATTCTTTGATGAATTCCTTATGCAACTGCCTTTTTTCTTCTTCGGAATAGACTTTTTTGTAGAGCACCTCATCGATATTTATGGCGTTGATCTTATAATCAAGGAGGATCTTTTTCCATTGTTCCTTTTTTTCCATCGATAGTTTGGGATTAGAAAGAAGGCCGATAAATGCCTTGATCTCATTAGCCGAAACAGTGCGATGAAAAGTAATGCTTCCGATATTAGCCATGTTCATAATGGCAAGAATGGTCTTTGTAAACATATCTTCCGAATGGGATGGCAGATGCAATTCCTGCCCGTTTATCAAAAGCTTGATATCTCCGGACGGACAGCTAAAGGTAAGTATATGGTAGGCCGTAAAAAATTCTTCCAAACATCTGGCTAGGCTATAGACCATCTTTGTGGTGATCTCATTAGGCATCTGGTACATCTGCATACTTTTTATCGCTGAATTAAAAGAGCTAATGATCTCCATTATCAGCGGCCAGGTATCTTTTTTTATCGGCTCATGGCGCTCCTTCTCTTCCCGGTCGTTAATGGCATTTTCGATGACCTTTTCCGCCTCAGCGTTTGAAAAAAGGTTTTCGATATAGACGACCGCCTGCTGGGCATAGTTTTTTGTCTTAGCTTCAAGATTTGCCTTGTTGAAATGGAAGGCCAGCTCCGAGCTTATCTCTTCGGTATTATTCTTGAATTCATGCTCAAGAGTGGTAGCAATATCAAGGTGGATCTTCTTTTTCTTCTCAGTATCGATACTCTCATAAAGAACCGAGCGCAGGGAATCGTTATTGAAGAAAACCTCATCTTCGACCTGATTTTCTCCGAGCTTTAGGATATTTTTTTCTGAGATGCGGGAAAGGATATCCTGCAAGTGCCCGTGGTTTATCTTTTTAAGCTTGGAAAGGAAATCAAACTTAAGGTTGCTCCCTATGCCGGAAACAGCCAGAAGCAATTCCTTTTCTTCGGCCCCTAGGTTTTGCAGCTTGCTGATAAGCAGCTCCCTTAAATCCCTCGGAAGCCGGCTTGTGTCAATTTGAAATATCCAATGAGGATATTGCAGATAAATGTTTTTCCTGTCCCAAAGGTATTGTATTAACTCGACAATGAAAAAGGGGTTGCCTTCGGTAGCGCCGAAGAACTCGCTGGTGAATTTTTCAGGTATATCATGGCCGCTAAAAATCCCCTTTACGACTTCTTCGGTCTCTGCCTGATTAAAAAACGGCAGGGCTATGTGAGGCACAATCTCAAACTCCGAGATCTCCGACAACAACGCATCAAGAGCTGAATCGCTATCGTGCGTTTTTGAAGCCGGGCGGCTGGTGCTTCCTAATAAGACAAAAGGAGTCTGTTTCTTAGACAGGATTATGAAACTTAATATTTCTGAGCTTGCGGCATCGATCCAATCGAGATTGTCCACGATAATAAGCGGATTTATCTGGGTGAATATGCTTTCACAAAGGTCTGCGAGCCCGTGGAATAGATTTAGCCTCACCTCGGCATCCCAATGGGTCACATGAAGATGAGGCACAAATAATCTTTTTAATTTTGGTAATGCGGAGAGCGCGGTTTTTAATTTCGGCGGAAGATCGAACACCGCCTTTTGGCATATTTCGACATGCTCGTAAACAAGGCTACCTATGATATCTTCCAGCAGACTGTAAGGCTTTTCTTTCTGCTGTTCGCCGCAGACAAGAAAGAATGTTTTTAGGTTCCTTGCCTTTGCCCGGATGGATACCTCCTGGAGCATACGGCTTTTACCGCAGCCCACCTCACCATTTATGATAATAAGCTTATAGCTTTTCCCTCCAAAAATAAACTTCTGGATCTCGGCTAATTCGTTTGCCCGGTCAACAAACGGCGGCTCAGCAATATTCTTTTGGATCCTTTTTTCTTCTTTGGTCTGGACAAGGATCTCGTTGGCAAAGGTGAGTTTGTTTTTACCGAGCCTCTTTGATGAATACAGGGCTTCATCGGCTTTAGCTAACAGTTCTTCCTGGGTTAACCCATCCTGAGGGAATTCCACGATCCCTATGCTCATGGTCAGACGCAGGCTCTGCTTGGAACCAGGGAGGATAAATTCTTTATTGGCAACATCCCGCCGTATCTTGTCCCAGATGACGCTTACATTTTGCCTATTGCAGTTTTTTAGAATCGCCACAAATTCATCGCCGCCGTAGCGGGCAATTACCGCTTCGGTATTCTGTAATCCGCGCTCCAAAAGCGCCGCGAATTCCTTAAGCACGAAGTCTCCGCTTAAGTGGCCGTAGGTGTCATTAATATCTTTAAAATGGTCTAAATCGGTAAGGATAAGATAAAAGGATTTGGCAGCGCCATGGGGAAGTGAAAGTATCTGTCCGATGCTCTCACGAAAACCCCTGCGGTTATAATGCCCGGTTAATTCGTCAACTAAAATCAAATCTTTGATAATCATATTTTATTTACGAGTACGAGGATTTTAAAAAGATCCCCAAATCTCCGGCTACCCTTAATCAACAATTTTAGCGGTCAGAAACATCTCCACTTTCTTATTCTCCTCGCTGGATTTTCCTGACAAAAGCCCTTTCTTGGAGCGCCCCTTTTGGACCAGAGCTCCACCTATTGCGACAGTATCTCCGTCATTAAGCACTACCTGGGTTATTATCGACCTCTCAGAAGGAGTGCCGTGCTTCTCCATGCTGTTGACCGTTGGCCTTAAGACCACATTAATCGAGCCATCGTTATTCACAGTAGGCAATACTTCCAACATGCTGCCTATCGGCTCTCTTACAGGTGTTGTGATCTCCGTACCATTGCTGAATATCACGAATTCGGTACCGATCACCTCGTCAGTAGTGACCTGCAGCACTGCCGGACGATTACTCAAAGTCCGGACCATCATGCTAGTACGGGTGCTGGCCTCTTTACTTTCCTTGATCAGCTCCGTAATCGCCATAAACTTTCCCTGAGGGATAATGACCTGACTGTAACTAACCCCGATATTCTCCAGGAATCTTTCGCTGGCCTCTATGACCAGGACTTTGATCTCGACCTGCTTTTCCCGGATATCTATGCCCTTGATCACCTGGGCAATACGCAAAATATTCTCCGGACAATCAAACACGATCAGGCTGTTGGAGTTCTGGTCAAAGCTTACCTTGCCTTGCTCACTTTTCAAGCTATTCGCCACTTCAAACAATGATTGCGCGCTCCCGTGCTCGATCTTAAGCACCTTGAGCTCAGGCTCACAGGCCTGACAAAGAATAACCGTAAAAAAAACTGCCAATGCTATAAGACTGATTATTCTTCGCATACATCCTTCTCGCTCTCCCTTTGAATCTCCACGCGATCCCTTCCCGCTGCTTTGGCGCGGTAAAGCGCAGCGTCTGAGATCCTGATCAGATCTTCTTTAGCAAAATCTTTACTGTTGCCGTCAAAGCAACCAATGCCGATGCTTATGGTGACCACGCCCTTACTGGTATTGATTTTCTTTGCGTGATTGAGCAATTCCTCAGCCAGAATCTTCGCGTTTTCTTTGGACGTTTCCGGAAGCAGTATGACAAACTCTTCCCCTCCATAGCGGGCGGCTAGATCGACTTGTTCCCTGCGAAAGCGCTTGAACATAGCTGCGAGTTCCGTCAAGATCATATCACCCTCAAGGTGGCCAAAAGTATCGTTAAATTTCTTGAAATAATCTATGTCTATCATCAGTAGCGAAAGCGGACTTAGGCTCTTCTTAGAGCGCTCCACCTCCTCTTCAAGCTTTTGCATAAAATATTTATGACCAAACAAACCGGTCAAACCATCGCGGATCGACTCGTCTAACAGCGTTTTATAATGCCGTTTATCTTTAAAATAGACAAAATTAACGATTTGATGCTCCAGCGGTTTACTGAACTTTATAGCGGCATAAAAGAAAACAAGGATAGTAATGCCTGACAGACAGGAAGCATTATAATAGTCAAGGCGCATTAGGCCCTGATACATCCTTACCAACAAAACATGGATCGCCAGAATTAGTCCTACAAATACAAGTGCTACAAGTATAATTTTATCTACTGCCTTATTCTCTTTTTCCATCCTTCAATTTCTCCCAATGAATCACTTCTTTCAGGCCTCTCTTTTGCGCGATATGGAAACTTTCTTTGGACTTAGGGTAGCCTAAAGCCACCAGGCTCACCAATTTATAGGTGACAGGTACATTTAATAATTTAGCTACTTCCTCGCAATAAAGTTTCTTATCTCCGGCAACCCAGCAGGAACCAACGCCCAGAGCAGTCGCGGCAAGCAGAATATTACAGGTTGCGGCGCATCCATCTTCCAAATAATATTTTGTATCAGCGCAAAATACCGCGATACAGGCTTTTGCCTGGGCTAGAAATCTTGCGTTCTCCGCTAAATCACCAAGCTTTTTTAAAATAGGCGCTTGAGTGATCACAATAAACTCCCACGGCTGGACATTTCTGGCAGTAGGGGAAAACCTGGCCGCATCAACAATCTTCTCCAAAAATTCTTTTGATATCTGCTCTTCTGAGTATTGCCTGACGCTTCTTCTGCTTTTGAGAATTTCTAAAACATCCATCTCTTTCGCTCCTTTCCCGGAACGTCCTCTTATTCCTTCAATTTAAATTCAAACGGTTTCGAGAAGACGAGCTCCGGGACTCCGGTCGCCGGATCGATTTTCCCATCCCGCAGATAGAACTTTACCGATATTGCGCGTTCATCAATATCGACTACCGCGGTATAAAGTGTCCTTAGCGGTAGAGCGTGATATCCCCCTTCAGTCGCTTCGTTGACACAACCATACACCAGACTCATGGCGTGTTTACCATCCTCAATGGAATATTTACCGGAGTGGCCCCGCACATATTCATCCAGCCTGCGGTAGCGGTTAAAAGTATCATAATCATCCTCGGGCGCTTTGGGGAATTTATCAACCGTAGGATAATCGCAAACAGAGTGATTGGTTATCAGCTGCGGCAAACCATTATTATCCAGGAAACGATCACTAAAATCCTTAGAAGACCGCTCGTAAATAAACGACCTACCGGAACTGTCCATGACCATAAAATGCGTGGGCAAAAGAGTCACAGATATTTTATTGTTTAAAAGGGCGGTTTTCGCCTCCTCCACCGTAGCGCAGGTATCAACGATAAGCCGGATGGCCTGACTCATATTCAGTCCGGACTGCCGGGACAGATCCTTCATTATACGCTCCATGCCGTAGGTATCGTCTTCCAGCATCGCAACGCTTAACCCTTTTGAGTTAACCACGTCAACATGCATATTGAGCAGGTCCAGCGCGCCGATCGCGATAGAGGGGTATCCTTTATCCGGATACATTTCTATCACAAACATACGCGATAAAAAATCCCCCTCGCCCGGCAGGCGCTTGGCGTCCATAATCTCGGACATGCTCGCCAGGTAGTAATCCCTGTTTAAAACATAAAAGTTATGTTTGTTGGCGGATATCCGCGCGGGGAAAAAAGCCGCCGAGCATTTCGGCGCGGGCATGCAATAATATAAACTGCTCGTATCGAGATCAGTATCATCTAAAGAGAGGCCGTAGGAGCGCGCTACACCTTTCATGCGTTCCAACAGGATGGGATAATTCCTCTTCATGTATTCAAGCCGGGCCTTAGCGTAGATAGGACTGGCGTATTTTACCAGCGAGGCCTTGTAATCTTTTTGCGCGATGTCAGCCAGCGCCCTGCCGATCTCCTCATTGGACCCCTTAAGGACTATGTGGCGGACCTCCGTATATTCGCCCGGCCCCTTCTGAAGGATCACCTCATTTTTGACTATCACGGGATCCGCTTTTGAACCAGCTAAAAGGGTTCCGGTAGCAACAATGGTGATGATAATGGCAGTGCTCAATAGATAAACTATCTTCATTTTCATCTTCTACGTGGTTGCGTCGATAACTCCCATAGTTTCATACCCTCGCAGTATTTAGAGAAGTAAACCGGCAAACCATTCTCCAGCGGAAACTCTCTACATAGCCTTGGCCTAAAATTATACGCTTTACATTTACCATTTTCATCAAGGAACATGCATTTTTTAATACCATTGCTTGTGTCATACGGGAATTGCTTTGCAAAAGGATAGTGATCTTTGCGCTTGAATAGTTTAATGCCCAAGGATCGCTCTAACTTTTTACCTTCCTCTTTTTCTACGTAAACCCCATCTGCGCAACATTTACCGCATTGAAAACAAGTTATCATTTTTATTGAAAGTTATAATGCTTGCGCACAGGTTTTTTTATGTTCCAAGTGCAGGAAAGGCCTTTTGGGAAAATCACAAAATCCCCCTTGCCGAAGCTTACCTTCTTTCCATCCTTAGACTCTACCTCAACTTCGCCTTCCAGTAAATAACATTCCTCCACAGAGTCATAATGCCAGTCAAACCGCGATACTTCTTTTGTCCAGATGGGCCATGTGAAAACACCCATCTTATTAAGCTCATCGTCCCCAAGTTTCTGTACTTTTATTTCCATGTCATCAGCTCCTCTTCGCTGCCTGCGGCAATAAGGTATCCCCTTGCCCTCTCGGCGAGCTTATAGCGGTTTACTATATACCAGAATGCCTTGCTATGATCCGGCACTGCCAGGTGCGCCAGTTCGTGAATAACCACATAATCTCTTACCCACTGCGGCATGGCACTGATGCGATGGGAAATACGGATGCACCCGGTGCGATAATTGCAGCAGCCGAACTTGGAATTCTGGTCAGTGACGTATTCGATAGAGTTGATATTAAGCTTATTCTCAAAATACTGCCGATTAAACTCCTTGGCCCTAATTGACAGATACTCGTGCTTATTTAACTCTTCTTTTAAATACTTTCGCTCGATTCTTAACTTAAGCTCGGCAACAACCTTCTCTAAACGGCTTTCCGGGATATTTTCCGGAGCCCTGACCACAAGGATGTCCTTGATCATGCGCGCACTTACAGTGCGCCTTCTTTTTTTGCTGCGCAGTATTTTAATCGCGTTTATTTGCATATAACTGAACTTCCACCCCTATATTTACAGCTTCAAGAAAACTATAGTTTAGACCCGGAAAGAAGCTCCCTTGCCCCGTTTTTATCTTGGATATAAACTTCCGGGATAAACTCGATCGAGTCAGGGATTAACTTGGCTATAACCGCCTTTAACCGTGATTGCTGCAATTCGTTTTTAGGATCAAAAACGGGATTCTGGCTAAGATCGTTCAATAAAAGGATCAGCGGGTCATGCGCATATACATAATCCCCCAAAAGCTGCTTAATAAGCAGGTCTAAATAATCCGGTTTATCTTTGTAAACATTTACCGCGGTCTTAAAGGTGATCTTTCCCCAATCAACGTCTAAAGTTTTATGAATAAGCGCATAGGCAGAAGAATACTTGATCATCTTCATCTGCCCGGGGGCTAATTTACTGGCTGTATTAACAATAACCGTAGAAAACTCGGAATGCTTAAAGCTATTGATTTCTTTGTGTATATCAATAGTCAGGAGATCGAAAATAAATGCCCCCCGCACGCTGGATACGGCATTTATGGTGCTGCGCTTGACAAAATCCTCAATCGCATCCCAAAGAAGCTTTTCGTCCAGGCGGATGAAATTCAAGGCCAGAATATCGCAGGACTGCCCCTCGCGGATGGCCTTATATTGGCGGACTTTATCCTCATCCTTGCCGACATAAGAGATCTCATCAAACAGCGGCATATGCTGGAAGAGATTTGAATTCTGGAATCCGCAATCAATTAAATTCATATCCTAGTATCCTTCGCACCCACCATTTTTTAGCCTATTTAAACATTCTCAAAGTAATACGGGGCGCAATTCCACAGATCCAAAACACAATTCACCATTGCGACAATGAACATTGATCCAAGCCCGGCCTTGAATAAGAATAGCCCGAGGATTAAAGCTCCGCAGATAGAATTATTCAGCACCCAGAAGGCGTGTTTGTCATGTGGGTTTATCTTGGCGCGCTTCTGACGGGAAGTTATCGTGACCAGCCATACCGCGTTTATTAGAAGCAACACCGAAAAGTCGCGAAAGAAGTAATGGTAGTTTAGGTCACCTATAGCATAACACATCCTGAAAAACACAAAAGAATGAGCGATAAGAAGCGGGATATCAAAAAATACGATCATCCGTGCCGCAGCCTTTCGGTTTCCAATAAGCTTGATTACAACGCCGACGTTATGGGAAGGCGCAAAGAAGAACCGAATGAGCGCAAGCACACTGACCAGCATACACAACCAGTAAAAGACATGGTCCACGGTAAAACGCTCTGCCACGCGCGCAAAACCCCACGACAGAAGGATCGCATAGACGATCTCTAAAATATAGATAAGCTTGTTTCCCGAATTATCGCTCTCTCCCATTCCCCACTCCTTCTGCCTTTCCAGCCCGTACCCTGACCCTCTTTAGCTTTACAATTTGTCCTTCATTATAACTCTAAATAGCTCCACCGCAAGTCGAAACATGCCTCAAATCCAGGTAAAAAAATAGCCGCGCTTTTACTCGCGGCTAAACCTCAAAATCAGAACCGCCCCCTTTACTCCCTCACTTCATTTCTCCTTTAGCGCCTTGGCCGCCCGGAGGATTCTTTGCTTTTGCGTCTAAAATCTCCTCACACTTTGAACATACTAATACCCTTCTTCTTTTTTCACTTATAGTCATAAATATTGCTTTCAAATAATTATGAGATGATTTCATTCCGCATCTTATGCAACTATTCACTTCATTTCTCCTTTACCGTATTAATTCCCGGGATTATAGAACTCCCTTGCCTGGCTTCTTTCTCTTCGCGAATTTACCGCTTTCAAACAAACATATGCTTTTAATATGCCTTATCAAGTATAGATCTTCCCCGGTATAGACTTCTTCGTCTTTCTCATCTAAAATAAATGTTTCTACTGCTATATAATCATCTCCCACTTCGTTTAAAATTCCCCCCTCTTGAAGAGGCTTATTGCCTACAGCTTCCGTATGTAAAGTTATAATGATCTTTTTCCCGATGAACCCCGACAACTTTTCAGTTAGCTTCATCTCATCCTCCTTTAGCGTCTCATTCATATTATCTCAACCTCTTCCCCGCAATTAGGGAATTTTAAAATCAGAACCGTCCCCTTTATTTGCTAAGATGCTGCTTATTCATCTTGGTAGCGGCTGGTCATTCACCTTTAGCTGCAAAAGGTCTACATTTCCCTTATTTTTATTAAAAAACGGATCCATTGAAGAAGCCATGAATTTCTTGTAAAAAATAAAAAGCCCCCAGAGAATAAACGCTATTAGAACGATTTTCTTTATCATAGTTAAATACCCAGAGAGTTTCCCTTATTTGCTGGCCTTGCTATTCGACCTTTATTATAACTCTAAATAGTCCCGCCGCAAGTCGAAAACATACCTCAACTCCTATGAAATCCAATTCTCTTCTTTGGCTCTTCCGACTTCGGCGGCTCAGGCTTAGGTGTTTCCAGCAATTGTTTTATCGCGTTAAATATCGCCTGGATCTTCACGTCATGGTCATCATACTTACGCTCAAGGGCCTCGATTTTAATCGCCAGGTCTTTATGCGTCAGGAGCAGCTCTTTAAGCTTCACAAAGGCGCGCATGATCTGGATGTTTACCTGTATTGCCCGCTTGCTATTTAAAACACTAGAAAGCATGGCAACGCCCTCCTGAGTAAACACACACGGAAGCCGCCTTCTTCCACCCCAACTTGAGGTGACAAATTGGCACCTCAAGTCTATAACCTCTTGCCTTGTAAGCACATACATAAAATCAACGGGGAATCTCTCAATATTCCTTCTAACCTGCCTAAGTAAATACTTTGTTTCAGCCCCATAAAGCTCAGCCAAATCCTTATCCAACATCACTCTTTTGCCTCTAATCTCAAAGATCTTAGTAGCAATAACCTCTAAAGAAACACCGTTAACCATACTACTTACTCCCTTCTATTAAGCAACTGGTCGCAACCTGGGACCTGTTAACTTGATGTACCAAATTGGAACATCAAGATTAAGACAAGTTCAAGGCTCAATTTGCGGCCTTGAACCTCTACTCTAATAGACGTAAGAAGTACCTAAATCTAACGAAAATATATGGGATTTTTAGGCAACAAAAAATCCGCGCGATTAACTCGCGCGGCTCAAACTACAAAATCAGAACCGTCCCCTTTATTCCTAAGTTAATAAGCCCCTAAGTCCTTAAGTCGACTGTCGGATATGCCTAAATGATGAGCGATCTCATGTTCAAGAGTATGCGTTATCCGCTGATAAACCTCGTCTTCAGAATTACAACATTTTTCAATATTGGCTTTATAGAGTGTTATTTTATCGGGCAAGACAAGCGCATAATAATGACTCCTGTTTTCTAAGGGCACACCTTCATAGAGCCCCAGGAGCCTCCCCTTTCCCCCTATATTTAAAGCCTTTAATGTCTCCATCTGGGGCTCCTCTTCAACAACGATGGCTACGTTTTCAAGCTTATCTTTAAATTCCTGCGGAAGCTGCTTTAAAGCTTTTTTCACCAAGATCTCAAATTCTTTTTGTTCCATAATCCCTACTTATTGAACCTGCTGATTTCATCCATGGACTTCCTTATTTTATCTATCTTCTGCGTTTCCTCAGGATAGCCCATGCAGATCATTATATCAGCCTTTTTATTCCCCGGGATACCCAGGAGCTTTCTTACCGCTCTTTCATTGAACCATCCCAGCCAACATGTCCCGATACCATCTTCTTCCGCCTGCAGTATAAAATGTTCGCAGGCTATACCGATATCAATGAAACTGTAACGGATGCCCCTGAAATATCCGGCGATTGTCGCAAAATATTTCGATCTATCCCTGGTTACCACTACAAACGCCGGAGCGCTCTTGGCAAATGAATTCATGGAATACATGCCTGAGAATGCCGCGTCAGCGAGTTTATTTTTCAAAGCCTCATCATCGACAACGATAAAATGCCACGGCTGGGAATTGCAGGCTGAAGGCGCAAGGCGCGCCGCCTCAAGGCATCTGGTCATCGCCTCTTTAGGTACAGGGCGCGAGGTATACTTTCTTGTGCTCCTTCGTCTATTTACAAGCTCTAAAAATGTCATACCCTATCCTGTTCCCTTCTCCATCGTCCCCGGTTCTCATTATATTATAACTCTAAATACATTCACCGCAAACCTAAATCGGCACATTATTCTCTATGAAACCCTATTTTTCTCTTTGGCACTTCCGACTTCGGCGGCTCAGGCTTAGGAGCCTCCAGCAATTGCTTTATCGCGTTGAATATCGCCTGGATCTTCACGTCATGATCATCGTATTTGCGCTCAAGTGCCTCTATCTTAATTGCCAGGTCTTTATGAGTCAAAAGCAGCTCTTTAAGCTTCACAAAAGCGCGCATTATCTGGATGTTGACATGGATAGCACGTTTGCTGTTTAAAACACTAGATAACATGGCAACCCCTTCCTGAGTGAAAACATAAGGAAGATATCTTCTGCCTCCCAATCTTGAGGTCACAAATTGTGACCTCAAGATTGTAAACTCTTCATTGGTAAGGATATACATAAAATCATCGGGAAACCTTGCCTTGTTTCTCTTCACTGCCTGAAGCAGAACCTTTGTCTCAACCCCATAAAGCTCTGCCAAGTCCCTATCCAACATCACTCTTTTGCCTCTAATCTCAAAGATCTTAGTAACAATGACCTCTAAAGAAACACCGTTAGCCATAATACTTGCTCCTTTCTATTAATCAACCGGTCGCAACCTGCGACCAGTTATCTTGCACGTTTAAGGTCACAAATTGTGACCTTAAAGCCTTCTACTCTAATAGACGTATAAGGTGGTATTTTCTAACAAAGATTTTTCGGGATTTTTAGCTAGGCGAGCAACAAAAAAGCCGCGCGATTACCTCGCGCGGCTTAAACCACAGATCAGAACATTCCCCTTAATTTACGAACCTATTTTTTCCCTTTTCCTTTAGACTCAGAAGAACCCTTGCTTTTTTCTTGATCTTTTTCTTTCTTCTCCTTCTTCTCCCTATTTTCTACCTTCTCTTCTTTCTTAAGTTTATCCTTCTCTGCCTTCCTTTGCTTAATCGCCTCGTGGACTTTGGCTGCCAGATCTTTCCCCTTCAGTCCAGCTGCCTTAGCCTGATGCGCTGCTTGAGAGACTATATTTCCTGCTTCCTTAGGCTTCTCCCCGCTATTAACCAAGTCATTCATCGATTCTACCGAGCTTTTTAAGGTACCCCCCTTAGCTCCGGCATTGGCTAAATCCGTCAGAACCTTCTTTAATTCATCCTTTGTTGCACCTTTATCCACCATGTTTTTCATCGGCTTATCGATCGACTTCAGCTCCTGCGGAACAAAAACTTTTGCTTTCTCTAATTCTACGTTCAGCTGCTCAACAATAGCATTAGTTTCTTTTTCCGCTGCCAAAACTGTTCCTGAAAATAAACAAAATACGCTGATCAAACAAAAACCAATTACTATCATTCTCCTCATACCAGCCTCCTTTGTTTACAACATAATTCTAGCTCTTCCCCCTTCGCCCCACCGCCCTGTTTTTAAGGATGATCTTTATCTTCTCTCGCCCCCTCATCCCCGCCTCCGAGAAAAAACTCATCAAGTTCGTCGTTCATCTTTAATCAGAACCGTCCCCTTTATTTACATCTTTGTCAGTACATTTATTCTAAATTAAAGACCTTGATCCTAACGTAGTCATGATCCGCGGCATGAGGCTTTTCATCAGCATAAAAGCTCAATTCAAGCCGTTTATCCGGCGTAACTATGACGCCCTGCGTGAGAATCGTCTTAACTCTTTCCGAAGGATCAAAATAGTTTGTCACAAAGAAATCTTTGCGCGTCCAGCTGTGACCCTTGATGCGCGCATCATCTGACAAATCCTGGCTATAGATCGCAACCACCCTGCAGGAAGGTCCCTTAAGACTGATTACTATCGGATGTGTCCCGAAATAATCAGCTCCTGTCTCGCCCCAGCTTGTCACTATGTATAAGCCGACAATCTGCGCCTTTTCAAGCTCAAACGGCCGGGGATAACCGACCGATTCAGGAACAACAGGCGCAAAACGATAGATGAGCCTGGAATTTTTATAGACTTCCAGGTATGATTGCGGTTGGCGCGTATCATTTTTTATCACAGCGACATAACAGGTTCTGGCTTTCAAAACATACCAAAGCCCAGCCGTAATAAATGCCGCTGTTACGCAGACAATAATAATCGAAATCTTTACTCTCATCCCAACTCCATTTTTAAGGATTAATCTTTACCTTTTCTCCGCAGTGAGGACAGATGCAGATGCCCCTTGCCTCATTGACCCATTCAATAGGCCGATCGAGATAAATCGAAGCTCCGCACGCAGGGCATTGTTCGCTGTTCATCAGTTCATCCCCGCCCCCGAGAAAAAAATCATCAAGTTCGTCGTTCATCTTTAAACAAAACCGTCCCTTTTATTTTATGCGGCAAGCTGGCTTTATTCCCTGCTTCTTGTAATACTGCTGGTGATATTCCTCTGCCGGATAAAACTCTCCTGCCCGGACTATCTCGGTGACGATCTTATCTTTATATTTCTTTGATCTATCCAATCTTTCTTTGGACTCTTTCGCCAGCTTTTCCTCTTCGGGCGTATAGAAGAATATGGCTGAACGGTATTGCGGACCCCTATCCGGGCCCTGCCTGTCAGGCGTAGTCGGGTCGTGTATGCTCCAGAACACATCCAACAGTTTATCGTATGATACTACCTTCGGGTCAAAGACGATCTCGACTGCCTCGGCATGCCCAGTTTTACCGGAACAGACGTCTTTATAGGTAGGATCCGGGAAATTTCCTCCGGTATAGCCGCTTGTTACGGAGACGACCCCTTTGCCGATGAACTCGCTAAACGCCGCCTCCACGCCCCAGAAACATCCCGCGGCAAAAGTCGCTTTTTCGTATTTTGGTTTTTCTTTGACTGCAAGTCTTAGCGCCAGGGCATTGATACAGTATCTTTTGCCCGTAGGCGGCGGGCCGTCGTCAAAAACATGCCCCAGGTGAGCCCCACAGCGGCTGCACTCTGCCTCCACCCGATGCATGCCCATACTATTATCGGGCAGAAGCTTTATATTCAGCTCGGAAACCGGCTGCCAGAAGCTGGGCCATCCGGTTCCGGATTCAAACTTTTCATCATATCTGAACAGGTCCGTGCCACAGCCTGCGCATTGATAAATCCCCTTTCCTCCTTTAGGAGGAAGCGGGCACTGGACGCTAAAGGCGGCGATCGGAAGCAACAACAATGCGACTACAGCGCTAACGCGGATATTCATCGTCCGGGATTCTTAGTAAGAAAAACTGGTCATCACGCCCGCTCATCCCCGCCCCCGAGAAAAAAATCATCTAGTTCGTCGTTATCGTTCATTGCCCACTTTCCCGATCAACTTCGAAACAGTTTCCGCTTTGGAATGGAAACAGGGAAGTATCGTACTTTTTAATTACTAAATTTTTCCTTTATTTCAACTAAATATTTTTCAGCAAAAGAGACAGACTCTAGAAATTTTTTTTCTTTTCTGGCTAACTCAACAAATTTTTCAAAATATTCTTTTGCTAGTTTTAAATCTTCCTTAAAAAGGTAGTTAATAATTCCCAAACAATACCATAGCTGAATTTTATCTGGTTCTAATTGTAAAATATCATATATAAAACCTTCTGTCTCTAAAGGAACGTTTTCTTTTAAAAGCCCAACTAAGGCTCTTTTGTACAGTTTATGTGCTTCTGGTAAATCACCTTTATAAGCTTTTAGAAAAGCTTCGTTTATCTGCCACGTATTATCTCTTTCATTTCTTGATTTCTTAATTTCTTCTAAAGCTGCTTCTGTGTCTCTTTTAGCAAGAAAATAATAAATTCCTCGCATCAGATGTGCAACATAATTTCTAGGATCGAATCTTTCTAAAACCTCGAGATATTTACATAGATTCTCTAAATAATTACTCTTTTTTTGTAAATAACTTACCCTAGCTAAAATTAACGCTTCATCAACCAAATGAAAAGGAACCAATCTTCTTACGGTAAGCAAATCTTCTTTTAATTCTTCCTGTTTTTTTTCAATAACATCTATTTCAGATATTAAACCAAGATGTAAGTCAAAGGCAGTAAATACATCTCCAGAAAATAAACTAGCCAAGCCTATTATATATCGAGATGCATGACCAATTGTTTCTGCGGTAACCATAAACCCTTTAATTTCATCATCGGATGAAAAAATTAAACTTGGTGGCAAAACTTTTCGCATTTCTACAGAAATAGAATTACTGATAACTTTAGGTAGTACCCTATGCAGAACTGATGCGTCGAGTTTAAAATAATAACTTTCCTTCTTTTCATGCGTTCGTATTTTACAAGCTCCATAGATTATTAAATGAGCTTTTGTCTTTTTATGGTATTGTTTTACCAATTTTAATCTATTAATCTTTTCTGAATGATACTCTGATAAAGAAATTAATTGCAATTGCTGATGATTTCCTCTTCTAATCACATCTCGTAGATTCTCAATAAAATCATTTTTAAATCTAATCCTAGATTTATCATTCTCTGTTGAAATAGCAATTGCGATTCCGATTTTATTACGCTTAATTCTAGGTGGTAACCTTGTAAGCAACCAAACAATCCAAATCCCCAAACAAATAAATGTTAAAATTAAAAGCTCGAACCCAGTGATTTGTTCATTTATCTTGTGGATGTCTATCTTATTAAATAAAAACATTCCGCTCGTTAAAATAACAAATAAGATAATTGCGATGGTCTTTTTACTTTCCCAAATATTCTTTAGCCTATCTAGTAAATCAATACTTTCCTTTATATCAGAAATATAATTCATCCCAACTCCTTTTCGGTATTAAGGGGACGTTTTCGAAAGCGGAATCCTCTATTTTGCGCCAAGCACACTTTCCCGATTAACCTCGAAACAGTTTCCGCTTTGGAATGTAAACAGGGAAGCATCTCTTCACTATACAAATAATCCTCCCCCCTGTTTTTACACATTTCCGCATCTTGCGCTTTAATAGACTAACAATCGGTCGGTTGTTTGATCAAGTAGGGGGATCACTGGGTAGTGACCACCATTATTTCTGTTACAAAAGCTTAACTCTCATCCGCTTATCAGTTTCGTACTCTTCTATTTTACCCAATCTAATCAAATCTGTAATAGCTCTAGATACTCTTCTCCTAAATTTATCTCGATTGCTCCCCCTATTATTAATACCCATTTTTCTTAAGACCTTTTCTACTATCAAATCTTTACCTTGGGAACCTTCTTGTAGTATTTCAATAATAACATCTTTTGTTTCCTTATACCTTTTAGCATATCTCTCTACTGAATTATCTTTCTCATAATTTAAAACTGCAGATAATCTATCCTCCACAACCGTTTCCTTACTAGCTTCTTCAGTTTCAGGAAATAAATCCTGCTTAGGTACATCTACAACTTCACTAGGGATAACCTCTTCCTTTATACCTGCTTCTTGCTCTAAACTTATTGAACTATTAATACCTAATTCTTCTAAAATTTGCCAAAGCGACTCCAATGCTTGCTCTTTATCACGATAGAACATGCTTCCCCTTATTCTCCAAAATCTCCACCCTGCTCGCTCTAATATGCGCTGTCTCCATTGATCTTTTTCGTATTCCTCTATCCCATGCCACTCATCTCCATCACATTCTATGGCCAATCTGTTTTTTAACCCTTCGATAACCAAATCGATCTTAAATTCTGCTACCTTAAACTGAGGGATAACTCTATAACCATGATTAATAATTTGAAGGAAAACGTCTGCTTCAAACCAGCTATCAAATGGATGTGGAACGCTTGATTTGCCTGATCGCATAGAACTCTTTAAGTCATCAATATTAACACCTTCGATTTTAACTGATTCCATTGCAGGATTCTGACAATAGGACAACAAAGAGTAGCGTAAGTCACTCGGACTTAAGTCATTAATCGTCACTGAATGAAACAGCCAAACTTGGTCACGTGCTCTACTAAATGCTACATTAAACCTTCGCTTAGCTGCCTCATTAGCCAAAGCACCAATCCTCTCATTAGGACCAGCAACTAAACTAAGAAACATAACATCTCTTTCGTCACCTTGGAATGCATATGGATCACCACATATTAAGTCTCTGCTTTGTATTTCATCGAACCCAATTTCATCCATTAGCAGCTTCTTTATTAACTGATCCTGAGCGTGTCCCTGAAGCACTATTACACCCATAGATTTGCCTTTATAATTATTGTCATTGCAGCATTTTGCTATCTGTTTAACAAGAGCTATCGCCTCAGGTTTATTAACTACGTATTGCCCATCACCTTCTTTAAAACCATCTATAACTCGTATAGCCTTAACTGGATCCAACCTTTTGGGTGAATAGGAGCGCAACGGAATAAGACTGGCACCCAAAGAAGCATAACAAAGATTATTTGAGAATTGAATAATTTCTGGTACACACCTAAAATGTTCCCTCAAAAATATATGTGATTTACTATATCTTATCTTTGCATGATCAAAGAGGCTACCTTGTAAACCGTATGTCTTCCTTAGTGGAATGTCCCTTAAGTACCGCTCTATTAAGGCATCTACCTCTTGAGGATCAACGCCCACATTTTCCGGACTTATCTGTTGGTCATCGCCAACTATAACGCATTTCTTTGTAATATAAAACAAGGCTAACGCTTCAGGCCCTGATTGACTTGCTTCGTCAACAATAAGAACATCAAATAATTCAGGTATGGGTTTGAATGACTCCACAACCCTATGTATAGGCATAATCCAAGCAGGTATTGCTGTTCTACACTCTGCCATGTACTCTTCGGCTTCTCTTCGATGTTTTTCTGCATGTTTCCCAGTGCCTTTGCCAATTTTCTTTATTGCAAGACTCCAAGCAATTAAACTTTGCCTCTGTTTTTCAGTCATTCTAGATAAGCAATGATGCCATGCTTTTTGTGCCGCCAATTCGGCTATATTATTACGTATTTTTTTGTCAATATCCTCATAATCACGCTGAAGCTGATATTCATCGTGAGATTCCTCAAAATCTCTTAGCCAAGCATCTGCTCTTGCTAAATCCCATGCTTTTCCGAAATCACCTGAACACTCGTTAATAACATCATCATGTGGATTATCACAAATTAGACTGGCCAAAGAAGAGGCGCTTTCCCTTAATTTTCTTAGCAACTCGTTAAGTAATTCTAATTCCCCATGGCTATTTTCAAGTACTGATATTTTCTCATACGCCTTATTCCACTGAACCCAGTCTCGCTTATCTAGAATATTCAGCAACTCACTATTCAAAAAATGTGAATCATTACTAGCAGAAAGGGTTTTTAGTTTAAGTTGGATTTTATCTATTTTCTCTTCTAGGGGCCGCATTTTATCAATTATGAGTGTAGCCTCAAGGACACTTACTAGCTTTTCGATTTCAACGTT
>JAPLLR010000055.1 GCA_026387455.1 Candidatus Omnitrophota bacterium | reverse complement strand
ATAAGCAGTTTCATCCCAGGCCTTAGAATGAAAGAATATATTAGAAAACTTCCGCAGGAAATACAGGAACTTATAAATTTAGCCAAAGATATTGCGGTGCGTAGAAATGTTCGCGCGTATCTGGTGGGAGGGTTTGCCCGCGATTTGATCCTGGGTGTCAAGAATTTTGATCTGGATATCGTAGTGGAGGGGGATGGTATTGCGTTTGCCGAGGAGTTTTCCCGCGAATTGCAAGCCAAGCTTATCCGGCACCGGCGTTTCGGCACGGCAACTGCTTTGGTCAAGCTGCACCTGAAAGTGGATTTTTCTACCGCCAGAAAAGAGTTTTATCCCGAGCCGGCACATTTGCCGGTTGTAGAGAGCGGATCCCTGCGCGATGACCTTTTTCGCCGGGATTTTACTATAAACGCCATGGCCATAAGCATTGCTGATCACGGCTTTGGCGAGTTGGTTGATTTTTTTGACGGCAAGGTAGATTTACGCCGGAAAAAAATCCGGGTAATGCATAAATTAAGCTTTATTGATGATCCCACCCGGATATTGCGGGCTGTGCGTTTTGAGCAAAGGTATGATTTTAGGATTACACCCGAGACCCTGAAGTTCCTTAAAGATGCGGTGCGACAAAAAATGCTGGATAAGGTACAACCGCAACGCCTGCGCGATGATCTGATTCTTATTCTAAAAGAAAATATGCCCATTAAGGAGCTTAGGCGTATCAATAAGTTGGCGGGATTATCATTCTTGTGCTCCGGGCTAAAGGGTTCAGAGAAAGTGTTCGGTCTGCTTGGGTCAGTTGAGAAAGAGATCGCCTGGTTTCGCGGATTGCATCCGCAGCGCAGGCATCTTGACGCCTGGCTTATCTATCTAATGGGGCTGCTTGATCAATTGGATGCCGCGGATATAAAGGGAATTTTTCGCAGGTTCGCTTTTAAGAAAGGCGAAGAAAAGCGCATTCTTGATTATAAAGGGCTAAGCAGGGATTTTATCCTTAAATTGAGCAAAAAAGCTTTGAAGCCTTCGGATGTTTACGCACTGCTTGAGCCGCTTAGCTATGAAGTCATGCTGCTTATAAAGGCTAAATATAAAAACCGTAACTTTAAGAAGTATATCGAAGATTTCTTAGGAGTTTACAGCGGGATGCGTATACATTTAAGCGGAGACGATCTGAGAGAAAACGGTTTTGAGCCGGGGCCGCACTACCAGAAGATATTCAGGAAGATCCTGATCGCCAGGCTAGATGGCAAAGTCAGGACCAGAGAAGACGAATTGAGTTTATTGACGAAAGTGTATACGAAGAAATAATACACCCCGCCATAAGCCCCTTCCTTAAAAGGTATAGGAAGGGCTACCCCTCTGGGGTAAAGGATTGGCGGGTGTTGCGCTTTCTGCGCAAGGAGCGATTCTATGTCTAGAGCGGAAAAGGTGGCTGAGGCCATCAGGCAGGAAGTGAGCATTATTGTTCATGATGAGTTGAATGATCCGCGGTTGGGGTTTGTCACTATTATCCGGGTAGAGTTATCCGCGGACTTGCGTAATGCAACGATATACTTTAGCGTCTTGGGAAGCGAGGAAGCGCACGTTAAAACGCTTAAAGCCTTGGAATCGGCGCTCGGGCTTATCCGCAAGCTCGTCTCTAAGCGCCTGGATTTGCGTTTTTCTCCGGAGATAATCTTTCGGTATGACCGTTCCAGCGAATAC
>JAPLLR010000041.1 GCA_026387455.1 Candidatus Omnitrophota bacterium | reverse complement strand
TGCTGGGGAGCGTCCTTTTTAGGACGCAACACCCGCCAATCCTTTATGGCGGGGTGTATTATTTCTCCCCTGACAGGCGCGCAAACTCTTCCATTAGCCTGCGCTGCTCTGAAGTCAATCTCGCCGGGATTTCCACATTTACCCTAACCAGCTCATCCCCCAAACCTCTTCCGTGCAGATCCGGGATTCCTTTTTCTTTAAGCCTAAACACCCTTGCGCTTTGCGTTCCAGGCGGTATCTTCATGTTTACGTGCCCGTGGAGAGTCGGCACTTCAACTTCGCTTCCTAGTACAGCTTTGCTCAAGCTGATAGTGATTTCAGTAGCAATATCATTTTGGTGCCGCTCGAAGATATTATGTGGCAGGATCTCGATGATTACGTAAAGGTCTCCTTTTCCGGCGGCCCCAGACTCTCCTTCTCCTCGCACGCGTAGATTAGAACCGGTATCTACTCCTGCAGGAACCTTGACTTTGATATGCCGGGTGATCTTTGTCCTTCCTTCTCCGCGGCAATCCGGACAGGGAGCCTGTACAATCGAACCTTCGCCATGACAACGCGGACAAGTTTGTGCCAGCTGGAAGAAACCGTTTGAAACTACGGTCTGGCCGCTTCCTTTACATTGTGAACAGGAGACTTTTTTAGTACCTGGCTTTGCGCCACTGCCTGAGCAGGTAGCACAAGTTTCGTAACGGGGAACTGTGATGGTTTTTTCGGTTCCGCTGGCTGTTTCTTCAAGCGTGATACCTACGGCAATCTGTAGGTCTCTTCCGCGGCGCCTCGATGAGCCACTGCCCCGCCCGCCTCTACCGCCAAAATTATCGTAACCTAAATCGCTGAATATCTGGTCAAATATCCCGCCCCCTAAGCCGAAATCTCCCATTCCCTGGAACACGCTGCCGAAGTCAGCTCCCTTAAAAATATCTTCGTAAGCATATTTCTGGTCAATTCCGGAATGACCGTATTGGTCATAAAGAGCGCGCTTCTGAGCGTCTGAAAGGACCGCGTATGCCTCGGAGATCTCCTTAAATTTTTCCTCAGCCTCTTTTTTCTTGTCATGCTCTACGCGATCCGGATGATGGCGTAAAGCCGCCTCCCGGTAAGCCTTCTTGATTTCATCAAGGCTTGCGTTTTTTTTAACGGCCAGTATTTCGTAGTAATCGCGCTTTGTGGACATCTTTTAAACTAGAAAACTTATTTCTTTCCCTCATCCTCATCTTTAAATTCCGCGTCAATTATATCTTCTTTCTTGTCTTGACCGGTTGATTCCTGGGCCTGTTCCTGTTGAGCTTGACCCGGCTGAGGCCCTGCTGCACCAGGGCCTTGCTGCTGTTTTGCCGCTGACTGCTTGTAGATCTCTTCAGCCAGCTTATGCGAGGCTTTTGTCAGATCTTCCATTCCTTTTTTGACTCGCTCAGTATTCTTATCTTTGATCGCGTTCTTTAAATCGTTGACGCTGGCTTCAATAGCGGCGCGCTCATCCTGGTTTACTTTATCTCCGTAATCCTTAAGCGCTTTCTCGGAGGCATAGACTAGATTATCCGCTTGGTTGATCACCTCAACCTGTTCTTTCTTCTTTACATCATCAGCCGCGTATTTTTCCGCGTCTTTGACCATCTTCTCGATTTCTTCCTTAGAAAGTTTTTTAGGAGCAGTGATGCGGATAGACTGCTCTTTCCCAGTTCCCAAGTCTTTGGCTGCTACGTGCACTATGCCGTTGGCGTCAATATCAAAAGAGACTTCGATTTGCGGCACTCCGCGCGGCGCGGGAGGAATACCTACCAGGTCGAATCTTCCCAATTCTACAGTATCATCTGCCATGGGACGTTCGCCCTGCAAAACGCGGATAGTTACCGCGGTTTGGTTATCTCCTGCTGTTGAGAAAGTCTGCGATTTTCTGGTGGGAATAGTAGTATTTCTGTCAATAAGCTTGGTATTCACTCCACCCAGAGTTTCGATGCCCAATGACAGGGGTGTTACGTCAAGAAGCAACACATCCTTAACCTCGCCTTTGATAATGGCAGCCTGGATCGCCGCACCCAAAGCCACGCACTCCATAGGGTCAACTCCCCGTTCAATCTTTTTTCCGAAATAATCTTCTAGGAATTTCTGCACGATAGGCATGCGGGTAGGGCCGCCGACCATAATGATATTGTCCACATCCTTATCGCCGAAAGTCGCCCCCTCCTTCTCAAATGCAGCCTTGGCGTCTTTTAATGCCTGTTGTAATGGAGCGCGGCATTTTTCAATAATCGGTCCCACTAACTCTTCTAGTTTTGAACGGTTGATAGCCATAGTCAAGTGCTTTGGCCCGGTTGCATCCGCGGTAATAAATGGTAGATTGATATCTGTTGACACGGTGCTGGAAAGCTCAACCTTGGCTTTTTCCGCTGCTTCGCGCAGGCGCTGCATTGCCATCTTATCGCCTTTTAGGTCAATTCCGGTCTCACGTTTAAATTGATTGGCGATGTAGTCGATAAGCGCATTATCCATATCAGTTCCGCCTAGCTGAGTGTCTCCGCTGGTGGCCATTACCTTAAAGCCGCCCTCTTTCCACATTTCCATAATAGTAACGTCAAGGGTCCCTCCGCCAAAGTCAAAAACCATGATCTTTAACTCTTTTCCGGCTTTTTCTAATCCGTAGGCAAGGCAGGCGGCTGTGGGCTCATTGATGATGCGCAGAACCTTAAGCCCGGCGATTTCTCCGGCGTCTTTAGTGGCTGTTCTCTGGTTATCGTCAAAATACGCGGGACAAGTGATGACCGCTTCCTCAACCTTATCCCCAAGATACGCTTCTGCATCCTGTTTGATCTTCTGCAGGATGAATGAAGATATCTGCTGAGGCGTATAGTCTTTTCCGTAAACCTTGAAATGATAATCTTGTCCCATTTTGCGCTTGGCAGCCTGAATAGTTCCTTCAGGGTTGATGGATGCCTGCCTGCGCGCTGGCTCACCGACTAAACGCTGGCCGTCTTTGGTGAAAGCCACGAATGAAGGAAACGCCTTTCCTGAAGCAACACCCGCTCCTTCTGCCGAAGGGATGATCACCGGCCGGCCGCCCTCCATTACCGCTGCCGCTGAATTTGATGTACCTAAGTCGATTCCGATTACTTTTGCCATAGTACCCTCCTTCAAGTTATTTTTTTGAAACTTTTACCTTTGATGTTCTAATCACTCTATCGTTTAACAAATATCCTTTTTGCAGCTCCTCGACCACCGTATGCTCCGGCAAATCCTTATTCTCCGTTTGCATCAGCGCCTCGTGGAAATGCGGATCAAAAATTTTTCCCTGCGCCTCGATTGGCTTTATCCCGTGAACTTTGAGCATGTCATACAAGTGCGCAAGGATCATCTCAACGCCCTTTAAAAACGCCGGCCAATCTGCGGTATTGGAATCAGCAAGATCCACCGTGCGCTCCAGATCATCCAGAATATTCAAAAGCTCAATAATGATCCCCTCATTTGCAAACTTGACGAATTCCTGCTTATCCTTTTCCAGGCGCTTTCGGGTATTTTCGAAATCCGCCTGAAGTCTGAGTACTTTGTCCTGAAGCTGTTGGGCTTCATCCTTAAGTTTTAGATACTCAGACTCAGAGATAGTCACAGTTCTTTCCTCTTTATGACTATCCTTGTGGCTATCTTCGTGGCTATCCCTATCTTCGTGCTTATGCTCTTCCATATTAAAAATCATCCAGCACATCAGTCAGACAATCGGAAATATATTCCAGTGTCGGTATGATGTGGTTGTACTCCATGCGCGCCGGACCGAAAACCGCCAGTTTTCCCGAAAGTTTATTATTTACGCGATAATTAGAGACTACCATCGAGCAATGCTCGATTTCCGGGCAACCCAGTTCTTTTCCGATATATACTTTCACCTTCCCGTCGAAATCCTGATTGATTATGCTCAGCAACCGACCTTTGTCTTCGATCATTTTAATCACTATGCGTATTTTCTGGTAATCTTTAAATTCCGGCTGATCCAGAACATGGCTTAGGCCCCTGTAAAAAAGCTTATCTTGCCGCTCCAGAGAAGAAACCATCCCCGCATAATGGGTGATGATAGAGATGATTTCGGAAGTATCCTCTAGCGCATCTTCTAGACGTCCGATTTCGCGCCCGTATTCCTTGACTATGCGCTCTTTTTCGTTATCCAGAAGATCCATCTGAGAGATAAGAAAATCTACGTAATAGCGATAGCCTTTGTTAGTGGGGATCCTTCCACCCGAAGTATAGGGATGGGTCAAAAAGCCGGACTGCTCTAGGTCGGCAAAGATATTGCGAATAGTCGCGGAGCTTAAATCAAACTCTTTGGCAATATCGCCAGAAGATACCGGTTCGGCGTTTTGAATATAGCGGTTGATAGTTGAAGCTAAAACCGCTCTTTTTCTGGATTCATAATCTACAGTTCTGACCATAATTTTTCCTTACCCAGGAAGGGTAGCCCTTCGCATCCTATAGCGAAGGGCCTCGTTAGCATTCTCGGGCTGAGAGTGCTAAGGGACAATTTTAACATATTTTGCCGTGTTGTCAACCTTCTTATTATCTATTAGCACTCAATGCTTGAGAGTGCTAATTACTGTGTAAAAAAAATTTATTCTACATCCTCTTTCTCTAAGATTATCCTAATGCCATGAATATTTACGTGTTTATCTTCCATTAAATAATGCACGTACTCTAATTTTTTTACGTCTTTTAAAGAATACAAACGATTTTTCTTTCCCATGCGTTTCGCGCGGACAATTCCTGTGTTATCCAACTGGCGCAAAGTCCAGATAGGCAGGTCCACTAACCTGCTCACCACGCTGATCACGTAAACCGGCTCATCCGGGCTGATGTTTATATCGAATAGAGGCATATCAAACCCCTTGCGCAGAAAGCTCCACCCCAGCTAAAACGTATGCCAGTGTGTATATTCCAAAATAAGTATAACATGACTTAGCAATATTGTCAAGAATAACTAACTATTTATATTAGATTAACTAATAGACTTCTTCTATCTCTTTGTTGTGCAATAACTTCTGAGATAGGATTATTGGAATAATTAGCTTGATTTTAATGTTTTTTTGTAAATATTTTATCTCTTCTATCTTAGCTTCGCGATGTAATAGATTCACCAGGTCCATTCTGGAGTGAGATACGAGGATTTCCATTCTTACCATGCGGCTTGTAAAATGCTGAGATATCTTCTCAAGTAAACTCTCAAGATTCTGGTTTAAGCGCGCAGAGATGGCCACGGAATTTACAAAATCATTCTTTAGCTGCGCCAGCCACATGGTGTCTTCCAGAAGATCGACTTTATTCAATGCGGTGACTACGGGTTTCTTCTCTACTCCTAGTTCTTTAAGCACTTCCCAAACCGCATCGTTATATTCATGCACCCGAGGGTTTGAAGCGTCCAGCACATGCACTAGAACATCCGCCTGTACGACTTCTTCAAGTGTCGCTTTAAAAGCCTCAACCAGATTATGCGGCAAATTATGCAGAAAGCCTACCGTATCTGAGATAATGACATTCTCCCCGTTTTCTAACTGCAATTTCTTGGAAAGCGGGTCCAGGGTGGTAAAGAGATTTTCTGAGGTAACCTGGCCGGCTTTTGTTAAGGCATTCAACAAAGTAGATTTCCCGGCATGAGTATATCCAACAAGTGCCACCGTAGGTATGGCATTATCGATACGGCGCTTGCGAATAGTATCGCGGTGTAGCGAGATCTGCTTAAGATCGTCTTTAAGCTTATCGATGCGGCTTCTGATGCGCCGGCGGTCCGTTTCTAGCTTTGTTTCACCTGGACCGCTGGTGCCAATACCTCCGCCAAGGCGGGAAAGAATTATGCCTTGGCCAATAAGCCTCGGCAGCAAATACTGCAGTTGAGCAAGTTCTACCTGCAGTTTTCCTTCCGGACTTTGAGCACGGTGGGAGAAAATATCAAGGATTAGCTGAGTACGATCAATAGTCTTTTTACCAAGGATTTCTTCAAGATTCCTTTGTTGCGTCCCGGATAAATCATGGCTGAATATTACCGTATCCACATCCAAGCCCTGGCACATCCCTGCCAGCTCTTCAACCTTGCCTTTACCAATTAGGAAATTAGGCGTAGGTTTTTCGCAAACACAGGTGATATTCTCGATTACGGTTCCGCCGCAGGCAGAAACCAATTCCTCAAGCTCTTCTGCCAAATCTTCAAGAGGCCATTCCCTTTTTTCCGTACGTAATCGTATAGTTACTAATAGAGCTTTTTCCATTAATGGGCAGACAATTTACGGAAGCCCTGAAAGGGCAACGTAAATTGTAGCTCGCTCCTTCCTATATGTTGATGCGTCTGCGAAGTAATTTTCATTAATATCTTCTTAGTAATTTCTTTAGGCTTATCCATCTCTTTTATCTTAACCCATTGAATACTCTTATCTTTCCTAAACCAGGTGAGCTGCCGCTTGGCATACCTCCGAGAGTTACGCTTCATGAAATGTTTTGCCACATCTTGGCCGTATATCCCGGCAAAATACCCCTTAAGCTCGTTTAACCCGATAGCACATGCCGCAGTCTTGCTTAAGTTCTTTTTTAGTAGCCTTCTTGCTTCATTAACCAACCCTTGTTTAAACATCCTATCCACCCGCTCATCAATCCTTTTATATAGCTCTTCCCGCTTTATGTCCAGGCAGAAAATCTTTATATCATAATCATCCTTTAATCCATGCCTAAGCTTCTGCAACGCTGTTATAGATTTACCGGTGAGCTTAAAAACCTCGAGAGCACGTATAATACGCTTAGCATCATGATGATGGATTTTCTCTGCAGCCTCCGGGTCAACTTTATGCAACTCCTTATGTAAATAATCACTGCCTTTATTCAAAGCGATTTTCTGTAATTTCTTTCTTATTTTTGAACCTTGCGTATCCAGTTCAAATATACCGTTTATTAAAATCGCCATATATAGACCTGTCCCACCAACAAATAGCGGGATTTTTTTACGCTTTACGATTTCTTTTATTATTTTTAGCGCGTCTTTACGGTACTGCGAGACATTATAAGCTTTTTCTGAAGGAATCGTGCTGATCAAATAATGTGGGATTGTCTTTAGCTGCCCGAGTGAAGGCTTCGAAGCAATGATATCCATGCCTTTATATATTTGCATGGAATCGCAGGAGATAATTTCGGCTTTAAGTTTTTTTGCAAGATAAAGCGCTATTTCTGTTTTACCTACAGCTGTAGGGCCTACTAAGAATATTATTTGAGGTTTAACTGGCAGCATTACTGACAGATCTTTGTGGGATAACCCTGCTGTTGGAGTTGAATTTGTAATTCTAAGGCTTCCTGCTGCGTGCTTGATTTTCCTACTTTGACTCGGTAAGAAGTCTTTCCGTCTATTTCAGCATCTTCAGTATATGCGCTAAGGCCTTTCTTCGCTAATTCCATAGTAAGGTTTATAGCATTGTCTTTGCTGGAGAAAACCCCTACCTGGACTGAAAAATCTCCTGAAGCAGGTTCTTCTGATTTAACTACTGCCTTTGATTCAACCTTAGTCTCTACCGGCTCGCGTACTTGCGCCACGAAAATAAATACGCCTTTATCCTGCTTGGCCTCAAGGCTAAATGGATAAACTGATTTTAGCTGTTCCTGCAATTCCTTATTCTTTGCGAAATCTCCCATCTTTAAGGCTAGTTGACTTTGCCGATATAAAAGTGCGGATTTCAGCTTTTGATCAGAATTTATCGTTAGCGCCTCATATGCGCTCTTGGCTTTCTCAAAATCTCCCTGTAGAAAATAAACATCTCCCAAAGCAAGCTGCGCTTGGGAGCGGTATTTACCGTTAGCGAATTCGTTCAAAATCCGGTTAAACATATCTGCCGAGCGGATAAAATTAGAATCTTTAAGATAGCCTAAGCCAAGATAGTAATACAGCTCATCAAACCCGGTGTGATTTACCGAAGTAAGCAGGATCTTCTCGCCTTCAGAGACAACAGCCCGGTATTCGCCATTTAGATAAGCTGCCTTGATCTTGTCCAGATTCAAGCAATATCCTGTGCCAACGCAAATAACTAAATTAATTAAAATAACGATACTAACTACTATTCGCATTTTTATTCCTCGAGATCTTCTTCTGCAGCTCTAAAATTAACGCGTGCCTGCGCTCTTTCTCTTCTTTTGGCACGTCATCCACCATCTTGGTAGCTTCAGTGTGCGGACGTATCGAATATTTAAATATAAACCCTGCGTTAAACTCGACATTTTTTACCACATCGTAAGTATCCTGAAAATCTTTTTCTGTTTCTCCGGGAAAACCTACGATTATATCCGTAGTTAAGGCGCCATTGCGTACAATTGTACGATATTTATCGGCTAAATCCAAATAGTATTTTCTGGTATAGCCGCGGTTCATAGCTTTTAGGATCCTGTCCGAGCCGGATTGTATAGGTAAATGCAGATATTTCTTCAATTTATCCGCTTCCTGCATAGCTAGAAATAGCTCAACAGAAGTGTCCTTGGGCTGGGATGTTACAAAACCGAATTCATTTAATCCCTTAATACTATTGACTATACCTATTAGCTTAACAAAATCCGTCTTTTCATATTTGTAAGCGTTGACATTCTGACCTAGCAAAGTGATTTTGGTAATCCCGGCTTCAATATCATCTTTTATTTCTTTTAATATGTCATTATAATCGCGTGAGCGTAATCTTCCCCGCACGTAAGGAACAACACAGTATGAACAGAAATTTTCACAGCCTTCAGAAATGACCACAAAAGCGTGCTCTTTATCCAGGTGAAATCCGGTGTGATATATCTCATCTTCCCGGAAATCCGCATCGGTCTCATAAATTTTCTTTTCCAGTATCCCGCCTTTATGTTTTTCGATTTCTTTAAGTATCTTTGGTAGCTTTCCAATATCCGCGGTCCCAACTACAAAATCTACCTTCGGAACTTTTTCAAATATAGACTCCCGATAATTATTAGCCATGCATCCTACAATACCAATTATTTTTGCCTTACTTCGCCCTACCGCAGACCAGACTTTCTCTTCAGCCAATTGCCGCACAGAACAAGTATTTAAGATTTCGATATTCGCCTTAGTTTCATCATCAGTCAACTTGTACCCAGCCTTGTCCAGCAATCCGGAAATAACCTCGGAATCCCGGACATTCATTTGACAGCCAAAGGTTTTGACAAAAACCTTTGGCTGGCACTCCGAAGTCTGGCCCAAAAGATTTCGAGCGTTCTTTAGCGAGAAATCTGACGGCCGTTTAGACTTCGGAGTAAGACTCGCTTCCTTATTTATTTTCATATTTGCCATCCGAAGGTCTTATATACACTCGCTTTAATTTATTCATAACTTGTCAAAATTATTAGAGTTACGAAATCTTTTATTCAAATACTTATTTATTTCCCAAGCGTTTTAGAGCTTCTTGCGCAAATGTACTTTTGGGATTTAAAGCCAGGACCTCTTTATATATTTCCCTGGCTTTGCTAAAATCACCTTTTATTGTATTGACTATTCCTAAACCACAGAGAGAATTAGTATCTTTGGAAATGAATTTTAAAGCTTCATGATAACTTTGCTCTGCAAGTTCAAATTCCATCTTCTGTAAATAAATATCCCCTAGTATCCTGTAAATATAATTCAAATGTTTTTGTTTCTCCGCTTCTGGTAAATCATTATTATTAATTAGCGTACTCAAAGCCATTTTCGTCTCTTCTAAACCCTTATCAAAATCACCTCTATAATAATAATTAATCCCACCTAGGTTCATATAATATGTAAAATCTGGTGTTCCTGTAATCTGCAATTTAGTCTTATACTCTAAAAGTAAACCTTCAAACACCTTCTTCTGACTTATCTCTAAAGGGGGGAGTAAAATCCAAGGTTTAGAGGAGTCACTTTTCTGGATTATCATTGTAGAAGGAGAAGCATTTTGTATATTTCTATTGATGGTATTTTCAATTCTCTTCCCCATGCTGCTTTCTTTATCTAATTGAGTAGCCTTAACCCACATATCCACAGCTTCTGAAAACATTTTTTTAGAAAAATAACTAATACCAAGATCGTAATAAGCTAGATCAAAAGACGGATCGCATTTAATCGCTCCCTGGAACTTCTGAATTGCTTTATCCTCATCGCCTTTCTTAGCAGAAACTAAGCCCAATATAAAATATGCCTGTGCAGAACAAGAATCAAAAGAGAGGGCTCGGTTACAATATTCGATTGCTTCATCACTCCTACCTCGATCTAAAGTATTTCCTGCTAGAGATGCCCATAATAAAGCGCTATTAGGAAATTCCTTTAGACCATCCTTGTAAACCTCTTCCACTTTATCTAATTGTCCTATTTTGATATACTCTGCAGCATCACGGATTATCGACAATACCACATCTTTATTCTCATCTGTTTTTTTTAACTCAGCTCCATCAGATTCAATTTTCTCAATTTCATCCACAAAATATGTCAGCTCAACCCCCTGAAAGTCAATCTTTACGTATTTATTCGTTTTTTCAATAATTTTACCCTCTACCGTCTTACCGGATTTAAGAACAACAGTATCGGCAAATAAAGCAGTCATAAAGATGACAAAGAACGCAAAAATTAAACATACGCTATAATACAGTTTCTTTATTTGCATAATGTCTCCTACTCTTTCCTGATTTATTTGCTCTTTCGCTTTTTCAGCTTCGGCAGCATCCGCAGAAAGTCTGAGACTATTAAAATCCACAGATTAAGGTAACAGTAAATAAAATTGTAGTCTTTAATATTTTCATTTGGTCGTAGAAATCAATTCGCTATTTTCTGTTTTCCTGCTTCACTAAATCCTCGATCCTTTGCCCAGCTACATATAGGCCTTCGATGACCGCAAAGCCGTCTTTTACTCTGACAACTATATAGGCATCTTGCTCACCCTGCTGAGAATGCTTCCGATAGGCTGCTTCTGCCGCGGGCGCGGCTTTTTCTTCCATGTAGTACCTGTCAAAAGGCAGATCTAAGTAAATCTTGCTTCCCGAAGGATATCCAGTTTTTGCTTTGATATACGCTTTACCTATCGGTCTACTCAGGGTTAGATCACTAAATCCTGCAAATCCCTGGTCATCTAAATCTATGATCGCATAGACAGATCTGCCATTATCAAAATCCTGCACGCCTTGCTTAATCACATGATCATTCTCGATCCTTAAAGCAACGTATCTGCCGCGAAAAGCGTCATATGGATCTACCGGCGCAGTCTTGAATTTAAACTGTTCACCGTGCTTAAGCACATCCTCCCGCTTCGTTATCATAGAAAAGGGGACATAAATTTGAACTAAGGCTAATAATAAAAATAGGCCTATAATCAGCTTGCTCTTCATTTTACACCTCCCAGCCGGCGGGCAAGCGCCACATTAGCGACCAAAAACCCTACGCCTACGGCTATAAATACCAGTCCTTTGATCAAAAAGCTGATATCGCTGTCGAAAAACCTTGCGATAATAAGTATAGCCAACATTAACATTCCGGAGTTAATAATGCCCAGGCTGTTGTTACGTATGCCGGAAGCAATACGGCTGACACTAAGGAATAATAAATAGACATTAAAAATAATAATCGGTAGAATACCGGTCGATCCTTTAAGAAAATAGGCGACTATTGCTATAAGCGGAACTACGCCGAATAGGCAAACTGTAATATTCTTGCGTTTAACGAAGTCATAAAACAGCAGCATGGAAACAGCTATTATTGCTAGCGAAATAATATGGTCAGGTATGGCGCTAAGGTCAGAGATATTCCTGATGATTCCGTAAGAATGAACTGCGCCATATTTCCATACATCTTTAAAGGTGAATATAAACGCCAGTATAAACAAACCAATAGCTCCTATTAAGCGCATCGGCCGCTGCCAGTTAACGGTGATTTTGTTTGAATCCAGGTTCCCAAGAAAATAAAAGATAGAATATAGCGAAGGGAATATGATTATCCATGCTCCGTCCCAGGTTTTCCCCAGGCTAAAACTTGCGCCAATCGAAGCGCAGATGATCATGACCAAGGACAGAATTATGGAGCGCAAAACATACAGCTCCTGCCGCAAAGACCAAACAAAATGCGGTATTATTACGGTGGCCAGCGGCCAGAAAACAATAGCTTTAAACGAATCATTCCAATATGTCCCTGCCCAAACAGTAATACCTATTAAATATATTACCGCAGGCAAAGTCGCTTGCATAAGATAGACGATCGGAGCTATAAGCAGCATCCAACTTAAGGTAAAAGTGCCGGCATCTCCAGGGATATTATATGTCTGACAGACCAAAGCAATCGAGACCCCTACCATGAGGCTTAAAAAAGTGGCGGTCCCTTCTTTAAAAGCTGCGGATCCTGGTCTCTTCCACATAACCCATAATGCTAATGCCTGTCCGGCGACCAAAGGCAGAAATGAGATTACTCCCCTGGTAAGTCGGGAAAGATCCTCCCAGTTATGGCCGATCAAAAGAATTATCCCAAGGCCTATAAGAAGAGCTCCTATAGTCCCCAGAATGATCAATGTGACTGTGTTTTTGGCAATGCCCTTGACTTGGCCATAATGTTGCCGTAATTTATCTGCGGTTTCCTGAGACAAAATACCCTTGACTACTAAATCCGGTACTTCTTTATAAAGCCATTTTACACCCTGCTTATTCATAGCTCGCTCCTTAACTATGCTCAACACATTTTTTTTATTAGCCGATTTTTGCCTTCACGGGTCAAAGTTTTAATACGTTTTTCTTCAAGGAACGCATTCTTGAAATACCTGTACTTTTTGCTCCAGATCAATTTTACCGGTCTCCTATACTTTGTATATTTCGCTCCCTTGCCAGCATTGTGTAGAGCGACCCTTTTACGGATGTGCGGGGTAAAACCTGTATAGTAGGTGCCATCAATGCATCTGACAATGTATACATAAAACTTTCCTACTCTTTTGATGGCCACGAATTTAAGTTTTCTAAAAAGCAAAACCCCGCGCCTTCAAAGATGAAAGCACGGGGTTTTGATCTATCACCTACTGTTTATTTCTTTAGTTTTTCGATAGTTTCGTTCAGATATCTTCCGGCAATATCCTTGCAACCTAAGCCGAAAGCCAGCGCGCACCCTAAACCAATCGAGCCCATGATGATGGCTACGGTAAGTTCAGTTATGCGAATACCAATATTGAGCTGCTCAAGAGCAACCAATATTGCAAATACCATTATAACGACTTCCACGATCTTGCTTAAGACCTTCGCCTGAGAAACGCCAGCGTTATTAGCAGCGGTAGTCACGATGTTTCTCAAGAGGGTAGCTACAAACATACCAACAATCAGAATAAAGATAGCTGCGATGACATTAGGTATGTAGAGCACGATCTTGTTGAGCAGATCTGCGGCAATAGTCAATCCTACCGCGTTGATAGCGACCATAAAGGTGACTAAGAGCGCTAACCAGTAGCAGATCACGCCGATGATCTCGGATAAAGAAAGCGTGATGCCGCCTTTTTCCAGTAACGCGTCCAGTTCAATGCGATCAGAAAGCATGTCAAGCTTTACAGCTCTCAATGCTTTGGTGACCAATCCCTTAATGATGCACGCGATGATCCAACCAAAGACGAGTATCACAAGCACTAACAGGATGCTGACCAGGAACTGTCCGATCTGAGAGAGAACTGTTCTGGCTGGTTCGAGTAACACTACTTGCCAACTTGTCATCTTTACCTCCTTGAATATGGGCCTCGCACCATGCGAAGCTTCTTCAAAAAAACATAATCGCTATCTATATACTACAAGCCCTTGCGATCTAAGAGCCATGTGAATTTCTATAACTTTAACATATCTGCGGAGTTATGTCAAGAAGAAAGTTTAGAAATCTAAAATCATGCCGTCTTGGGCAGCCAAAACTTGAGTTTTAAGCTTTACCGAAAGCCTCCGGGCCTGCAGTTCCGGATTAGCCCTGAGCATAGTCATGCCAAAGTGGGTTAAAACCGTCTTTCTAGGGCTGGTGTCACGAATTATTCTTTCAACCTCAGGCAAACTAAGGTGATCAATGCCCGGCCGGGGCTCATAGAAGACAACGCTTATGATCAAGATATCCAATTTTTTATAGAATGCATTCAACCCCTTGAAATAACGGGTATCCGTCAAAAGGCCGATGACCTTACCTCCTAACTTGAATTTCAATCCATAGGTTTGCGCCGGATGAATATGCGGCATCGAGGTCATAAACTTAAACTCTCTAATGCGGTATTTTGATTTAGCTTTCAGGATTCCGATTTTCTTAGGGAACGCTTTTGCGTAAGGCAGGATCACTGAATCATTCTCAAATGCATCCTTCGGACAATAAACTACGCCTCTCTTCTTGAATCCTCCTTCGGTCATCGCCTCGATCATCACGTTGATATCGTTGGCGTGATCCAGATGACGGTGGGTCAGGATAATGCCATCAAGCTTGGCAGGATCAAGCCTGGGCCGGCTACTGGCGCAGTGCACGATACTTCCCGGTCCGGGGTCAACTAACACATTAGTATCCTTGCAACAAATCCATATTCCGCCCGAAGCGCGCAACTGCCGGATCATCACAAACCGCGCTCCCGCAGTACCTAAGAATTTTAAGAAGTCTTTAGCCATAATTTCCTGAGTTCATCGTTTATTTTTTGTATCTGGGTAAAGGTAAGCTTCGGATCTGATTCCCGGTGTTTTCTGGCTATTTCAGCCAATTTATCGTATTTTACAAAGGCTTCTATTCCGGCTACCGTGGCTCCCAACATTTTAGCCATGGATTGGACCTGGCGGTCATTAGAAACAACTACTATTTGTTTACGGTTGCCGGACTCTTCTACTAACTTACGAATCTTATCATCAGCTGAGATTTTACGGGAAAATACCACATAAATACTCGTATCGTTGGCCGGCTCATAAGAATCAGGGTATCCGTCAAATACAACGGTGACCGAGTTCTTCGGGCTTCCGGTAAGCTTGTTAAATTTGATGAAATTAAGGAGTGCCGACCTGTCGCTGGGGGAATTTTTAGCCTGAGCAGCAAGAAGAGGGTGTTTTATTAGATTGTAACCGTCGATTATGAATTGTAAGGACATAGTAGGTCAGGCCTCCTATAATGGCGCAGGTTAATATAAAGAAGAAATTAAGCAAAGACATGGCTACGGCAAGGTCCTTACCGACACCGACCAGAGGAAATAAATACGCCGCGGTATTTTCCCTGAGGCCCAGGCCCCCTATAGAAATAGGCAACATAGTAATTGCGCCCATAATCGGCAAGAATATCAGGAAGTAAATAAAATTTGTATTAACTCCTATTGAGCGCGCGATGATATAAAAAGAAACCGCGGCAAAAAATTGCATTGCCAGAGAAAGCGATATATTCTTTAAAAAAAGAGTTTTTCTACTGCGAAACTGGTGTATCTCGTAATGCAAACTGGTTATTGATTCTTTTACTCTTCCGGCGCCCAGAGATTGCAAAAACATATTGATCTTTTTAAAGAAAAATTTATTAAATAAAGCTAAAATGATTGCAGCCAGCAATCCGGTTATAATACATACAGAAATCAAAACATTTTTTTCATGTATCAGCCTCCAGCCGAGAACTAACGAAACCAGGACCATGATCACTAGTCCTATATAACCGCTAAGCCTGTCCAGCAATACAGTAGCTACCACTTCTCTGGCTCTTTTAGTATGAGCAGATAGATCAATGCTGCGCATCAGGTCTCCTCCGATACTTGAAGGTAGGACCTGGTTGAAAAATACTCCTCCTGAAAAAGAAGCGACTATGCGTTTCAAAGGAAGCTCCATTTTAATCGCATCCAGCAGCATTTTCCAGCGCAATAGCGCCAATATATAAGGAATAACGAAAACGCAGAAAGCAAGAAGCAATAACCGTATATCCGCATGACTGATGATGTCCAGCAACCTATTTCTATCCAGCTGCCGGAACAGATACCACAAAAGGGCAATACTTATGCCGGCCTTTAATAATACCGAAAAAAACTGTTTAATGGTTTTCATTTATTCTGTTCCCGTTCTCATATTTTCTGTTGCGGGATTCCGCTATTTGAAGTTAGCTAGAGGCAGCGGGAAAATTCTTCCCCAGTTATAATCCTGTAAGCTTCGAGATATTTTTCCGAAGTCTTATCGATTATTTCTTTGGGTAGATCCGGGGCAGGCGGGGTTTTATCCCAGTCCAGAGTTTCAAGGTAATCTCTGACAAACTGCTTGTCAAAGCTTGCCTGAGCCCGGCCGGGAGCATAATCATCTTTGGGCCAAAAACGTGATGAATCAGGAGTGAGTACTTCGTCAATCAAGGTAATCTTGCCATCATGTATACCGAATTCAAACTTTGTATCAGCGATTATGATACCTTTGGATAAGGCGTAATCGCGGGCTTTTTTGTAAATAGCGATACTGTATTTGGCTAAAGCATCAGAAGTATCTTTACCTATCTCTTTGTCGATATGGTCTTTAGATACATTGATATCGTGCCCGACTTCTGCTTTTGTCGAGGGAGTAAAAATCACCTCGGGAAGCTTATCAGATTCCACCATTCCAGCGGGCAGATTGATTCCGCAAACTGAGCGGTTTAACCGGTACTCTTTCCATCCTGAGCCTGACAAATACCCCCGGACGATGCATTCCACCGGAAGCGGCTTTGATTTCAAGACTAGCATAGAGCGGCCTTGTAAATCAGATTTATATTTTCTGGCTGATTCAGGATATTTATCTACATCCACGGTCAGAAAATGATTAGGTAGGATATCTTTCAAAAGCTCAAACCAAAAAAGTGACAGGCGGGTTAAGACCTTTCCTTTATGCGGAATGCCGTTTGGCAGAACCACGTCAAAGCAGGAAATCCGGTCAGTGGAAACGATTAGAAGTTTGTCTCCTAGATCATACACATCGCGCACTTTGCCGCGCCGGAAAAGTTTTAGATCCTTGAATTCGGTCTGAAGCAGGATTTTTTCACTCATTTACTTTTAACCTGTTAGAGAGTTTAATGTATTCTGTCCATAGTTCTTTTGGTAGGTCTCTCTTAAACTCTTTAAAGAATGTGCCTACCCCCTTTAATTCTTCAAGCCAATCTTTGGATTTGATCTCAAGAAGCTTATCCAGGGCACCGTCTGGCAACTTCAACCCTGTAAGATCAATGTCCGTTGGCCGCGGGATAAATCCGATCGGTGTGCGTACAACGTCGATTTTATTATTACAACGTTCTAGTATCCATTCCAGAACTCGCAGATTCTCCTTAAAGCCCGGCCACAAAAATTTTCCGGTTTCATCCAATCTGAACCAGTTTACATGAAAGATCTTCGGCGGTTTGGTCATGCGTTTACCCATATCCAGCCAGTGCTTGAAATAGTATCCCATGTTGTAACCGCAAAATGGTAGCATGGCCATAGGATCGCGCCGCACTTCTCCGACCTGTCCCATTTGGGCTGCAGTGCGTTCAGAGGCCATGGTCGCGCCTACAAAGACTCCGTGTTGCCAGTTAAACGCCTCAAATACCAATGGCGCCAGATACTGTCTGCGACCTCCGAAAACTATAGCGGATATCGGAACACCGTGGTGCTGCTCAACCCTAAATGAGGTTGTGGGGCAATTTGAAATCGGAGTGGTAAATCTGCTGTTAGGATGCGCGGCCAAAACAGGCTTTCCGCTTACATCAACCATCCCCTTTTTCCAAGGTCTACCCTGCCAATCAATACCTTCTTCCGGGACTTCCCCGTCAGCGCCCTCCCACCAGACTGTTCCGTCTTTTTTCAAAAGAACATTTGTGTAAATAGTATTTTTCTTGATCGTTTCCACCATATTCGGGTTGGCGTGTGAATTGGTGCCCGGGGCAACGCCGAAGTATCCCGCCTCAGGGTTTACCGCCCAAAGAGTGCCATCAGAATCAACTCGCATCCAAGCGATATCATCACCTACCGTCCAGATACGGTAGCCTTTTACTTTCAAGCCTTCCGGAGGTAAAAGCATGGCCAGATTGGTTTTTCCGCATGCGCTAGGAAATGCCGCGGTAATATACTCGATATGACCGTTCGGCTCCTCGATCCCCATGATCAGCATATGCTCAGCCAACCAGCGCTCTTTACGGGCAAGGAAACTAGCAATTCTTAAGGAAAGGCACTTTTTTCCGAGCAATGCATTACCGCCGTAACCTGAGCTAACGCTCCAGATAGTATTTTCTTCCGGAAAATGTAGGATCAGGCGCTTATTGATATCCAGCTCAGCCTTAGAATGCAGGCATTTGGTAAAATGGTCTTGTTTTTCAAGTTGCCGCAAAGCAGCAACGCCTGCTCTAGTCATGATCAACATATTCAAGACAACGTAACGGGAATCAGTTATCTCAACTCCGATCTTGCTAAACTGCGAACCGACCGGACCCATGGAGAAAGGAATGACATACATGGTCCTTCCGCGCATGGCGCCGTCAAATATGGCTTTTGCTTTTCTGTAAGCTGTAGCCGGAGCCATCCAGTTGTTATTCGGGCCGGCATCGCGTTTTTTCTTGGTGCAAATGTAGGTCAGGTGCTCTGTGCGGGCCACATCATCAAGCGCTGTGCGATGCAGGAAGCATCCGGGAAGTTTTTCTTGATTCAGCTGAATAAGCTCTCCGGTAGATAGCGCTTCCTTCTCTAGCTGTTTCTTCTGCGCTTCCGATCCGTCAATCCAGACGATATCGTCCGGCTTACAGATGCGCTCCATCTTATTGACCCAGTCGATTAGTTTTTTATTGTTCGTGGGGTGCTTGGTTTTTTCACTCATTTTTTATTAATGATATATTTGTACGCGGAATCCGCGGATATTGCGCCATCACCGCAGGCTGTAACTACCTGGTACAGGCTCTTCTTACGGCAATCTCCGCAGGCAAATATTCCCGCTTGAGAAGTGCGCATTTCTTGGTCAGTAATTATAAAACCGAATTCATCCCTATCCAGCAAATTCTTTAAAAAATCGGTATTCGGTAATATACCTACAAATACAAATACGCCCTGGCATGCCACTTGGCTTTCTGCCCCGGTTTTTACGTTCCTTACCTTTACCGCATCCACTTTATTCTCACCGTAAATCTCCTCAACCACGCCTTCTAAGAAAAAATCTATCTTTGGATTTGCCTTTGCCTTTTCCACAAGGATCATTGAAGCCCTGAATTCATCGCGGCGATGGATAATGGTGACTTTCTTTGCATAAGCGGCTAAAAAAAGCGCTTCTTCGATCGCCCGGTCTCCCCCGCCAATGACCACGATATCTTTTTCCTTAAAAAGCGGGCCGTCGCAAGTGCCGCAATAAGACACACCTTTTCCAGTAAGACGCAACTCACCTTTGATATCCAGCCGTTTTGGCTGGGCTCCGGTAGCGACAATTACCGTCTTAGTCTCAAAATCGCCTTCAGATGTCCTTACCAAGAACCCATCGCTTGAGCGCTTGACTTCAAGAACATCTTTGCTTTGAATATCTATCCCGACTTCCTCGGCCTGTTTCTTGAATCTACTGATCAGTTCCTCGGTGCCAAGTCCAGCGGGAAAACCCGGATAATTATCTATGGAAGGAGAAAGTAGTATTTGACCTCCGGGGCTCATACGCTCAAAAACTAGCGTATCCATGCGGAACCTACCGGCATACAGCCCCGCGGTCAACCCAGCAGAGCCGGAGCCGATAATGATCGCATCGTGTAAATTCATTTTTCCTCAATAATTACAATTGCAGTTTGCAAGATTTTGTTTCAGATTCGGACAATCCTTCATTCTTATATTTCTTCTTTAGCTCTAAAAGCCTTTTCTTGATACGCACCTTATCCAGAAAATTGGCATAATCGACTATAACTTTCCCCCGCAGATGATCCATTTCATGCTGTAAAACGCAGGCCAACAAGCCATCAGCCTCAATTTTTACTCGCTTACCGGTATCATCAAGCGCGCTGACAACGATTCTTTTAGCGCGCCTTATTTTGATGCATACTTCGGGAACGCTTAGGCAGCCTTCTTCCAGGGTCTGTGTCCCTTCTTTTGAAACGAGTCTGGGATTAACCAGCTTATAAAGCCCGCTTCCGATATCCGCCACGATCATGCATTCGCTGATCCCCACTTGAGGCGCGGCTAACCCGATTCCAGAGTGATCATACATCAGCTGGGCCATCTTGCTCAAAATCTCCCGATTGCGCTGAGAGACTTCAAGAACAGCCCGGGCTTTCTTTTTTAAGACTGGATCCGGGAAAAATTTAATGCTTAATTCTGTTTCTTTCATCTACGTAGACAATTTTAGGCTTAAGCGCCTTTGTCTCTTTATCATCGGCCAACACATAAGTGACTATAATTACCAAATCCCCAACGCAGGCACCGCGCGCTGCCGGGCCATTAAGGCAGATCACGCCACTTCCGGCCTTCCCCTTAATTGCATAGGTTTCCAGGCGATGGCCATTATTGACATTTAACACTTCCACTTTTTCATACTCTAGAATATCGGCGGCCTTCATCAACAAGGCATCAATGGTAATGCTGCCCTTGTAATAAAGATTCGCCTGTGTGACTTTGACACGGTGTATTTTGGATTTTAAGATGGTACGTAACATGGGTTTCTCCTGCACAGTAAGTGAACACGTAAGGCCGCGTGTTATTTCAAAGCTTTTACGATCTCTTCACCGAAATCTTTGGCTGCAAAGGGTCCGGCAGCGGTAATAATCTTGCCGTCAATCTCAATTGACTTACCTGTGTAATTTGCTCCCAGGGATTTCAGCTGTTCCCCCTCGCTTTCCCAAACAGTAGCTTTCTTTCCTTGCAAAATTCCGGCTCTGGCTAAAATAACCGGAGCGACACAGATAGCAGCCACGACCTTGCCAGAGGAGTATGCATCCTTAGCCAGTTTATGAGCTACGGAATCGTCAAAGTATTCAGCTGCTCCGGCTCCCCCTATAAATACAATCGCGTCAAGATCCTGAATATTGATTTCTTTAAGCAGCATGTCCGGTTTTACCATGGCGCCTAATTTGCCTTTGGCCGGCCCAAGTTTTGAAGAGGCGACCAGGACTTCAATTCCGTTTTTTTCTAAGATTTCCGCCGGCTCCAGAAATTCTTCATCCCGGAAATTATCATGAGCGATGATCATTACTACTTTTTTCATGGTTGGTTCCTCCTGCGCTTTAACACAAGAAATTAAAGTACCCGCTGATAGCAAAATAACGCCTAAAACTATTAAAAATGATTTAAACATTTAATTCACCGTCCATCAACCGGAAAGTCTGTCGCGCGATCATCAATTCTTCGTTAGTGGGGATGACCAGGCATTTCGGCTTGTGGGCATAAGAAAAAAGATTTGAGCATATTTTATCTCGAACACTTTTTTGATTCTCGCCAATGCCTGCGGTAAAAATTATAGCGTCACAACCGTTCATTACCGCCATGTAGGCGCCGATGTATTTCTTTATTCGGTAGGTAAAGATATCGATAGCCAGCCTCGCGCGTTTATTGCCCTTGTCGGCAGCTATCTCAAGAACTCTCATATCATTGCTTAATCCGGATATTCCTTTTAAGCCGCTGGTTTTATTCAAAATGGCATCCATTTCCGAAGTATCCAGTTTCTTTTTCCTCATGATATAGGGAACCAGGGCAGGGTCGATATCGCCGCAGCGCGTGCCCATGACCAAGCCTTCCAGCGGAGTAAATCCCATACTGGTATCGATTGACTTTCCCTTGTCTATCGCGGTAATGCTACAACCATTACCCAGATGGCAGGTAATCAGCTTAAGAACATGCAGCGGCTTTTTTAAAGCTTTGGCCGCTTCATGGGCTACATACTCGTGGCTGGTGCCGTGGAAACCGTATTTCCTTATACCGTTACGTTTGTAGTATTCATAGGGAAGGCCGTAAATATACGCATAGTCGGGAATAGTCTGATGAAAAGCTGTATCAAATACCGCTACCTGCTTTACTCCTGGCAGCAGCTGCTTACAGGCAAGGATTCCTTCCAGATTCGCAGGATTGTGCAAAGGCGCGATCGCGCAGCACTGCCGAATCTTGCGGATCACTGAATCATCGATCAATACCGGTCTACGAAATTTCTCCGCGCCATGCACCACTCTATGGCCCACGGCGTCAATGGAATCGACTTTCTGCAGAATAAATTTTAATCCGGTGTAATGATCCTGTATGCTAGAGCCTTTCTCTCCAATATGCTCAATAGAGCCTTTTGTGGCCAGCTTTTGCCCCGGCATGTCAAAAAGCTTATATTTTATAGAAGAGCTTCCGCAGTTAATGACCAATATCTTCATTTTTATTGAGCCCTGATGGCGCTGACTGCTACACAATCTACTACATCCTCGGTAATACATCCACGAGAAAGGTCGCTCGAGGGCTTCTTCAAACCTAACAAAAGCGGCCCTACTGCCCGCGCTCCTGACATCCTCTGGGTCAACTTATATCCGATGTTTCCAGCCTCAAGGTTAGGGAATATTAAAACATTGGCTTTTCCGCCTATTGGGCTGTTCGGATATTTTATACGCGAAACCTCAGGGACTATTGCCGCGTCCACCTGCAACTCTCCGTCAGCAAGCAGATTAGGAGCCATTTCTTTAAGTAGGATTAAAGCTTCGGAGATTTTTTCCGCGGATTTTGTCTTAGCAGAACCTTTTGTAGAATAACTTAAAAACGCGATACGCGGCTCAAGATCTAGCACCTTCCCCGCCAATTCCGCAGCAGACAGGGCAATGCATGCCAGCTGTCTGCCGTTTGGCTCGGGAATGACTCCACAATCCGCAAAAACAAATGTTCCGTTTTCCCCGTACGGACAATTCGGGACAACCATAATGAAACAACTCGATACGATAGTGATCCGGTCGTCAATCCCTAAACAGCGCATGGAAGCACGCACCATATCCGGAGTGGTGTGGCTTGCTCCGGCGACCAAACCGTCAAATTTACCTTCCGCAGTCATCATGGAAGTATAGTAAAGCGTATCTATGGTGAATAACTTTCGCACTACCTCCAGTTCCATGTCCTTTGCCCGGTGTTGAGAGTAAAATTCCTGGATATAACGCTCAAGTTCATGTTTATCCACCATGTCCGGAGTAAACAACACCGCTTTTGCTATGCCCTCATTATTAAGGATCTTCGCCGCTTCCACTACGCGCAAATCGTCGTATTCCGGAAGCGCGATGGTCTTGGTCTTAGTCCTTGCCCTTTCCCTGATCTTTGCTATAGCATCCATTATTGCATCCCTTTCAGTATTGCATTTATATCGACATTATCTTTGATTAATTTTACTACCGTGTCTATTTTTCCTTTATCGCAAGGCCGGATCTTTACCGTCATATCGTGTATATTGGTCGCCACGTCATAAGTATCGGATTTCGCAAGCAGAACCGGAATCGCAGCTTTTACAAGCAGGTTCAATATGGGTGGCTCTGGTTTTATCCCTCCGGTCAGGACTATTCCGCACACCTTAAGCCTTTTTTCATCGGAATCCCGAAAACACCCGAGCGCGGTCATGATCATATCTTCCCGGTCGCCGGGAGTGATCATCAGGCTATCATCGCTGATATATTTTATAGCGTCGTGAGGCTCCATCGCCCCTACGATTACCTGTGAAACCGGGCTTTCCAGATTATCTTTGCCGCAGAGCAGCTCAAAATCCGTCTCTTCCAGGATCTGCTCGATAGTTGAACGGGAAAGCATTGGGTTATAAGGCACGACCCCTAAAACCTTTACGCCTTTACGCTCCAGGCCTTTTCGTACTAAATTATTAATTTTATCAAACTTTGCAGGGAGGACCTTATTCACGATAACGCCCAGAACCTTCACTCCTTCGCGTTCAAAAAGAGCCTTATTCAGGATTATCTCATCTATGGGCCTACCGATGCCACCGGATGAGATGATGATGACTTTTGAGTTCAGAAGCTTGGCAACCGTAGCATTGGAATGATCAAAGACCGATCCCACGCCTGCATGTCCAGTACCTTCAATAATCACCAGATCCTGATTCTTAGCTACTCTCCTAAAAGACTGTTCGATCTGTCTAGCAATAGACCTCTTGTCAGGCTTAGCGATGTATTTTTCAGTAAACCCCTTTTCTACCGCTATAGGGCTCATATCCTTAAGCCCGCATTTTATCCCGCAGACCTCTTCAATAAGCCAAGAGTCTTCGTCGATCTTTTGGCCCTCCTCCTCGAGGTAACGTTGGCCGATGGGCTTGATAAATCCTACCTTCTTAAAGGTGTCCTGGAAATTTCTGATCAGTCCAAGCGACGCAGTGGTCTTGCCGTCATTTTGTTTTGTCGCAGCGATAAATATTCTTTTCATTAATGAACGCTTGATTTATGGAAGGGCCGTTTCACTCGCGCTGACATAAATCAATGCGTGAATTAACCCTGCCGAATACCTGCAAAGTTTACAAAGGAAACTTTGCGGTGTTTATGAGGCAGGGTGATTACCCTCTACAGTACCTCGTCAATTTTCTTTTTAAGCTCAGCCTTATTTAGAGCCCCGACCACCTGCTCCATAACCTTACCCTCTTTAAAAAAAATAAGAGTAGGGATAGACATCACCCCGTACTGCGAAGGCGTTTTGGGGCTTTCCTCGACATTAAGTTTTCCGATCTTTATCTTCCCGGAGTATTCCTTGGCTAGCTCTTCCACGATGGGAGCGATTATTTTGCACGGCCCGCACCAGGTGGCCCAGAAATCCACCATAACCGCAACATTTGACTGTAAAACCTCTTTTTTAAAATTAGCGTCCGTAAAATGCTGTAAACTCATGCTTGTCCTCGTTTTGTTAGTTGGTAAAATTATCGGAAGCGCGACGTTATAAATTATCATAAACGTCTAGCAAATGCAAGTAATTTTAGACAAGCTTTTAGCGGGGTAACTAAGCTTCGGATTTACATCTGCGGCAACGGTATGCGGATTGGGTGATGCAGCCTAAGAAAAGCCCGGCAGCAATAAAAACTATGCCGAGCCCGTTTAAAAGAAGGAGCGGTATCCCCAACAGCAGCAAAAAACAACCAAGGCCGGTATACCTGCCTACCTTGATCGTTTCAATATCCGAGCCTCTGCAATTAGGGCAAACAAATCCTGCCATAAATCCTCCTTACAACTTTATTTTACTAAATAATTTGGATTTGTAAACAGCTTTCTATACAAATTTATTAGGTAATAGTAGTAGTATCAGCTACATCTTTTATTAGATATAGTCTGCGAAAAATAACCCCCCGTAAAGTAATCCAGGGAGGCAGTTAGCTCTTCCAGACGTAGTTCTTTCTCAAGGCGTTTAATTCTCTCCTCTATTGAAATATTGTCCAGCTCAAGTTTAACCCTGAGTCTTTCAAAATACAACTTAGTCACTTCATCAAGGATATCGCCGCGCAACTGCACCATCAAGCGGGAGCGGGTATCGATAGAGGCTTGCGCTTCGCTCCAGATTAGGTCACCCAGCTCCCAACTCAAAGACACGCTCCATCCGCTGTTATTGTATTTAGTCTCGTCATCCGGGCCGATGTAATATTTGCCCGGAGTGGTCGCTGTTCCGTAAGTGCCCCATACGGAATCCGAAACAGTATGGTTATTATCATGATCCATACTTACGCTAATCCTCGGCAGAATCGCTTTTTTTGCTGCCTGACTTCTCCAGCGCGCGATTTTCTCCGGCTCAACTTCGGCGTATTCAATAGCTTTTTGCTGCACCGCTCGTATATCCGGTTCGTCTTTGGAATAATTCGAAAACAAAATCTGGCCGGCCCTTAAGGTAAGTCGCTGAGAAGACGCCCTGAATAGCCCATTATCACAGGCCGCATAAAGACGACCTGCGTTATCCTGCATCAGAGAATACACCACATTAGCCGTAAGGCCTAAAGACGACTCTTCCCAGCGTTCATCCTGGTAAGCGTATACGCTTCCTTTTGCGGCGGCATAAAGTCCGAAATTACTGGTCATCACAAGAAATCGGACATCCTGACTAAGTAGTCCGTATCCAGTTAAACTCTCCCAGTTCTTGCCTCTATCCCGGCTCTGGTACATGCCGCTTGAAGTCGCCGCGTAAAGATGGTTCAAACGATTTGGGTCTAAGCAGATGTAACGGATCCTGGAATATTGTCTTTGCGTATCACTGTCATCCGCTACCTCTTCTGTATCAATACCTTTTTCCGTAGGGCTTGCAGTCAAAATCGTCTCCCAATAATCAGATTTTATCCTTCCTTTGAATATCCCCTCAACACTTGCCACATAAATAGAATTCGCATCCTTTATATCCCAGGCAATAGCCAAAACACTGCCATTTCCCAATTCTCCCTGAGTCTTGCGCCATGTCTTAGCCCTATCCTTACTTACAAACAACCCTGCTTCAGTGCCAAGATACAACGCATCTGGAAGGACAGCCAAAGAAAGACAGTTATTTTCAAAAGTATTCTTTCCTTTGAATATCCGCTTCCAGTCTTTGCCGCAGTTACGACTAAGATAAAGCCCATTTCCGCAAGCAACATACAGCAGATTCGGATCCTGTGCGTCAAAAAGTAAATAATTGACTCCGTGGCACTGGCCGTTAACATCCACAACCGTATCCCAACTTTTTCCTGCATCCGTGCTTTTATACAACCCGCTTGCGGAGCCTGCGAACAATACCTCAGATCTGTCTGGCTGCTGGACCACTGCCCGCACCTCAGTCATCCTCCCCCCGACACTCTCCCAAGCCACTTCATCAGCATTGACGGTTACGGTCAAACCTAAAACACTCAGCACAAGCAACAAACTTTTCATCTTTAGCCTCCTTTGGATAGTTCGAACAAATACGTCAATCCTCACTTTAATAGACGTAACAGGAGGCGAAATCTAACGAAAATATTTTAAGTTTTACTTGTCGCAGGATAGGAAAAGGGCACCTTGAAATAAAATAATCAAGGCGCCCTTTATGAAAGGAACTACCAGAGATATGCCTTAAAGGCTTCGTCAGCGCTGGAGAGCGCGTATTCCGGCTGCATCTCAGGCTTATTATACGGCGGCACTACGCAAGTCAGTGTGTCGAATATTCCGACCGCTCCGCGTATAATGGTATTGATCGTGCCCTGAACCAAGCCAAGGGTCCATCCTAAAACGGGATCCCTGTCCTTGGATACGCGGGCTATCTCTGCCGGGACTTCCGCCCAACAGGTAGCGGTATTAATCACCCCGCGGCCGAACTTGTTAACAGGAGAATTGGCGTAATCCATCTCCATAGTGTCGATGCTAAACGCCGGCTCATCAGTCTGCGCCCGCACCACGCCGCGACCCATGCCCAGCAATAACGCCAATGGCAGGATCAAAAAACATACTATGATTACCTTCTTAACCATTTGACACCTCCTTTTCCTAATGATTGGATAATGCCCTATGCATTTGGTCCAATAATAACTTTTTCAGTCCCTCCGCTGAATCTATCTTCTCCCCGGAGATCTTTATCTCCATAGCAAAATCGATTAAACCGCGCAGGATGTCGTTGTAGGAGAGTTTATGGCCGGTAGTGAAAAGTGCGTCCTTCCCGAGCTTATCCAGGAAATCCACCTCACTGCGGCCGAGCATTGTAATCACCCTATGGGTTATGATCTGCTTATCGGGCCTGATCATTCTTTCACCCCTTATTTAATCCGAAACCGGCATTCCGCTGTAAAGCCTCAACGCCTGCAGAAACTTCATATATCTTCTGTGATGGTGCCTGCGGATCTTCCGGACTATTTTACGCAGCGTTCTTTTCATATTCAAGTCCTCTAAATCCTAAAAAACAAAAAACCTTGAGTTAATCTGCTCTATTACCGCAAGCAAACCCAAGGTTTCATCCTTTGGCAGCCCCTCTGTCCCTGACTTAAGGACAGGTAGCTTTGCGTCCTCAGGTTACCCTGCACGCCATACTACTTGGCGCGTCCGCCACGTTTTGTGGCGGAAGTTTGCCTTTTCATCGGTCGCATGCTCTAATAATCATTGGTGCATGCGTAGATCACCAAATTGTCAAATTGTCACATTGCATAGTAAGTATAGCACAATTATGACTATTTTTCAAGTCGGCCGGATTCTTCAGAGAGTCGGGAATATTCCTTAGACTTTGCGTTATCTCCCATTTCCCGGTAAAGATCCGCAAACATCTCATAGTCGCTTACTAGGTTTAGCATATTTGCCTGAGCTAAATCAATCTTCAGGCCTTTATCAAAGTAATCCAGCGCTTTTTGATACTCCTTCTGACCTTGATAGATCTCTCCAAGATTAAAATAATAATCACTTAATTCTTTTTTCAACTGCAATTTCTCGAATATCACGCGGCTCTTAGCGTAAAACTCCTTTGCCGCTGCAAAATCGTTTTTATTGCTGAAAACCAAGGCAATGTCAAAATAATCGCAGGCCAGATTATAGCGATGCTCAGGGTTACTCAAGCGCTCGCGGTTGATCTCAGAACTCTTAAGCAGGTATCCCAAAGCTAAATCATAATTTCCTTGCTCGTTATCCAGCACTGCCAGTTTACGCAGCGCTATAGCTTCGTTAAGTAAGTCATTACCTTCCCGTGCTAGCTTTATAGCTTTATTATAGAAATCGAAAGCTAACGGATATTCCTTGCGTAGGAAATAAGTCCAGCCTATGCCGGTGTATGCCGCGGCAAGAGATTTTGCATTGCGCCTTTTTTCGCTCATCAGCGCATAATCAAAATAGGTCTTAAGAGCGTTATCTAGCTGCCCAAGGCGCGTGTAAGTCTCGGCTAGCTGAGGATAAGTCGCAAGAAACTTGGGGTCGCTTGAGATGATATCAGTTGATAGCGAGATCACCGCCGCATTGTTGCCGTTTACAAACAGTTCTTGAGCCTGCATAAATAAGGCATAGGCCCGGGGGTTGACTGTGGGCAGCCAACGATTTATTAACGGCCATGCAGCGGCTAGGAGGAAAAGCATGACAAAGGGCACCAGCCATTTCTTGTAAGCTGATGGCCTGATTACGGCTCTTGCTGTTTTTGGTCTATGATTATCTTTAAGGAGGATAAAATCAGGGTCGCCGTACAAAATATAGCTTGCCCAGGAAAGACCAGTTGCCGGGCGTTCTTTGGCCAGCTTAAGACGGCTTAAGCGCATGCTTTCTCCCACTGCTTTTCCAGATAATAAATGAGCGTAGAAATTCCTGGCAAAGGATTCGCTTTGCGGATCTTCGATCCTGCGTATGGCTCCGATATAATGCCGCACTCCGGAAAATAAAAAAGCTGATGCCAGGCTGTAGTTTTTTTCCTGAAAATCATGCGTAGCGCCAGATAGAGCTGAATAACAGGCGTTGGAAAATACCAGGCTAGGCATAGAGACACTTTCACCGATAGAGAGTATATCTGCCGGAGTAAATTTGCCGTCGCTCAAGATCCATCCGGTGTGTCTAGGGTTATCGGAATCGAATTCCGCATGCCCCGCGAAATGCACAATTTCATATTCTTTAAGGCTTTTTTTGACATAGAGTTTATCAATATGCGTGGATTTAAAATCAATGGAAATGCTATTCCGCTTGTGGTCAAACTGATTTTTTAAGCTTAGCCCCTCCTGGTAGGCGTCTTTTAAGTCATTCGTAGGATTTGCCAGGATGAGCATTTTATGTGTTGAAGCACAGGAGCGATACTGCACGCGCGCGGCTTGCGTCTTTGTCCGCACAAGTCTGCCAGTATTATAACGTAAGCACAGAAAATCGCGGCCGTCATAGAACAGTTCCCAGGGAACATGGATTAATTCTTCATCAAGAGAAAGGGTAAGGCTGCGGGCTGAAGTTGTAAGCAGGTCTTCTTTGACCTGCCTGGTGAGCAAATGGTCCCAAAGCATTCTGCCGGATTTCTTAAGGCTCTCTTCGGTTTTATCTACTGCAGACATCGCTTCGCGGCATAACTTTTCGATCTCGGAAGTAGACACCGAAAGCCGGCTGTAATGCTTTAGGGTAGAGGCCCGCTCTTCCTGCTGAGTAAGACTCATCAAAAGCTGCGAGTCCTGTTTAAGTACCTCTAGAACCAGCGCGTTGCTTAATGACATAGCTTTACCCTTTTATATCCAGCCTGACTGTAGCGGACTTTTGATCTATTGTAGCGATTTCAATGCGATATATCCCTAATGCGACATGTTCAAACGTGACTAAGCCTGTGCCGGCAAGGAAAGACTCCAGTTCCACGTCCTCCCGGCAAAGGCTGATGCGCACATCCTTAAGTGACTTCTGAGTAAGCCTGTCTTTTACGCTGATCTCCGCATCAAAAACATTAGCTCCTTTATTTACCAGTTTTACCTCGACACGCATATCCGGAAAATCTTTCAAAACTCTGATTTCGTCTTTGAAATCTTTGATTTTTCGGCTGCGCAATACCGCAGCAGGGACCAATTCCTGCCCTACGATAATATCACCGGTTGTATGTAACACTTCAAAGATTTGTTCTTTTGCCCGTAAGATTATTTCAAGAAACCTATCTTTGTTCTCAGGATTAATTAAATTTCTTACCCTGCTAAGCAGCTCTTCCGGGACATTCTGCTCCTCAGGCTTAAGGCCCAAAGCAAGCGCGAATGCCCTGGAACAATCGCGGCAGTTTACCAGATGAGCCTGGACCTCCTCGCTTTCTTGCGTTGAGAGCCTGGATTCAAGGAAGCATGCCATAGTCTCTTCACTTGGATGATTACCGGTTGCGTGTGGTAGGCCGCGCTTCCAGCTTTTATAAAGTGCTTTTATGGTATTTTCCAGCTCATTCATTATTGTTCTCTCCTATTAAATAGACGTAAAAACCGCCTCAATCTAACACAAAAAGTGTAGCCCCGCGCCCACTTGGCAATTGCTTGACAAGAAGCATACTTTGCCATCAAATAGGCAAAGATACATTTATGCCAAGGTGCTATAAGCGCTGAGCTAACGAAAATACCCTTTATTTTTGAAACAATTCCTTAATTTCTCGAAAATCCGCGATTTACGCATATCTAAAGCTGGCCGAGATGACTGAAAAAGATCTGCCAGTTGTTTAAGGCCGATTTCCTGGTAAAGATGTAGCTCAAGAAAATACTTGTCTTTAGTGTCAAGCAGGCCGATACACTCTTCAAGGCTTTTTTGCCCCTCTTTATCGCTTAAGCTGTCAGCGGCGTCCAGAGCCATATCTGTCAGGATGTTCTTGATATCCGCCCCCTCTCCGTCCTCCTCATCCAATGAGACTGAAGCGGTTTTTAGCTTTCTTAAGCGGTCAAGCACAAAATTGACCACCACCAACCTCAACCAGCTAGCAAAGCTACACCCGTTTTTACCCTGAAAACTTTCGAGTTTCCTGCAATTCTGCTCAAAGAGAAAAACAAAGAGGTCGTGGTACAGATCGTCGGGATTGGTTTGATGGCTGTAGACACCGTGGACTTTAAGCGTGGCATGGATATATCGGTACATCAGGCGATGATAAACCCTTAGGAACTCCTCGCGCGCCTGACGGTCACCTGTAATACATTTACGGATAAGTTCCAGATCACCCATAATGTAATAATTATACCACTAAATACTACTATTTTTGCATTAAATATTGGCCCGTAGATTATGTGAATTCATTGACTTTTGGGTCAATATCCCCTACAATTAATTGATGATGTTCGCAATCCTGCTGCTATTCATATTTTTCCGGCCATTTATTTCTTCCCTGGCTTATCCTTATGCGAATACCGCTTATTCCCTGATATTGCTAGGTCTGCTTGGCCTATGGATTATTAGTAAAAAAATCCGTTTTCAGGAGTTTAAGGATATAAAATACCCGCTAATACTCTTTCCGTGCGCCCTGCTCATTTCTTCAGTGTTTTCCTCGGATAAACTTAACAGCTTCGCCGTGCTTTATCAATACGCCAGCGGTATGTTAATATTCCTGATTTGTGCATCTTTTGTCGATAGAGACCGCATACTGCTCATACGCGTTATTCTTTCGGCGGGAATCATCATCAGCGTACTTGCTATCCATCAGTATTTCTTTGGGTTCGCTAAGCTTGCCAGCCTTGTAGCACAAGAAGGAATCAATGACCCGTTCGTAAACGATTACATCAGCAGTAGACGGGTATTCGTTCCGTTTGTTACTCCAAATATCCTGGCTGGATACCTGGCAATGATTATGCCTATTGCCTTTATCCATAAACACAAATTCTGGCTGCTTATTCCCATAGCTGCAGCTGCCTTTCTTACAAGATCTCTGGGAGGGTTGGCGGTTATTCCTATTGCTATCCTTATTTACTTTCTGCTTGATAAAGAAGCGAAGAAAAGAAAGGTAATTTTTGTATTGAGCTGCTTAGTTATCGCGGTCGCAGCAGCCACCATCTTAAGATTTTCTACGCAAAAACTTCATCAACACCCGGTCTTTTCTACTATTATGCGGCTAGATTATCTGGGCGAAACGCTTAAAATCATCGCCTATGCCCCTTTTAAAGGAATCGGTCCGGGAAACTTCACACTTCCGGCATCTCGCTATGCCCATAACTCCTATCTGCAATTATGGGGAGAATGCGGAATAATCGGATTGCTCGCATTTCTTTGGTTTATAGCAGCAGTCATTGACCAAAGCATCAAAGCCCTGGGCAAATCTAAGCGCAAAAGAGAGATATCTTGCCTATTCTGCGCAAACTTGGTATTTCTGCTGCATAACCTAGTCGATTTTACCTTCTATCTTCCTGAGGTGGGCTTTATATGGTGGGCGATCCTTGGCCTGCTATATTCTTTCAGCCGCGAATCTCTTTCTGAAAGCTGATTTCATAAATCTTGGTAAGCTTAACAGCTTAGGTATAACTTTCGGCCTAAATAACACGAGAAATCCCAGCTCAGCCAGACTATAAATAAAAATAAAAGGTAGATGAAGCAAGAACCCTAAAGCAGTATCGTTTTTGATTATAGCAAGGCACCTATTCTTGATCAGCTCGAATTGTAGGTCATCGTCATTTATATAAAAACGGGCAAAGACCTTTCCCACGCCCTGTTTTTTGCGCGCTGTCCCGCCTCTGGCATGATATGCTATAGCCGTCGGCACATAATAAGCTTTCCAGCCTCTGTTTCGAGCTCTCCATGCGATATCCAGGTCTTCGTAAAAAAATCTGAAATCAGGGTCAAAGCAATCCGTCCCTTGTTTAATATCTTCCATCATCTGTTTATGGTAAAAAGCAGCCGCTCCGCTTACTCCAAAGATATAACCCGGCTTACCGTATTGCCCAGTATCCTTAAGCCCGTAACCCCTTTCTTTGGCAACCCGCGATAAACTCAAGAATAATCCAGCGCTATCGATAGTTTTTGTCTCAATGCGGCATATTTTACCGCTCACCATAGCAATTTTAGCATCCACAGAAAATCCATTAAGCGCTTCCTGAATAAAATACCTATCCAGAACAACGTCATCGTTAAGGCAAAGGATAAAATCTCCCTTGCTCATGCTTATCCCCATATTCATGGAAATGCCATATGAAAAATTATTGGGGCTAGAATAGACCTTAACCCATGGAAATCTAACCACAATTTCTTTACGAAAACTCGGCCTTAAGGAATTATCAATAACAACAACTTCCAGGGGGGAGAATGCTTGAGCCTTAAGAGAATCGAGGCACGATATTATATGCTCAGCTTCGCCGGTTGTTACGATGATTACGCTGACTATCATTTTTGGGAAATCTTCCGTCTTAAAGACAACATTATTACTTTAAAAAATGCCTCCGCAGCTATTCCAAAAGACATCTTAGACTCTTCATTTTTTCTGCCTTTAAATACTATAGGATATTCTGTAATCTTAAAACCTTTCAAAAATGCATAAATGACCATTTCTATTTGAAATGAATAACCCCGAGAGGTTATTTCATTGAAATTTATGCCCTTTAACACTCCTATCCGCATACACTTAAAACCGCTTGTCAGGTCATTCAAGGGGACCCTAAGCATGGCTTTCGAAGCAATATTTGCTAATCTGCTTAATAAGGTCCTTCCTAGCTCCCAGTTCAACGTACCGCCCCCCTTAACATACCTGCTCCCTATTACCAAGTCATACTCGCTTAGCAGATTAACCATCTCTGGAATATAATGCGGTTGATGAGAAAGATCCGCGTCCATCTGGATTACTATTTCATAATCTCCCTCAAGAGCAAATTTGAAACCTTTTATATATGCACTTGACAGACCCATTCTTTTTTCTCTGGTAATTAAATATAGCTTTGGATAGTTAATCTTTATCTTATCAATAAGTTGCGATGTTCCATCAGGCGAATTATCATCGATAACCAGAACTGAGGGAAACATTTTTAGAGAATAAATACTGTCAATAAGGTTGGCGATATTTCTTATCTCATTATACGTTGGGATTATGATCAGTATTTTTTGTTTATTCGTTTTTATGTCCATTTTATTACCTAAAACTAAGTCTGGCTAATTCTATATTAACGTTCTCAGGACCCCAAGACCTTGATTTAACATATTCATCGCATCAAAAATAGTCTTGCAATCTTTTATTTTTTTAAATATATACACAGGATCAAAATAAAATTTAAGAATAGCGGCTCTCCTCAATAACCATATCTGTTTCTGGCTAAGGCAACCTTTAATATGTGTTGGATAGCTAATGCCCCTGTCCATAAAAGACACATTGTTATCTATAGCTGATTCCTTAAGTAATCTATTCCTAATTTCAGTACCATACGCAGGAGTAAAAATATTAAATGATGCATAATCAAAGCAACACTCTTTTGCACTAGTAATAGTCATCTCAATTGATAACCTATCATCACCGGGTAAACCTATAATAAATGTCCCCACTGTTTTTATATTCAGCGATTTACATAAACGTACTACTTCTTTAATCTTATTGATATCCAACAACTTATTAAATGTTGATAAGAGCCGCGAATTTGCTGTTTCAATTCCGAAAATAATAGTGTGACAACCTGCGCTCTTCATTTTTAACAATAAGGGTTCATTCATTAAGTCAATCCGGCTAAAACAAGTCCAACTGATCTTGATCCCCTCATTAACCATCTCTTGGCATAATAATTCTGCTTTTTTACTATTCGCAGCGAAAGTCTGATCTTTGAAAACAACTTCCTTGATGTTGATTTTATTAACGAATTTTAACTCTTCAATGACCGCAGATACAGATCTTTCTTTGAAATTAAAGCGATTAACTACGCAGAATGTACATTTATAAGGACAACCAAAATTAGTCAAGACTGTAGAAAAAAGCTTTTGTTTAGAAAATGGAAACGAGTATTTATCATTTTTGAATAACTCGTGCCTTGGCAAAGGAACAAAAAACTCTCCACTAGAATGCCTCTCCTCCCTTTCAATTATGCCATTTTCTGATTTATAAATAACATTATAATAAGAAGAATTCTTGTCGTTTAAGAAATGCTTGATGTCTTCAGTAGTAAAATCCAATAAAATTGCATCAATAAAATCATATCCTTTCTGCAATGCAATCCAAAACATGCAAATCAAAATCTGAACTCAAAATTCCGCTTAAAATAATGAAGTCTATCGGGTGGTAATAATACGCGGCTTTTGAAATTTTGCTGCAAAAATAATCGCGCATATAATATTTTCTGCCTGGGGGATTTAATAAAAGTACTTTTTTCTTCATTTAAATTATCTAATCAAACACTGATATCAGAGATTAATTTCTTATCGCACTTGGTTGTTAAGTCTATTATGAAAAGAGTTAAAATAATAGCTAAGCAAATAAATATACCTAATTCAGAATTTTCTGCCGTATACAATAAATTCCTTATGCAGAAAATAAGCAGCGAGATTGTAGCTAACTGATAAAATATTAAGATTATAGCCCGGACAGGTTTAAAGAATAAAGTGACCAAAAAGATCTTCTTTATACTAGAGATGCCAGAATATAAGCTTACCTTACTCTTTCCTTTTCTCTCATAAAGCTGTATTGGAATGTATTTTATTTTATAATTGTTAAAAAGGAAAATTATAGTGCTTGTGGTAGAAAACGAGAATGAATCAGGGAGAAGATCCAGATATTCGATAATCATGCTTTTCCTAAAAACCCTCAATCCTGAATTTATGTCCGGGATATTAAGGCCTGTAACAAAATTAGAAATACGCCACAAAATATACTTGCCAATTTTTTTCCATAATTGAACCTTTGTCTTACTTACCCTTTTTCCAACCGTCATTCCATAAGACCCAAGGTTTTCAACAAGTATCCTTATGCTATCGATCGGATAGGATCCATCGGCATCGATAGTTACGATTACATCATTGCTGGCATTCTTAATGCCTGTCTTTAATGCCGAGCCATATCCTTTATTTGCGATATGAGTTATAACTTTAAAATTATAATTACTGATTTTATCTATAGTCTTATCAGTAGACCCGTCGTTAACTATTATTATTTCAGAGTCTCCGCAAGTACTCTTAAGGCCGTCCATAACTTCCACTATGGCCTGCTCTTCGTTATAAATTGGAACAACTATAGATATCTTTTCGTTTTTCTTCAAAAGCTCGTTTTCCATGTTTTAATTATACACCATTTAAAAAAGGAAAATAACAATTATTAACAAATATTATTAGCTAGGTAAATCGAACAAGCTTTCTAGAGTTTTATTAATATCTTAGTACAAAAAAGTCTCCATATTTAATTGATGTAGTGTATAATAAATTTGTTGCATCACTATTGTCTATTTATCGCTTAAAACATTAATAATAAATAACATAACTTCTCTTATGCACGCAAATCTACGTATTAAGAATGCTTTAAGGGCTTTCGCCATCTATATATCCACAATCTTTATATTTTATTTATTATTTTCGAAGATCAATTTAAAAGGGATTTTAATTGCACTGGGTAATATAAATCTTGAATTCCTTACAATAGCGTTGCTAGTTTCAATCATAATTAATATATTCTTAGCCTCAGATTTAAGAAGAAAGTTATTGATCTTATTTAAATGCAACTTGTCCTTCAGGGAAGCACTATTTATAAAAATGGGCACAATGCCTTTAAAACTTATTCCCGGTTTTAAGTATCTTGATCTTATTCAAGCAAGTTATTTGAAAGAAAACTATGGAATGCCTTTTTCTACAGGTATATTTCTGAATATTCTTGCATATTTAATAAGCGTTGTTGCTCTTTTGATTGTATTCTTATTGGGTTTCGTATTCTATTGGCTATTCATGCCATTAAAATTTGGCGTAATTTATAAGGAATATATACTAATTCCGGTAATTATCGCTATCTTATCTCTACTCCTATTTTTTGTTTTTTTCCTCAACCGTCGCATCCTCTTGCTCATAAAAAGGAATACTACATCGAAACGCTCCTGGCTGCACGAAGCTTTTAACAAACTCGCAAATTTACTTCTTAATACCCCAAAAAGAAAGATTATTTTTCTAGTTCTTTATGCTTCAGTTTTCCAAAGTTCTGAACTAATTGTTTTCTATATTTTAAGTAAATCTCTTTCTATTAATATTCCTTTTTTCTTGATAATGCTGTATATGCCTCTATCGATCTTAATAAGTAATTTGCCCATTGTAGTTTTAGGGTTAGGCATCCGTGAAGCGACAATTCTTGCTCTCTTTTCAAGGTATGGGCCGATTGAAGATATTTTAGGTCTAGGTATTCTTGTTTCATTTGTAGAGCACATATTTCCTATACTTCTCGGATTTTTCTTTTTTGTGCCACTAATTAATAAGTTAAGAATTCAATTAGCAATAAAGCAAGAAAGAGCATGCTTATGATGGTTTTCCCAAGAAGAAATGTAATAATTATTAAGGGTTTCTTGAAGAGCTTTATAAGATTATCACTTAAAAAGCAATTAATTGATGGCAGCTATATTAAAGAATTTGAGAATGAATTTAAGAATTATATAGGCACTAATTATGCACTTTCCGTTTCTTCGGGCAGGCTAGCTTTGCAAATTATATTAAAAACACTGGAATGCAAGGAAGAAGATGAAATCATCCTACCTGCCTACACTTTCCATGCTGTACCTAAAGCTATTACCAACCTAAAACTAAACCCAGTTTTTATTGACATTGATGAAGATTCTCAGAACATTAATTATGAACTAATTGAAGAAAAAATAACAGCCAAGACAAAAGCGATAGTAGCTACTCATTTATTCGGACAGCCATGTGAATTAAATAGTATATTAAATATTGCGGAAAAACATAATTTATTCGTAATTGAAGATTGCGCCCATGCGGCAGGAGCAAAATACAATGGCAAGAGGGTTGGGAGTTTTGGTAAATGTGGCTATTTTAGCTTTGAAACTGTTAAGCCGTTAAATACACTAGGCGGAGGCATGATTACTACGAATGATGAGAACATTTATAAAAAGGCGAAAGAAATATGTGATAGTTTACCCAGTCCAGATTATTTTAAAATGGTTAATAAATTATTAATATCTATCTTTGAAGCTATCTTAACCACTCCTTTATTATTCACAATTTTTGTTTACCCTTTTCTGCTTTTGGCTGAGTTATTCAACTTAAACCTCGTTGATTCTTACAAAATGGCAAAAAAAAACTTTAAAAATCAAAAAGTAAGATTTACTAATTACCAGGCATTTATCGGATTAATGCAACTTTGTCAATTAGATCAGAATAACTTTAAAAGAGCATTAAATGGTAAAATATTAAGTGAAAAGCTCGACAATAGAATCATTATTCGCAAAGAAAACCCAACATGCGAGTCTATCTATTATTACTTAATAATTAGAAGTAAGAACATTAGAAGACTTTCAAGAAAGTTATTGCTAAAAGGGATAGATACGGGTAAATTCGTAATGGAAAATTGTTCCAAGATGTATACACAAGATAGCGAATGTAGAATTGCAGAGATGATTTTTGATGAAAGCTTGCAAATTCCGGTTTCCCATAGAATGAAAAAAGAAGAAATAGAATACATTGCTAGGCAAATCAATAGAAATTACGATTACTAAAATGAGATTTAGAGATAAAATATCGCTACCGTTAAGAATAATGTTAGCCAGAATAAAAAGAAGTAAGATTCCCCTTTTGATTAGCTGGGAGGTAACGCGAAGGTGCAATTATAGATGCGCATACTGCGATATCTGGAAGGATAATCTTCCTGAACTCAGTACTGATCAAATTCTTTCCATTATAGGTGGATTAAGTTCTTGCGGTACGAGAGCTATCTCGTTTGTTGGTGGTGAGCCATTATTGCGCGATGATATTGGTGATATTATTCTCTTTGCGCGCAAAAAAAACATTTATGTTAAACTGACATCAAATGGATCACTAGTTAATAGCAAAATAGATCTTTTGAAAATGGTAGATTTGATTAAAATAACCCTTAACGGACCAAGGCAAATACATGACCCTCAGCGTCAACAGGGTTCTTATGATCAAGTAATTCAAGCTATTCATCTACTTAAAAAAGAAAAGATTAATGTGGGTTTAAATGCGGTTATCTCTAAGCAAAACTTAAAATACATTGATTTTATTCTAAATATTGCGCAAGAAAATGATATTAAAGCCACCTTCCAACCACTAGAACCAAGAATGAAAGACAATTCCAATATAATTGAATATTTTCCAGATGAAAAAGAGTATAAAGAAACACTGACTTATCTTATTGAGAAAAAGAAAAAAGGAGTTAAAGCATTAGGAAATTCATTGGATGGTCTTATATATCTTTATAACTGGCCACATAAAAAGAATTTGAGGTGCTGGGCAGGGATATTTCATTTTAGAATAGACTATAAAGGCGATATTTATGCGTGCGATAGGCTTACCCATAATAAATCATTCAATTGCTTAGAAGTTGGGATAAAAGAAGCGATTAAAAATATAGATGTTGTAAATTGTCAGAATAGTTGCTGGCGCAATAGTACCATAGAGGTTAATAATCTACTATCTTTAAAACCAAGAGCCATTTTTAATTCAGCAA
>JAPLLR010000031.1 GCA_026387455.1 Candidatus Omnitrophota bacterium | reverse complement strand
AACTTTGTGCGCTTGGGCATATTAATGTTCCATTCTATACTATATATACACTTATTTCAACCAGATTTTACTGGTTTTACGATAAATTTGAGTGTAAAATATAAACTCATGAAAATCAATCTGGCTAAATCCGCGGGGTTTTGTTTCGGGGTAAAAAGGGCAATCGATGTGGCTATGAAAAGCGCCGCTTCCGGAAGAAATATCTTTATGCTTGGCGACATTGTACATAATGAAACAGTAGTCAGCCAGATTTCGAAAGCAGGTATTAAAAAAATCAGCAGACTGAGTAACGGCTCCGGGAAAACCCTGCTTATCCGCGCTCACGGCGCCCCTCTGTCCACCCTGAATAAAGCGGTCAATGCCGGATACCGGATAATCGACGCTACTTGCCCCATGGTCAAAGAGATCCACAAAATCGCCAAAGACATGGAATCAAGGGGTTTTACTATTATCGTCATAGGGGACAGGAACCATGACGAAGTGCGCGGGATTGTCGGACAGCTTCGGGGCAAAGCTATTGTAGTCGATGATATAAGGAATATTCCGAAAAGAACATTCAAAAAAGCATGCGTGGTAGTTCAATCTACCCAAAATATACAAAAAGTCATCAAGATCATAGAAACCTTAAGGCCCCATGCTAAAGAGCTAAAGTTCTTCAACACTATCTGCAAACCCACTACCATGCGCCAGGATGAAGCAAGGCGCCTGCCGCTAGATAATGATCTGATGATCATTATCGGCTCCAGACACAGCGCAAATACTAAAAGACTTTATGAGATTTCTAAATCACTAAATACCAGAAGCTACTGGGTGGGCTCAAAAAACGATATTAAGAAGTCCTGGTTCAAAGGTATTAAAAGTGTCGGGGTCACCGCCGGAGCATCTACTCCCGAATCAACCACACAAAACATCGTCAACTACCTAAAAACGCTGAAAATCACTCTCTAGTAGGCTTTATCTTTTGGGCCGGCTTAAAAATTCCCTTATTTCCTACCGGCCTCTCAACTGCTGGCCTCTCTTCCTTTACCTCTATTTGCGGCTCCTGAAACTTTTCAACCGCCCTCACTTCAACCGGGACCCTCAGCTCATTATTGCCTGCGTTCATATCCTCTTTGCACTCGACGCTAAGGCTTATATTCTGCGCACCCGGATTGCGTGGCACCCAAGAAAACATGACGATTGCCGAAGATTTCGGAAGTATTGATACCCGCTTCAGATCCTTAGATCCATCATCGGCATTAAAAATGATATTTGCTTCCCTGATCTCAACATCCGCATCGTTAGCAATCTCCGCCTCAATGTTTGCCAGGCTACCGGAATATAACTCAGGAGGAATCTTTGCGGAAACGATTTTTAAATCCACATAAGTCTCGCTGCTGACCTCCACAAACTCCACCTGCTGATTGTTTAAAGGGCTGGTATCGTTTTTGCAAACAATGGAAATGACTATCCTGCGCTTTCCTGGGCCTTTAGGAATCCACTTAAGCTTGATCCGTTCTCTTGAGCTAGGCCCAAGCGCGATCATCTGCCTGTCAGTAGAACCGTCATCCGAAGTAAAGCCTACGCTCACGTCATGAGCCTGAACGTCAGTATTATTGATGATCTCTACTTCTATCTCGGCAGCAAGCCCGACGTAAAGGTCATTGAAAAGACGAATGCTTTCGATAGAAATATCTACCGGCAGATCCGGTTTAGGAAGAGCTTCTGCCTCAACAGCAGGCTGCTGCTGAGCCTCGGGCACGGCAGCTGTTTGAGCAAAAAGCGATCCGTACCTTAATAAAAAAAGGCTGATAATGATCATTAAGACGGATTTTACAAATCTTATGCGCATATTATTCAATTGCGAAGCTGACCGTAACTACCGCGGTCACCCTCTTCTCAAGAGAGCTGGTATCATTTACCCCGTAATCAGAGACTTCAGTAGAATTCATTGGCGTGATCTGAAAGACTCCCATCTTTGCCGAGCGCATAAAACCGATCTTGTTCCCGGTGGCCTGGGCCATATTCTGAGCCCGCTGCTTGGCGTTTTCCGTGGCCTTGGCCAGCATCTCTATCTTAAGCTCATCCAGCTTGGTATAAAAATACTCGGGAGAAAAAGAGGTAAACTCTACTCCCTGATTGATCAGCTCGGTTGACTGCCGGGATAGCTGTGTCACCTTATCCACATCTTTCGAATGTATCTCGACAGACTGGCTAAGGCGGTAAGCCTCGATATCATTAGTGTCATTACCCTTGTCGTTTTTCTTGTAAATAGACTCGGTGTTAATGGGAGACGCGACTATTTCGTTAACAGACGCACCCTGGCTAACTAAATAACTCTTTACCTTGCTTAGATCTTCCTGCAATGCCTTATAAGCCAGATTCAAACTCGGCTCCCTACGGGAAAATGACCCGCTCCACACCGCGTAATCGCTTTTGATGTCTTTCTGGGCTGAGCCGGTGACCGAGATCACCTCCCGAGTGAATTTCATCACCTTCAAAAAACCCTGAGAAAGGATCACGCTTGATACAATGGTCGCAACCGCAATACAGATCCCCAGAATTATGATCTGGGAGTTTCGTAACATTCTTGAGCCTTCCATAAAACCTCCTTAATTCCCATCTTTTAACTTGTCAGGAATTAACCCCGCCGAATGCCTGCAAAGTTTATGAAAGAGACTTTGCGGCGTTTATGAGGCGGGGTATTCATTAATCCTTATATTTAATAATTTGGCCTTTAACAGTATAAACTTTGTAAGAATATCCCGGAGTGTAATTCGGGGTAATATCCGCCGGCCGCGACCTCTGGTTGATCCCCAACTTTGCGGCCTCGGATTCGATCTTCGTGGTCAAGTCCGAAATGATCACCGCATCTCCTCCTACCTTGCGCGCCCGGGCCCTAAGAATAGCCTTAGGCTCGCCCACAATGCTGCCGCTAACTTGAGCAATCACATCATACGGTTTTGAAGGCATAGTCGAAAAAAATAGATCTACGTCCGCCTTCTTAGGCTTGGAGGGATACTTTACCGCACCCACGGAAGTAACAGTCAGCTCCTTTTCCTGAGCCGCGGCCACTGAAACAAACCCTAAGATAAAACTTACCCCTGCCAAAACAATCAAGAAATTTAATTTTCTCATTTCTCCTTCTCCTGTTCAGCAAGCAATCTATTTCGCACATCATCACGCAGACGGGCAAAATCCTTTACTCCGTATGAAATAGTATCTACAGGCGGCAAAATACGCAGAGTGCAATCCGCTCTACCCTTAAAAACCCAACTTCCTTTCTTGAAGATCTCCCGCGCCCCTCCGATATAAAACGGCAATACCGGCACCTGCTCTTTTACCGCCAGCTTAAACGCCCCGTTTTTAAAAGGCCCCATCTCTTCACTATTTGCCCGCGTGCCTTCCGGAAAAAACAACACAGATACACCGTCCCTGAGCCAGAGCGCTGCCTGATCATATACATCCTTTATACTGCCGAACTCGCCCCTGGCAAGCCTCATGTATTTCATCAGCATCATGGTCCAGCCGAATATTGGGATCCTGTAAAGCGCGTCTTTTGCCACCCATTTAAACTGCACGCGCGTCTTATAGACGACCACGATATCCGCCATGCTCTGATGGTTGGCTACCAATACGTAAACCTTATTTCTATCGATATTCTCAAGGCCCTCGATCTTTAAGCTCCAGAAAGGATTGATTACCGCCAGGCAATCCGACCACAAGAACCCGAATGTATGAGCCATCTTACGCTTGCGGTCAAAAGGGTACAATACCGTGGCGCAGAAAAGCGCGCCCAAAAATACCCCCAGTGTAAATATCCCGGCCATGATCCAGAAAAATATAGAGATCAATACTCTCATGCTTCTTTTAACGTGTAGCGCATTCTGCGGTAACGCCCCGCCATATAGGAATGGCGGGCGTTGCACTTTCTGCTACACCCAGCCTTAAAGGAAAGGCTGGTGTGCCGCTTTCTGCGTACACTTGGCCTTAGAGGATAGGCCAGTGTAGCGCTTTCTGCGCTAAAAAAACGGTCCCGACACTTTCTTTAAAAAAGCGCCGAGACCATTGTCTGTTTTTAGGTTATAGCTTCACTACGTTAGTAGCCTGCTCGCCTTTAGGCCCTTTTTCGATATCGAACTCCACTTCCTGCCCCTCATCCAGAGTCTTGTAACCCTCACCCTGAATCGCGCTGTGGTGAACAAACACGTCGCTGCCTGATTCTGGAGTGATGAAACCGTACCCCTTTTGATTGCTGAACCACTTCACTTTACCTCTTGCCATTTCTTTACTACCTCCTTCCACTTGAAATTAGCGGACATGGGGCCAGAAAACAATTGCGCCGAAAGGTTAGCTATCCCACACCTTCCGGCTGCTGACTTCTAATCCCTTATCCACTGCGCTGTTACTGTAACACATTCCGCTTTTCCTGTCAATTTCAAATACCGATAATCCTTAAGGTAATTTCCAAATCAACTGCTTGTATTCATCAAGCATCCGGTAGGTATTGAAATGCGCGCTTGCCACGATGCAGCTGATCATGTAATCTATCCATGGTGAAGTAAGATCAACTTCATTCTTACTGCCATGCACAGTTTTATAATAAAGACCGACCAGCTCCTCAAGGGCCTGATACAACGCAATGGAATCCTCCTGCATGTGCAAATCCATTTCGTTTCCGATCTTACCCTCGCCGTTTTTATAACCGAAGATCCTGCCTATCCCCTTATCCGCCGCCTCCACCACCCAACCGTCGAGAGTGGACAGCTGCACCACACCGTTTAAAAGCGCCTTCATCCCACTGGTGCCAGAAGCCTCAAAAGGCGGCAAAGGATTGTTCAGCCAGACATCCACGCCGCTGGTCAGCGCCTTTCCAAAATACATATCGTAATTCTCCAGGATCACAATCTTTAAATAATCATAGGCATTAGACAGCCCGTCCACCTTATCCATCATCTCATTGACAAAGGTTGACCCCAGGTTGTCGTTAGGATGAGCCTTGCCGGCGAGGATCAGCTGTATTGGACCGGTAATTTTAGCGATCTCTATCAGCCTTTGCACATCATAGAGCACAAGGCTCGGCCGCTTGTAGGCAGCGATCCTACGCGCCCAGCAAACGGTAAAGGCGTCTTTTTTAAGGGACCATTTCTCAAGCAGGCTGCAAAGCCCGGACTTACTTTCCTGATGCGCCTGCCAGACAGCCTTGCGAAAACCCTCATCGCTCCTTAACTCCTCAGCTTTGGCCAGGATCATGGGATTATCTTCGAAATTTTTAAAAACCGCAGGAAAGCTCTTATACACCTGCATGAAAGGCCGGGAGATCCAGGTGTAAGGATGCACTCCGTTAGTCACATACTGGATCTGCTCTTTATATTTAGGAAATTGCAAGTGCATCACCATCTGATGGTTCTTGGAGACCGCATTTATAGCGCTGCTTGCGTTCATGGCCAAAAGCGTAAGGTTTACTACTCCTGCCCGGTCTTTGCCCAGACGCTGAGCCAGCTCAAAATCGCTATCCGAGAGTATATTGCGCAGCTCATCCGAAGGGAAACGGTCGTGCCCTGCCTCTACCGGCGTATGGCAGGTATAGACAAAATGCTTTTTCAGATTTTCAACTTCCGCCTCGGACATACCGCGGGATTTCTCAATAAAAGCGAACGCCGCATGCCCTTCATTCAGATGAAACGTATCGATATCATACCCTAGCTCTTTAATAGCCGCGATACCTCCATAACCAAGAATTATTCTCTGCATAGCTTTAAGCCAATTGTTGTCGCTGCGGTAAAGCTGATCGGTAAGCCTGCGGACATCCTCTCTGTTTGGCTCCACATCGGCATCCAAAAGGACTAGTGGTATAACGTAATCGTGCTTATAGCTATAGACGTAATATTTCCATAATCTTAAAGATATTGTCTCCTGCTTAAGAGAAATCTTTATGATGTTCTTAAGCGGGATCAGCCCGGGGTAGCTTTTGGGCTCCCACTTCATCTTCTCCGGCACCTGGCCATGCTTGAACCAGAACCGCTGACGAAAATACCCCGAACGCCAGAGTATCCCCACCGCCAACGCCGGCAGCTTGTAGTCAGCCATAGTCTTTACCGTATCTCCGGCTAAAACCCCCAAACCTCCGCTATATATAGGTAAATCGATAAGGCTATCCACCTTAACGTCAAAAAAATAATCCGCCAGGCGGTAGTTGGAAAACACAGTATTTTCGGGAATCTTATTATCGGGGTTCAGCGGACGGACAGAAGTAAAAGTGTTGTAAAAGCTCGGGGCCAACCCGTACTCCATGGAAAAATAACCTAGGCGTCGGACTGCCTGGTCTTTAAGCTTATTCTCCGCAAGGATAATGGAGGCAATAGGCATGCCGAAATAATTATCGGCGGTGATATCCTGGGCGTAATTCTCCTGGAACCCCTCCACCTGGTTCAAAGAAAGAAATTCAGACAGGTAATCACTATTCTGCGTCTGTTTATCCACTCTTGATTCCATAATTGGTATATTCTACAACGATAAAACGGATTAAGCAACCAATCTATCTATCTTTTTTATCGGTCCTACGCAAAGCCTTGACCATACGCTCATAGGCCTCACGCTCAGTCTTACCCTCAGTCAAATGTTCACAACAAACCGCGGCGTACCCTACGCGGTTTTTAATCTTGAATATATCTACTTTCAGATGGCCAACCTTAGTCTCCATAATGCGCTCCTCGATTTTCCGGCCTGCGTTATTTTACCGCCAGTACCTTGAATACCTCCGGAGGATTGATCCTCACATCTCCGGTAAAAGGATAATCCAGCGAAAAGATAGTAAACATGCTCAAAGAGATAATTATCGCAAGCAGCACCGACATAGCCGCCTGGGTCCTTAAGCTTTCCGCTCCGAAAAAGAAAGTGAAGGCTATGGTGACTATCCCGCCGACGGTCAGCACCATCAACAGGATGGGGTGTATACCGTTATGCGCATCGACGATACGCATCACCCTCAGCTCTCCGAATTCATTGAGCTTACGCACTGACTCCTCGAAAAAAGCCTGTTCCGTAGCATTACGCGGCAGGTATCCTGAGTAAAGAGTCCACATCTTATTTACTATCTCTCCCACCTTCGGGCTCATTTCTCCTTTAGCAAGTATGTCCCACTCTTCGCTGACCACTACCTTGCTATACTCCTTGAATAACCCCTGCGCCTTGCCTTTAAACTCCGGGGTAAAAGCCTCGGAGTCTCTCCACAGATCCACCAGGCAATTAGCTTCCTTTTGCGCATTCATATCAGACTTATCAAACCTCTCCCAAACTACAATCACCACAAACGCCAGAAGCACGGCGTACACCACGCCCAGAGTGCTGAAAATCGGTCCGGAGACGTCATTATGCGCCTTTAATTTATGGTGTGGCACGAAACGGCGTACCACCAAGAGCCCCAGAATCGTCAGGATCACTGAACCACACACCATCAACAGGCACAGAACAACCGACGGAACGTTCAATAATATCTGCTGAGTAAAAGACATATGTATCCTCCTTGAGCACAAGCTCAACCCCAAACTATCCTTTAAGTTTGGGGGCCCGCAGTAAGCGCAACACCAACTTTTCCTATAACCCCAGAGGGGTAGCCCTTCCTATACCTATTAACCCCACAGGGGTAGTCCTTCCTATACCTTTTAAGGAAGAGACTAAGGAAGGGGCTAAAGTTGGGTGTAGCAGAAAGCGGGGTGTATATCTTTATGTCGCCTTTATGATCATTATAGTAATATCGTCAAACTGGGGCTGCTTACCGACGAACTTCTTAAGGGCATCCTCAATTCTATGCATCAGCTGATCTGCCGATAAATGACGGTTATCCTTGACTATTTTCTCAAGCCTCTCGACATCAAATTGCTCTCTTTCCTCATTAATCGCCTCAGTCACTCCATCGGTGTAAAGTATCACCAGGTCTCCCGGCTTAAGAGTGAACTCTTCCGTAGTTGCCTCGATATCTTGGGCTATACCCAAAGGCATAGTCTGGGCCTTTAGCAACACTATATCATTGCTGGATGCAGAAACCAAAAGCGGCGGATTATGCCCGGCATTGGCATATTTAAAAGTCTTAGTCTCAGCATCAAGCACGGCGTAAAAAAGCGTAACGAACATATTGGCCTTTGAGTCCTGGCAAATAAGATTATTGGCGTGGTTAATGGCCTTGTCCGGAGAGGTGGTTATTGTGGCGCTTGCGCGCATCAGAGCCCGGGATAAAGCCATAAAAAGCGCCGAAGGAATGCCTTTACCCGAGACATCAGCTATAGCCAGGCCCCAGATATTTTTATCAATAGGTATAAAATCATAAAAATCCCCGCCCACCATGCGCGCCGGCAAAGTCATCGCCGCGATATCGATGCCGGCGATCTCAGGATAAAATTCGGGAAGGAAACTCCGCTGAATCTCCCGGGCGATCTCGATCTCGCGTACCAGGCGCTCTTTTTCCGCGGTTGTACGTTTAAGCTCCTCGATATGCAGCTTTAAATCCTCCGACATCTTATTAAAAACACAAGCAAGCTGGGCCAGCTCATCTCTTCCCTTTACCGCCACCTTGCAGTCAAGATCTCCCTTACCGAAATGCTGGACCCCTTTCATCAATTCCCTCACCTGCCGGGTCACCCCTCCAGAGATAAAGAACCCGAGCAGTATAGCCGCAAGTATCTTGAGCAAAAAGAAGAACCGCATTCTTTGGCGCACCGCTGTCTGCACACTGCGCACATCCTCGGCCGTCATATCCACTCCGAGTACCGCGACAACAGCGCCTTCGCGGCTGCGAACAGGGGCATAGCCGGAAAGAAACACGCCCCACTGATCCGCCCCCATCTCCTTATCCGCGGAGGCTTTAACAAATCCCTCTAGCATCTCCGGGAAACGCGTTGCGTCATACTCATCCCCTGGATACGCGACCGCGGTTTCGGCTTCGCTCTCTTTTTCTTCGGTGCTGTCATTTATCACAAACTGCAGAATCCCGGGTTTAGCGGTTTTCGCGAGAATATAAATATATCTTATACCAGGGACTTTACGTTTAATTTCCAGAAGCTTTCTCACAACATCCTTATATACCGGAGTTTGTGCCCCTTCTTTGTTGAGAGGTATGCTTTGCAGGCTTGATCCGTCGATAGAAACAGCCGCGGTCTGGGCGATGCTCTCAAGCTTTGAGCGCAGCTGCTCAAACTGCGAGCGAAGAGCGTAATTAGTCACCAGGATATTCGTTGCGGTGCCGGCTGCCACCATTGTCAGCACAAAGAAAAACATGATCTTAAACCGGAAGCTACTGAATAAAAAAAACGGCTTCTTTTCTTTTAATAATATTTTGGCCATGTTTTTAAAGAGTACGTGATCCTGTTCCGATGCGCAATATCTCCATCAGCCTGTACCACAGATCCGTAAAAAACGAGCTGAAATCTTTAAAATAATTGTCAAATCCCTGAGGAAAACCGGGGAAATTCGGCAAAGACGGAAAATTGGTAAATACTTTGGAAAGAACGAACTTTAGCGCCAAAAAACTTAAGAAAGAAAACAGGATCATCAATATAATCGCACCGGCGATAACCGAAAGACAGCCGATAAGGCAGCCCTTCCACGCCGCAATCTTATTCTTGCCAAGGTCTGCCTGGCAGAAACGGCATTTTACAGCTTCATCCTGAATCTCTTCCGCGCAATACGGACATTTTTTCATGTTCCTTACCTGCCTTTCGCCGTTTCGATGAACTGTCTCACTAAAACGTGATCTTTCTTACCCGGGATCAATTCGATCGAACTACATACATCTACCCATCTGGGCTTAGCTATTGAAATAGCTTTTTTTACGTTTCCCGCAGTCAAGCCGCCTGACAAAAATACCGGATTCTTTACCCCTCTTAAATGCCTGATGAGTTTCCAGTCGAAATTTTTCCCTGTACCACCCATCCTGGATTTCACAAAAGTATCAAAAAGATAGGCAAACGGCTTATAGCGCAGGACCTCCCGCAAATCTAACTTATCCTTCACCCGGAACACTTTTATAACCTTATATTTAGCAAACTTACTGCAGTATTCGGGAGTTTCTGTCCCGTGAAACTGCAGCATATCCAGACCGCACATACGGGCAATACGCTTAACCGCCTCTTCTCTGGCATTGACAAAAACTCCGATCTTAATAATGCGCGGCGGGATCTGCTTGACTATGCTGCTGACCTTCTTAGGAGAAACATAGCGCGGGCTTTTCCTGAAAAAAGCAAATCCTAATGCATCGCATCCGGCTCTAACCGAAACAAGGGCATCTTCCAGATTAGTTATCCCGCATATTTTTACTTTTACCACCCCATGACCTCTTCGACCTTAGCTCTGATATTTTCCGATTCCATGAAAACGCTGCCGACCAGCACTGCGCTCACTCCGAGGATCTTCAAGAAACTCACATCCTGACGACTTCTTAGGCCGCTCTCAACAACTACGGGTTTTCCCTTAGGGATCAAAGTATAAAGCCTCTCGGTTGTTTTAGGGTCAACTTCCAGCGTATGCAAGTCGCGGTTATTGATCCCGATAAGCTGGACTTCTTTAAGCTTAAGAACTTTCTTTAATTCCTTTTCCGTATGCACTTCTACCAGGCAATCCATCCCGAGCGAAGTTGCGACCTGGATCAACCCAGAGATTGTCTCCTGAGTAAGCATGTCGGCGATAAGCAGGATAGCGTCCGCCCCGAAACAGCGCGACTCATACACCTGATACGGCTCAAAGATAAAGTCTTTTCTTAAAATCGGTACCGTGGTAGCGCTTTTTACATCATTAAGGAAAGAAATATTTCCCAAAAAATAATCCTCTTCGGTCAAGACAGATATCGCCTGCACTCCGGCATCCTGATAAATCTTTGCGATATCTTTATGATCGAAGCTCTCCCGGATCACGCCATGCGTAGGTGAGGCTCTCTTGATTTCAGCAATGAGAGAAATCTGACGCTCCTTGGTGATAGCCTTGATAAACGGCCGCGTCGCAGGCTGCCCTTGAGCCTTAACCTTTAATTCCTCCTCGGGAAGCTGAATCTTAGCGAAAGCTAACTTTTCTTTTTTCTTAGCTACTATTTCCTTAAGCATGTCATTTTTACTCATCGTCGTGAACACTCCCTTAGCTGCTCCAACTTTTCCAGGGCTTTTCCGGAATCAATAGCGCAAGCCGCAAGTTTCACCCCTTCTTTAATTGAGCTCGCCTTGTCCGCGGCATATATGGCCGCCCCGGCATTTATTACCACAATATCGCGCTTTGGCCCGGCCTTTCCCTCTAAGATACCCAGGAGTATCTCGGCATTTTCGTGGGCATTGCCTCCGGCCAGATTCTTAAGCCTTGCCCTCTTGATCCCGAAATCCTCAGGATAAACTATTCTGGTTGAGACCTTGCCATTATGGACTTCTGCCACATGCGTGCCTGCGGTGGTAGTAATCTCATCAAGGCCATCCTCTCCGTGCACCACAAGCACGTGCTTTGAGCCAAGATCATTTAAAACGTTAGCCAATACCTTCACCCAATGACGCTCATATGCTCCCACCAGCTGATGCGTGGCACCGGCAGGATTACTCAAAGGCCCGAGAATGTTAAAGATAGTGCGGTGTCCTATAACCTTACGCGCAGGCATGGCATATTTCATCGCCGGGTGCAGGTTCTGGGCAAATAAAAAAGCGATGCCTACTTCATTCAAGCACCGCTCTATCAAGTCTTTATCGCCGTTGATCTCTATAGCCAAGGCCTCCAGTATATCCGCACTTCCGCAAAGGCTGGATATGGAACGATTCCCGTGCTTAGCTACTATAACTCCCGCTCCCGCAGCTACAAAACCAGCGGTTGTGGAAATATTGAATGTTCCCTTTGTATCGCCTCCAGTGCCACAGGTATCCAGGATTGCCTTATGCTTCGTTTTTATCTTGATGGCATGCCTACGCATTACCCGCACGGCAGCTACCACCTCCCTAACTGTCTCGCCTTTTTTAGAAAGCGCAGTCAGGAACGCCACGATGCTTGCCGTATCCGCTTTACCGGTGAGGATCTCCTCCATGGCCAAGCACATCTGCGGCCCAGTAAGATCGATTTTCTTCGAAAGCCTCGTTGTTACTTTCTCAATCACCTTTTTACGAAGTTTTCCAATAGATCTATCCCGGACTTAGTCAGGACAGACTCTGGATGAAACTGAACCCCCCACACTGAATACTTTTTGTGTTTTAACCCCATGATCTCCCCCTCCTTGGTCCAGGCAATGATTTCAAGACAAGTCGGAAGGCTAATCTTTTGGACCACCAGCGAGTGATACCGAGTCGCCTCGAAAGGAAGAGGTAGTCCCTTAAAAATTTCTTTTCTATTATGATATATTTTTGAAGTTTTCCCGTGCATCAGCTCTTTAGCATGTACGATCTTTGCACCAAACACAAACCCGATAGACTGGTGACCAAGGCAGACTCCCAGTATCGGTAGTTTCCCAGCAAAAGACCTGATCACCTCGCAGGATATCCCGGCGCCCTCAGGCCTGCCCGGACCAGGGGAAATCACGATCTTGCGGGGTTTAAGCTTCCTGATCGCCTCAACCGTGATCTTGTCGTTACGATACACCTTTATCTCTTGCCCCAGAGAACTTAAATACTGGACCAGGTTATAGGTGAAAGAATCATAGTTGTCAATCATCAGAATCATTCTCTTTCTCTCCAAATCTTAGCACCCAGCTTCTGCAGCTTTTCTTCAATATTTTCATACCCGCGCTCTAGGTGATATATCCTTGAAATCTGGGTTTTACCTCTGGCAGCCAAGCCGGCTAACACCAGGCCGGCGGATGCGCGTAAATCAGAAGCCATTACCGGAGCGCCCGACAGCTCCTTAATACCCTCAACTATGGCATGCGGCCCCTCTCTTTGGATATGCGCGCCCATACGGTTAAGCTCAGCCACGTGCATGAACCGGTCAGGATAGATCTTCTCAGTAATCACGCTGATCCCGGAGGTTACACTCATCAGGCTCATCATCTGCGCCTGCATATCCGTGGGAAATCCCGGATAAGGAAGTGTCGTGATATTCACGGCATTAAGCGGCTTCTGATAACGCACATGGAGGGAGCCCTCGGTTCGCGTGAACTGCGCCCCGGCCTCTTCCAGCTTATCGATCACCGCACCCAAGTGACGATAGTTACAATTCTTTAGTAAAATGTCACCCTTAGTGATCAAAGCAGCTAAAATCAGCGTCCCCGCCTCGATCCTATCCGCAATCGCGGTATGCGCTGCTCCGTGCAGATGACGTACTCCCTCAATTTCAATGATTGGAGTACCGTGCCCTTTTATCTTAGCACCCATCTTGATCAGAAACTCAGCAAGATCCACCACTTCCGGCTCGCAGGCTGCTGACTCAATCACTGTCTTTCCGTGAGCCAAAACCGCGGCCATCATCACGTTATCAGTAGCTAAAACCGATGAGCCGTAAACTCCGCCCAGATACATATGAACGCCAGTGAGCTTACTGGCCTTAGCGATCACGTATCCGCCTTCAACCTTTAGATCGGCTCCCAATAATTTTATCCCTTTTAAATGCAAGTCTACCGGCCGGGTTCCGATAGCGCATCCTCCAGGCAAAGATACGCGCGCCTTCTTTAATTTACCCAACAGCGGCCCCAAGACGCAAAATGACGCGCGCATGGTAGAAACGATCTTGTAATCGGCAATGTAATTCGCGGCCTTTCCGGCAGTAACCGTAACCACTCCCTTATCCACTTCCACGTTCTTACCCAATGAACGCAAAAGCTTAAGCATAGTAGAAGTATCACGTAAATCAGGGACCCCCTTAATAATACAGGCATCGTCAGTCAATAATGTTGCCGCCAATATAGGAAGAACCGAATTCTTGGCTCCCGAAACAGTCACCTCACCCCTTAGTCTTACTCCACCCTCGATCACTAACTTATCCATTTTTTCCTATCCTTTTAGCTACAATGATCCGTTCAATTTGATTGTAATCCGTGACTACATGTATTATCTCAAAATCCCGCGCCGTTTCAAAAAGATTCCTTATCGGCTCAAGCTGATCAATTCCTATCTCTAATATAAGCAACCCGTCCTTTGCCATGCAATGCGATGACTCCTGGATTATGCGCCGGAAAAAAAGTAAACCATCTCTACCCGCGTCAAGGGCGATGCGCGGCTCATACCGAACCTCTGGCTGCAGGGAATCGATTGTTAAGCTTTTGACATAAGGCGGATTGCTGATGATCACATCATAAACCCGGTTGCATAAATAAAACAGGTCGCTTTGGATAAAATTTATTTTGCTGCTGACTTTATTTATAAAAGCGTTTTCCCGGGCTACACTTAGCGCGTCGTCCGATATATCCGTCGCGGTAAGAGAAATATTCTCAAGCGATAGCGCTAATGTTACAGCGATACATCCGGATCCGGTTCCCAGCTCCAGGACCTCAAGTGACTTGTCTTTTCCAATCTGCGCCTTAGTAATATAACCAAGTGCCGCCTCTACCAATAACTCTGTCTCTGGACGCGGGATAAGCACACGGGAATCAACTTTAAATTCCCTGCCCATAAAATGCGCCTTACCCAAAATATACTGAAGAGCCTCTCCCTCGGACCTGCGCTTTAGAACCAAAGCAACAAACCTGGCTAAATCTCTATCCAGAGCTTTATCTCGGTTTTGATAAAGAGTTAACCTGTCACAATCCAAAAGTTCGGTAAATAATAATTCCGCTTCATTCATCCCGTTAGGAGTCCCTTATTAACCCGTTAGCAAATGACTTCTAACGGGACAAGTTATTTCTAGCTTCCTGCTTCTTTTCTTCCGCTGCCTTGATCAAAGCGTCAGAGAGCTCTTCAAGCTTACCCTCAAGCACCCCTTCCAGTTGATGCGAAGTAAAATTTATCCGGTGGTCGGTGACCCTGCGGTCGGGAAAATTATAAGTGCGGATCTTTTCGCTGCGGTCTCCGGTGCCGATCTGGCCCTTGCGCTCAGCGGAGACCTTCTTTGTCTCAGCTTCTATCTTCATATCCAATATCTTAGCGCGCAGGATCCTCAAAGCCTTGGTCTTATTTTTAAGCTGCGAGCGCTCATCCTGGCAGGCTACCACAGCTCCCGTAGGAACGTGGGTAATGCGCACCGCGGAATCCGTCTTTTGCATATGCTGCCCTCCCGGACCGCTTGAACGGTAAGTGTCTATGCGCAGGTCCGAAGGCAGGATCACCAGGTCTACTTCTTCGGGCTCCACAAACACCGCGACAGTCGCGGTTGAAGTGTGGATCCTGCCCTGAGCCTCGGTCTCAGGCACGCGCTGCACCCGGTGCACTCCGCTTTCATAGCGCAGCCTTTT
>JAPLLR010000062.1 GCA_026387455.1 Candidatus Omnitrophota bacterium | reverse complement strand
TGTTAAAGAAGAAATATATGTATTTTAGGTACATGGATGATATTAGGATAGTTTGTACTGATGTTTTTCATGCTCGAAAAGCTTTAAAAGATTTAGTAATTGAATTGCGAAAAAAAGGACTTAACGTAAACTCACAAAAGTCTTATATATTAACCAACAAAGATAGCAAAATATCTGAATTTATTAAAAGGCCGAACAGACTAATTGAACAAATAGATGTTTTGTGGAAATCAAAAAAGATATCAAACGTTCAAATGACGTTGCCACAAATAAAAACTTTAACTTTAAAACTAATAAAAAATAAGAAAACTCAAGATAGGGAGTTTAGGTTTTGTATTGGGCGACTTGAAAAAATAGCGCTTTGCAAGGAAATAAAACGAGCTTTTGATTTCTCGAAAATAACAAATTCTATGATTAAAGAATTGCTTCACCAACCTTTTTCTAGTGACAAATTGATTCGCTATCTAAAGTGCGTTGATTTAACGAAGTATCAATTAAAAAGAATTTCCCCTATTATTATTGATGAATCAAAAAGCATTTACAGTTGGCAATGCTATCATCTTTGGCAGCTTTTCGTATTTCATAAATTTGTGGATAAAAGGTTAATATCTCATGCTAAAAATATTATATCTTTAGGAAACAAATATCCTTCTCCAAGTATTGCCGGCGCCATTTTATATCTAGGTTCTTGCGGATTACCCAAAGATAGAATATATGTTGCAAGAAAATTCAGAAAATTTAAGAGTTATCTAGTACAAAGGAATGCAATGATTGCTACGCACGAGCTTGATTATGAACAGTTTATCAAGCCCCAAATTAAAAGTTATGTAATTAATGAATTGGCAGGAACATATTCACGAGTAAGGGAATCTTGCTATGGAAAATATTTTACTCCACTAGCCCCAATACCTGTTTCTGAGCTTTTTAGAGATTTAACTCAATATGACTAATAATTCTAATGTATAGATATTTAACTTATATAATTAATCCATATGCTTTATCGGAAGATGTCTTCTTTAAATTGGGGCATAAAGGGATTATCCAAGATGTAACATTAAAACAATTATCTGAAGAATCTTCTACGATAGTGACTTATGATTTTGAGATGCTTGTTCCATACTTTAGAAACTTAAAAATAAACTTGCCGAGAAGCATAGTTGATGTTTCACAAGTTGGTCGTTTACTAATTGGGAGATCGCATTCAGAATATGGAAACTTAATTCCTTGGTCAATTTGGAAATTGCTTCTTCCGATTTATAGTGAAAAGGAAAACCTATATGCAATTAAAAAGTGGTTCTTTAGGGGACCTTTGGGGCTAGAAAGATATGAACTATGCGCATTGTTGGAGCAATTTAGTAATGCCCTAGCGGTGCTATGGGAAAAACAACTAGCGGATCTTGGTGCTAAAGGAGAGTATGATCGGTATTTCAGCATAGAAAAACCTATTAATGAGCTTTTATTGGAACGACAGTATAAAGGTATTAAAATTAACGAAAAGAAGCTTTTAGAAAAGCTTGATTATATTGATACTGCCATTTATAACGCCTCAAAAGCATTAAAAACCAATTGGGGCATTTCCGGCATTTATGATAAAGAAAATATCGCGCAAAAATTAATCAAAACAGGATTTAGGTATATTGGTAAGAATGTAAATAGTAGAATATTTGATGAGTTAGCTGATCTGGCTTCAGAATCGAGTGATATCCTTAAGCAATATAGAATTCTTAAGCAGAATTTGGCAGATAAAAATGCTCTTTTAAGATTTGGCGCCATTGGGCAAGGTAGGATTTATCCTATATATGATCCAATCGGCACAGTAACCGGTCGTATTCTTGTAAAAACACCAAATATTCAACAATTACATAAAACATCACGAGAAGTAATAGTTAATGATCGTGGCTATTCTTTGCTTTATCCAGATTATTGCCAATTTGAACCTGGAATACTTGCTGATGATTCTAAAGATCATCAACTTATACGTAGTTATAATAGTGGAGATGTTTATAATTCATTAAGCATAGCTATATTTGGCGATGTAGCACAAAGAAAACTTGCAAAAATTATTTTCCTTGCATTTTCTTTTGGAATGCCCAAAAATAATCTTGTAAATCTTGTAAAAGAAGTTTCAAAACAAAACACAATAACAATTGAAAAAGTTATCGATTCTTTTTTTGATAAATTCGAAGACATTGAGCCCTGGAAAAAGCAGCTTCAAAATGAATTACAAAAGGAAGGCAGGATAGCATCGAGAAACGGAAATTACAGATATAGAAAAAATAAGAATCTTAAAACTTTGACGCGTGATGAGCAAAAGTGGGTGATTAGCCAGCGTGTTCAGGGAACAGCAGCTTTGATTCTTAAAGAATCTATTTTGGAGATTTCAAGAAAAGTCACAAAAGCACAGTTTCTTGTTCCTATGCATGATGCAGCATTGTATCAAGTTCCTGAAACAAAAATATCGCAATACAAAAAAGCAATTGAAAGTATATTTGTTAATGTTTATAAAAAAGAATGCCCATCAATTAAACCAAAAATATCATTTAATCGATTTTCCGATGAAACATGAGTATTATTTAATTTTTACTGTTTGTTCTGCCGTATATTAAGTAGAGCTGTTATTCGGTAGCAGTATATTTGCCTTGACAGGAAATGCGGATTGGGATAACATAAATAGGTTGAAATTGTTCTTTGGGTAATTCGAGTTTAAACAGTTGTTCAGGATTAGGGAAGGTTGTGTAAATCAACCACAGTCCCGCTGCTGTAAGGAGGGACGAAATTCTCTCAGGCAATGCCACTGCTTTGTAACGTTTGAGGCGGGAAGGCGAGAGGAAAGTAGGAAGATCTCCGAGTCAGAAGACCAGTCTTGAGTGATGAAGTCCAAATAATCAACCTTAGCCCGAGGACAGGCTGGAAGGGAAAGAATCAGGGATGACCCTTATTGCTGCTGATGTGTGTGGCAGGCGATAAGGGTTTTGTTTTTTTATGAAGAGATTAATATTAATAACTATCATATTAGGCCTAGGGATGATATTGTCGGAGTAAGCTCTTATTGTGATTATCCGCCTGAGGCAAAGAATAAGGAGAAAGTCGGCAATTTCAGCCAGCCGAATATTGAGAAAATTGTATCTCTTAAGCCGGATTATATTTTCTGCACCGGGCTTAAACAGGCGCCGGCTGTATCAGCGCTGAGGCGTCTGGGCTTAAAAGTATACGTTTCTGACCCTTCGAGCATAGCGGATACGTTTTCTTCAATCAATGATATAGGTAATATTACCGGTAAAACTAAAGAGGCCGAGAGTTTAACTAAAAATATGAAGAGGCAGATCGAGGAGATAAGTTCCAAGGTCAGCTTAGTCCCCCAAGAGAAAAGGCCAAAGGTATTTATCGAAATATGGCGTGACCCGCTGACCACAGCCGGTAAAGGCTCGTTTGTCGATGGGCTGCTTACTCTGGCGGGCGGTGTCAATATAGCAAATGACACAAAAAGCGCTTACAGTATTTTTAGCCCGGAACAGGTGATCAAGCGTAATCCCGATTGCATCATTATCACTTACATGGATAAGAGAGTTGTTCCAAGATCGATGGAGAGCCGGTTCGGCTGGTCAGGCATAGCCGCTGTTAAGAATAACCGCGTTTACGCGGATATTAATTCCAATTTATTGTTGCGGCCGGGCCCGCGTATAGTCGAGGGCTTAAAAGAAATCCAAAAGAGGTTGTATCCATAAAATTATGAAGAGCAAGTTTCTGTTGTTATTCCTGATACTGATTTTAGCTGTATTACTGGGAATTATTAAAGGTTCGGTCAATATTCCACTCGGAGAATTATTCTTAAAGGTTAATCAGCCGATTTTAATGCTTAGGGTATTTAGGATTATCGTCGGGATTATCGCCGGGATGGGCCTTGCGGTTTCAGGGATAGTACTGCAGGCGATATTGCGTAACTGCCTTGCTGAGCCGTATCTTTTAGGCACCTCCAGCGGCGCCGGCTTGGGAGCGGTTTTAGCGATAGTGATGGGGATTGCAGGAGTCTACCTGCCTTTGATGGCGTTTATCGGCGCTATTTTAAGCGTTGTGCTGGTCTATAACCTCGCAAGGGAGAATAACAAGATCCCTGAGCAGTCGCTGATACTTTCCGGAGTGATAGTATCGGTAGCGCTTTCAGCCATAATCATCTTTTTGATTTCCATTTCACCGACTGAGGCGCTCCACGGCGCAACCTGGTGGCTATGGGGAAGCCTGCAGGTGTATGATTTTAAGCTCTTGGGAATAGTAACTTTTATAGTTTTGGCCGGTGTAGCTGTGATTTATATATTCTCGCAGGATTTAAACGCTATAAGTATAGGCGAGGAAGAAGCGCTTCATTTAGGCGTCAACATTGAAATCATCAAAAGGGTCCTGATAGTTGTGACTTCTTTGATTACCGCAAGCGTGGTCTGTATCTGCGGCATAATCGGTTTTGTGGGCCTGATGATCCCGCATATGATGCGCTTTGTAGTCGGGCCTAACCATAAGACCCTGATTCCCGCGACATGCCTGGCCGCGGCGATATTTATGGTAGTCTGCGATACTTTATCGCGCACGCTTTTTCCTCCGCTTGAAATACCGATCGGGGTGATCACCGCTATTCTGGGTGCCCCGGTATTCATATTCCTGCTTAAGCGCAGGCAGAAAGTAAGATAAAGTAAATTAAGGTAAGTAAGTTAGAGTAAGCTAAAGTAAATTAAGGTAATCCAAAGTAAATAAAGGTAAGTAAGTTGGAGTAAAATAAATTAAATAAAATTAAATCAAAGTAAACTAAAGTAAATGAGCGCATTATTAAAAGTCGAAAATCTTTTTGGCGGTTATCACAGGGAAACGGTAATCAAGGGCATTTCTCTGGATGTTAATAAAGGTGATTTTGTCGGGATGATCGGGCCAAACGGCTCAGGCAAGACCACGTTGTTGCGCCTGATGAGCCGGATATTGGCGCCGCAGAAGGGAAATATTTATCTAGAAAGAAAAGATATCAGCGCTATGGGCCTTAAGGAATTTTGCCAGGAGGTGGCTTTTGTGGCGCAGGATACGACGATTAATTTTTCTTTTAGCGTCCTTGAGATAGCGCTCATGGGAAGGATCCCGCACCTTAAAAGGCTTCAGCTTGAGACAAAGCAGGATATGGAGATAGTGGAAAAATCTTTGAGCATGACTGATGCTTGGCACCTGAAAGCAAAAAAGATAGATGAGCTTAGCTCAGGCGAGCGGCAGCGGGTGGTCATTGCCAAGGCATTAGCTCAGGAGCCGGTTTTGTTATTTCTGGATGAGCCTACATCGCACCTGGATATCGGACACCAGATACAGGTGCTGGATCTGCTTAAAAAGCTTAACCGACAGACTAACCTCACAATAGTCATGGTCCTGCACGACCTTAATTTGGCCAGCGAATATTGTAACCGCATCGTCTTATTGAATGAGGGAAAGGTGTTTAAGGAAGGTTCCCCACGAGAGGTTTTGACTTACCAGAATATCGAGGCGGTTTATAAGACCGTTGTCGTGGTAAATGACAATCCTGTCAGTTCCAAGCCCTATGTGGTGTTGGTTCCGGGAGAGAAGTGATGCCGACAAAATTGATCTTAATCAGGCATGGCGAGACTGATTTTAACCGCAAGAAAAGATACTCCGGTTTTGCGAATATTCCCCTAAATTCAAAAGGCAAACGTCAGGCCGGGGAATTGCATAAGAGATTAAAGAAAGAAAAGATCCATAAGATTTACGTAAGTGACAGGAAGCGGGCGATAGAATCTGCGGGGATAGCTTTTAAGGATAGAGAGATAGAATTGATATCTGAGTTACGGGAGATGCATTTTGGCATTTTCGAGGGGCTGACCTATAAAGAAATAATGAAGAAGCATCCGAAAATTTATAGTAGGTGGCTGAAAGATCCTTTTTGTGTGAATATTCCGCGGGGAGAGGCACTGGTTGATTTCAGGAAGCGAGTAGTGAAGGCATTAAAAAATATTATCGCCAAGAATAAAAATAAGACGGTTGCTGTGGTCTGTCACGGCGGGCCCATAAGTATATTCGTGAACCATATTTTAAAGTCCAGGGATTTCTGGAAATATATCCCGAAATCAGCAAGCTTAAGCATTATCGAACACAAAAGAGGCAAGTCAAAAATCAGGTCGCTAAACGATACAAGGCACCTGAAGTGAGGGTCGGCATGAGTAAAATAACTTTTATTCTGGGCGGGGCAAGAAGCGGAAAAAGCACCTATGCTCTGGAGCTGGCGAAGAAGCATAAGGATGTGGCTTTTATCGCTACCGGTCAGGGGCGAGACTTGGAAATGAAAGAACGCATAAAGCTGCATAAGAAGTCAAGGCCCCGGCACTGGCAGACCTTTGAGGAAGCAAAGGATGTGGCAGGGATGCTTGCGAGTATGGACAATAAGTTTGATTGCATTGTCATAGATTGCCTGACACTGTTAGTTTCAAACCTTCTTTTGGCAAAAGATAATCATAAGACAATTGAAGCTAAAATTGACAGGATGCTGGAGCATTTAAGAAAGAAAAAGGGCCAGGCCATAATTGTATCCAATGAGGTCGGCCTGGGTGTGGTTCCGGCGAATAAACTGGCAAGGGATTTCCGGGATATCGCCGGTAAGATCAATCAGATTGTTGCCAATAGGGCTGATGAAGTGTTTTTTATGGCTTCAGGCCTTCCATGCAGGATAAAAGGAAAGGGAAGAGTTTAATGGACAAAATAAAAGAAACTACGGCAAATATAAAAGGGCTGGATACTAAGTTGATGGAAGAAGCGCAAGAAAGGCTGGATAGCCTGACTAAGCCCCTGGGGAGCCTGGGTAGATTGGAAGAATTAGCTAAACAAATAGTGGGAATCAGCGCAAAAGAAAGCCCAAAGCTAAAAAATAAAGTTATTTTTACTTTGGCCGCGGATCACGGTGTTACCGAAGAAGGTGTGAGTGCCTACCCTAAAGAAGTCACTGCCCAGATGGTCTATAATTTTGTCCGCGGGGGTGCTGGGATAAATGTCCTGGCAAAGCATTCCGGCGCAAGGGTTGTGGTGGTGGATATAGGAGTAGCGGAAGACCTGAAATCCAGCCCGGAATTAGTGATCAGGAAGATAGGCTATGGGACAAAAAATATGGCTAAAGGCCCGGCCATGACCAGGGATGAGGCCATAAAATCAATTGAGGCAGGGATAGCGGTTTTTGAAGAAGAGTTTAAGAAAGGGATTGATATTATCGGCACAGGAGAGATGGGTATCGGTAACACTACTGCCGCAAGCGCGATTACCGCGGTATTTACTGGCAGGTCCGTAGAAGAGCTCACGGGCAGAGGCGCGGGAGTGGATGACAAAGGGCTAAAAAATAAAATTGAAATCATCAAGAAAGCCATCAAGGTCAATCAGCCGGATCCGAAAGACGCGATCGATGTGCTTTCTAAGGTCGGTGGTTTTGAAATCGGCGGCCTTGTCGGAATAATCCTGGCTGCTGCTTCTAAAAAAGTCCCGGTTGTGATTGATGGATTTATATCAGGGGCTGCGGCATTGGTCGCCTATAAAATAGAACCAAAGGTTAAAGATTATATGATTGCCGCGCATTGCTCGGTTGAAATTGGGCATAGAATTATTCTGGATTATATCGGCCTTAAGCCTCTACTGGATTTAGACTTGAGGCTTGGCGAGGGCACGGGTGCTGCGTTAGGCATAAGCTTGGCAGACGCGGCTGTCAAGATCCTGACTCAGATGGCTACATTTAAGAGCGCTAATGTCTCGGAAAAGATAAAATGATAAAAAGTCTTCTCTTAGCCCTGCAATTTCTGACTGTTATTCCGCTAAGGATCAAGAACGTGGATGATAGATCCGTGGGGCGTTCTTTGATCTATTTTCCCCTTGCGGGATTATTCTTAGGGCTTTTGCTTGCCGGGATGTATAAGCTGTTATTGATCTTAAATTTTCCTCCTCTTGCCATAAGCGTAATCTTGGTAGTCGCCCTGATCATCCTTACTGGCGGCCTGCATTTAGACGGCCTATCAGACACTAGCGACGCGTTTTTAAGCAGAAAAGGCAGAGAGCAGATGCTGGAGATCATGCGCGACTCGCACGCAGGGGTAATGGGGATCTTGGCTATTATCAGTGTTTTGCTTCTAAAGATCGTTTTTATTTATTCAATAGCGGAGTCATTTACACCTATGGCCCTGGTGCTGATGTGTGTCTTAAGCAGATGGGCGATGGTTTTGCCTATATACTTATTTCCCTATGCCCGGACAGAAGGCAAAGCCAAATTTTTTATTCAGGGGGTTAATCTAAAGATTCTGCTTTTGTCTACAGGATTAGCCCTGGCCTGTGTGTTAATCTTTTGGCAATTAAAAGGGTTGTATATTTTTGTTATTGTTGCGGCTTTTACTTATTTAGCGGGAAGGTTTATCAATAAGAAGCTCTCGGGTGTAACCGGGGATACTCTCGGCGCTTTGTGTGAGTTAAACGAACCGGTAGTTTTATTAACTGTCTTTATTTTAACGAGATTAACTTTTTAAAAGATGCTACTAGGCCATGGCGGAAATATATCTAAGCTTTCTTCGCGAAGGGTAATTGATTTTAGCAGTAATATTAATCCGCTAGGGATTACTCTGAAGATAAGGAATATTATCGCAAAGAGCGCGGGTGTTGTTACCAGATACCCTGATCCTGAATGTAGCCTGGCAAGAGAGGCTTTAGCCGGTTTCTTAAGGATCAACAAAAATAATATTCTCATTGGGAACGGTTCAAATGAGCTCATCCATTTAGTTCCCCGCGCCCTTAACTGTCACAATGCGCTTATTTATCAGCCGGCATTTTCTGAATATGAATCAAGCGCAAGGTTAGCAGGCGCAAAGCTGCAAATTCTATTTGCCAAAGAGAGCGATGATTTCCGGATTGATTTGAAAAAAGTCAGGGATTATATTCCCAGGGTAGATTTAATTATCCTTTGCAATCCTAATAACCCTACGGGATTTCTGCTCAAGAAATCCGGACTATTAAAATTGGCCAAAGCCTGTGAAAATAATAAAACATACTTATTGGTCGATGAAACATTCATAGAATTTACCGAAGGAGATAATTCCCTGATAAAAGAAACTAGCCGTTTTAAATATCTTATGGTTTTAAGGAGCTTAACCAAATCTTTCTGCCTTCCCGGATTAAGAATCGGGTATTTGGTCGCAGATAACGGATTAATCCGCAAAATAGGTTTATTCCAGCCTACTTGGTCGGTAAATGCCATTGCCCAGCAATTAATCGCTGAAGGCATTCTTGATTCGCATTTCATAAAGAAAACCAGGGATTATGTAGCCAAAGAAAAGCAATCTTTGTTTGAGAAACTCGAAGAGATTGAGGGTATCCATCCATATTACCCGCAAGCGAATTTTATCTTTTGTAAAATCCTGGGAAAAAGGATAAATGCCAAATCTCTATTCCGAAGATTAATAAAATCAGGGATCCTTATCAGGGACTGTAGCAACTTTAAGGGACTGGATAACCGCTTCTTCAGGGTTGCGGTAAGAAAAAGACTAGATAACCTGTATCTGGTTTCCTGCCTAAAGAAAATTTTCAGATGAAATCAACCGCGATTCAAATCTGTGGGACAGGTTCCGGAGTGGGCAAGAGCGTGATCGTTGCCGCTTTGTGTCGGATATTCCTGCAGGATGGATACAAGGTCGCTCCTTTTAAAGCCCAGAATATGGCCCTGAATTCATATGTGACTCTGGACGGCGGAGAAATGGGCAGGGCTCAGGTGGTCCAGGCCGAGGCTTGCGGTATCGAGCCTACTGTAGATATGAACCCCATACTGATCAAGCCAAGCTCTGATACGGGTGCTCAGATAATCGTCCGGGGCAAACCCATCGGCAATATGAATGTGCTGAAATATACAAAATACAAAAATAGGGGTTTAAGCATTGTCAGACAGTCACTCAGGAAATTGCTGGATGAATATGAAGTGGTGGTAATGGAAGGCGCGGGGAGCCCGGCGGAAATCAACCTGAAATCCCACGATATCGTCAATCTTAAAATGGCAGAATATGCCAAGGCTCCGGTAATTCTCGTAGGAGATATAGATAAGGGCGGCGTATTTGCCTGGATTGTGGGCACCTTGGAATTACTGACTAATAAAGAAAGAAAAATGATCAAAGGCATAATCATCAATAAATTCCGCGGAGATAAAACCCTTCTTATGCCGGGCATAGATTATCTTGAAAAGCGCACCGGCATAAAAGTCCTGGGGATCGTGCCTTATTATAGAAATATAAATATCCCGGAGGAGGACGCGGTCCCGCTGGATAGCTTTAAAGCCAAAGATGCAAAGAAAGAGCGCAAGCTGAATATAGATGTAATATACCTGCCGCATATTTCTAACTTTACTGATTTTGACGCGTTGGAAAGAGAAGAGGATGTGAGGTTAAGGTATGTCAAAAGCCCGCAGGAACTGGATTCTGCGGATATGATAATCATCCCGGGGACAAAAAACACTATCTCAGATTTAAAGTATTTGAAAAAAAGCGGGCTTGCTAAAAAAGTCGAGTCGATCATTAATTCCAATAAAAAGACTTCGCTGGCCGGTATTTGCGGCGGCTATCAGATGCTGGGCAGTAAAATATTCGATAAAGACGGCCTGGAATCAAAGGGTAGCGAAGAGGAAGGGTTAAAATTTCTGCCGGTTGAGACCAGCTTAAAAAATGAGAAGACTATTCTGCGGGTGAAGGCAAAGAACCTATCCTCGGGAATAGAGGTTTCCGGTTACGAGATCCATCACGGCTCGACAAGGATTACAGGCGGCTGTCAGCCGGCATTTGAAGTCTTTGAATGTAATTCTAAAAAGGCCCGTTACTTTGACGGCGCAAGAAGTCCTGACAAGCGCATATTCGGCACATATATCCACGGCCTATTTGATGCCGCGCCTTTTAGAAGAAATATTCTGAATAACTTGAGAAAAAATAGAGGGTGGCTTCCTGTATCTTCAAAAGAGAATTTTACTCTTGATAAAGAATTCGATAAACTTGCGAAACTGGTAAGGGATAGTATTGATATGGATTTATTGTATAAAATCTTAAGGAAGCAGATCTGATGACCCAGTTAATTTTTGCAATTGCGCTTGCTTACTTTTTAGATCTGATTTTGGGCGACCCGCAGTGGTTTCCCCATCCTGTCAGGATCATCGGGTGGTTGATAAATAATATTGAGCTGCCTTTGAGAAAGTTGGTCAAATATGAACGTCTGTCAGGAATAATATTCGCGTTTCTTATCGCAGGCTCAACCTGGTTTATAACTTTTAAAGCAGTGCAATGGGCGACTTCTTTTAACTGGCTCCTGGGATTTTTTGTTTCCAGTTTATTGATCTATACGGCCCTTGCGGTTAAAGATTTAAAAGTAGAGAGTATGGAAGTTTTCCGGGCCTTAAAAGGCGGGGATTTAATTCGGGCGCGCAAGAAGCTTTCAATGATCGTAGGAAGAGATACAAATGATCTCAACGAGCAGGAGGTCATCCGCGCGGCGGTAGAGACGGTCGCGGAAAATACGGTGGATGGGATAATTTCGCCTTTATTTTATGCTTTTCTGGGTGGTGCGCCTTTAGCCCTGGCTTATAAGGCAGTCAGCACCCTGGATTCTATGGTCGGTTATAAAAATAAAAAATACCTTAATTTCGGCTGGGCTTCGGCAAAGTTGGATGATCTGGCTAATTTTATCCCTGCAAGGATATCGGCATTGCTCTTGCCGGCAGCAAGTTTCCTGACCGGCAAAGACGGATTAAATTCCTGGAGAGTAGTCTTACGCGACGGAGGGAAAAATCCCAGCCCGAACAGTGGCATACCGGAAGCAGCTATTGCCGGAGCGCTAAAAGTCCAATTGGGCGGTCTCAACTTTTACAAGTCTTTGCCTTCCGCAGAGCCGCTTATCGGCGATAATTTAAACACTTTAAAAGCCGGCCATATCAAAGAAAGTATCCGGATAAGTCACATCTCGTCGGCGTTGCTGTTGCTGATAGGGATAACTTTAGTAGGGTTATTTATATGAAAACAGTGGGTTTGTGGAGCGGGGGAAAGGATAGTTGTCTTGCTTGTTATAAGGCAATAGCAGGGGGGCACCAGGTTTTGCGTTTGGTTAATTTTACCCAGCCTGACGGTGAAGGGTCATTATCGCACGGCTTGAGCGCTGAGATTATTTCCAAGCAAGTCGGCCTCACCGGAATTCCTTTAATTCAGAAAGCAATACCGCAGGGAAGTTATGAAAAAGAATTTAAGAGCTTAATTGCGCAGTTGAAAAAGGATTTGGGTATAACCGGAATTGTTTTTGGTGATATATATGTGAAGGAACATAAAGATTGGATTGACCGCGTTTGCAAAGAAATGGATATAGAGCCGATCCTGCCTTTATGGGAATTAGATACAAAAAAGATAATCTCTGATTTTATTGATAGAGGATTCCAGACGATAGTGGTTTGTGTTAAGCATGATGTATTGGGTAATGAGTGGTTGGGCAGAAAAATTGACAGGAAGTTTATTGAAGATTTGGGAAAGCTCAATCCGCGCATTGATCCTTGTGGCGAATCCGGAGAGTTCCATACTCTGGTTGTCTCCGGGCCGATGTTTAAAGGCTCAATAGAAATAGTTTCGTCAGGGACTAAGGAAGAAGACGGCCGCGGATTTTTTGATATAAAAGAATTCAGGGCGCACACTAAAAAATGAAAAGGTTTAGTTTAGCATTAGCCGCACTACCAGTGTTGTTCTTAGTTTCCTTAGGTCAGGCCCAGTCAGATGATGTCGACCTGAATAAAATCGTAGTTACTCCTTCGAGAATTGAGCAATATAGCGGTGATGTGGCTAGAGATGTGGATGTAGTTACTTCAAAAGATATTGAGCGCTCTCAGGCAACTGACGTCTCCGAGGTCATCGGAAAATTTACTTCAGTAAATATCAGCACTTATGGCGGGCCGGGAGCTAGTAAAACCGTCACTATGCGCGGTTCTACCGCGGCTCAGGTCTTGGTCATGGTTGACGGAAGGCCGATAAACAATCCTCGTGACGGTCAAATTGACCTGAACACTATCCCGTTGGAAAATATAAGCAGGATTGAAATCATGCACGGCCCAAGCTCAAACCTTTACGGCTCTCAAGGTATGGGCGGAGCAATTAATATCATTACCAAAGAACCGCCAAAAGAGAAACAGAAGACAGAGATCACTTCAAGCTTTGGCACGCGTAGGACATATGTGGAGCGCCTGACGCACGGAGCCCGGATTGCAAATTTCGGTTATCTTATCAGCGGAGACTATGAAAGTTCAGAAGGCTTCAGGCCCAATTCCCAATTCAATGCCAAGGATTTTAACACCAAATTCGAATATAAGTTAAATAGCTCAAATAATATTAAATTAAATAGCGGTTTCTATAAGAGTAAGCTCGGAACTCCCGGCCCGGTGATTAGTTTTGATCCCGATGATAAATTAGGGACTATCAAGAATTTCCTCTCCTTTAACTGGGATTTCAAGCAATTTAATATTACGCAGAAGTTGAAAATGGGCCTCAGCGCACGGGTAGACAGCTATTCTAACTTTGGGGCGCAACTTAATCCAAGTTTTAATGTGCTTTATAAGTTTAATGATGATAACAACGTGCATTGCGTAATCAGCCGTTCATTCAGAGCGCCTACTTTTAACGATCTGTATTATCCGGCTACTTCTATGGGAAAAGGAAATCCAAACCTTAAGCCTGAAAGAGGAGCTACCGCGGAAATCGGATTTGAGACTAAGCCTTTCAAGTTCCTCTCCTCAGGCATTACTTATTACCGCAGTAATTACAGCCAGCTTATTAAATGGGCGTCGGATGCCGCAAATGTCCCCCCCACCCCGCAAAATATCAGTAAGGCAGTGATACATGGAATTGAGTTCAGTAATGCGGTTTATCTGCCTTATAATTTTGAATTTGATACGGGGTATACATATCTGAGGGCGATGGACGATAAAACGCATAAATTCCTAACATATCAACCTCAGCATAAGGTTGATTTCGGCCTGAAGTATAAAGGATCAAATGGTTTTCAGGCAGGGATTACCGGCCAGTTTACGGGTTTGCGCTATGATAATGTCACCAATACCATTAAGGTAAAACAATTCTTTGTTTTCGGTATGAATCTCTCAAAGAAATTTAAGAACGGAATTACCTATTTATTCTCGATAGATAATTTCACTAACAGGAATTATCAGGTGATCCGCAGCTATCCCATGCCGGGCCTGGCGGTAACCAGTAGCCTGAAATATGAGTTTTGATTGTGAGTTTTTGGCTTGGTAGTCGCGACACTTTGTGCTAATATAATCGCATGTCTTCCGATAAGGTATTCCAGTTTGCCCTAGCAGCTTCGCTGGTCACTCATGGGGTGATAGTGTTTCAGAACGTGAGCCCGCTTTTTGCTCCTGAGAGCCCTAAAGAGCGTAAGATCGAAGTCAAGTATCTGAAGCAGTCCGCTCAAGCTAAAGGGCCGCGGGCCCAGGCTGTTCCACGGATGGAGCCTTTCAGGAAACTGCCGGAGACTGTCACTGCCAACCAGAATAGCCCGCCGTCATTTCCAGCCGAAAAAAGCCCGTTTAAGGCAGGTAAGGTGATGATGCCTTCAGGCTCTACTTTCAGCAAGCCTTCACTGGCTAAGCCCGATCTTATCTCTATCAAGAAGAAGATCTCGCTTCCTGCCGTAGATATGGATAAGTCTAAGATCAATAATCCTTCTTATATCAGCTACTACCAACTGGTGCGCGAGAAGATCAGGCGCTCGGCTTATCAGAACTACACCAGGACTGAGACAGGGGAGGCGTATTTGTCTTTTGTGGTAGCCAGAGAGGGCGGCCTTGAAGATGTGCACGTGATTGATGAGCGCTCCAGCCAAGATTCCTATCTACAGGCCACTGCTTTAAAGAGTATCCGCGAATCAGCGCCTTTTCCCGCATTTCCCAAGGACTTGAATTACCCCCGCCTGTCTTTTAACGTGGTTATTTCCTTCGAGGTGGAATAACTCTTTGACACTCCCGAAATCAGTGGTATAATTATAAAGTTAAATTCTTAACAAAATCCATACGAAAGGGGAGTGATATACCTTGTCAGAAGTCGAAGTTAGGAAGGATGAGTCTTTTGAGGCGGCTTTACGTCGTTTCAAGAAGAAAATCGAGCAGGAAGGTATCCTGAAAGAGGTCCGCGACCGCAAGCATTACGAGAAACCCAGCGAGCGCAAGAGAAAGAAGGCACAGGGAAGGCGATAAGTATGGGCCTGGCCCTTTCCGCTTCCTGGAATGCTTTCCGTCATACTGACGGAAAGCAAATGATCTTTGAAATACTCGAGGCAGGATTCTCTGAAGTAGAGCTTAGTTTCAATCTTACCCGGCCGATGCTTAACGGGGTCGAAGAGGTTTTGCGTCAGGGGCGGGTTCAGATCGTAAGCCTGCATAATTACTGTCCGACCCCGGACGGGTTAGAGCGCGAAGAGGCACTTCCTGATTGTTATTCCATGAGCTCTCTTGATGAGGATGAGCGTGCTTATGCCTTAAAGTTCGCCAGGCGGACCATTGATACCGCGGCGTCTTTCGGGGCAAAGGCAGTGGTCTTGCACTGCGGAAGGGTGGAGATCCCGGATAAGACCCGCCAGCTGGTGGACCTTTGCAATAATGGGCTAAAGTCTTCCGAGGCTTTTAATAAGATGTTCCAGCAGGCTTGTTCAGAGCGTAAGGCACATGCCCGGAAATTTCTTTCCCAGACCCTGCGCAGTCTTGATGAGCTTAACCGTTATGCCCGGCAAAAAGACGTATTGCTGGGAATTGAGACCCGGGTTTATTACCGCGAGATCCCTTCTTTTGAAGAAATAGGCGTGATCCTGGATAAGTTTAAAGATTCGAATATTTTTTATTGGCATGATACCGGACACGCCGAGATAATGGAGATGGTGGGTTTCGCGTGTCATGAGGATTTTCTCAAGTGTTACGGTTTAGATATGATCGGATTACATCTGCACGATTGTTTCAACGGCCAGGATCATCTGGCCCCTTCTCAAGGGACGCTGGATTTCAATCAATTAAAGCCATACCTTAAAAAAGAAACCCTCAAGGTTATCGAGGTGCATCATCCCGCCGATAAAGAAGCAGTTGTCAGAGGTAGAGAATTTTTGAGAGGTATTTTTGATGGAGCAGCCTAAGGTCCGTAAACCAGCGGTAGCAGGCCAATTTTATCCTGGTACGGCCCAGGCCTTAAGGAAAGAAATTGAATCTCTTGTTCTAAAGCAGGATAAGTCATTTGATGTGATCGCTTGCATGCTCCCTCATGCCGGCTATATGTATTCGGGTAAAGTGGCTGCTCAGACGGTTTCCGCGGTCAACATAAAAGAGAAAGTCGTGCTCTTTGGGCCTAACCACACGGGATATGGAACGCCGTACAGCATCATGGCTGAAGGCGTCTGGCAGACTCCGCTGGGTGTTGTAAAAATAGATTCCGTATTGGCAAAAAAGATTCTCACTGGCTCAAAATATTTTGAAGCTGATGAACAGGCGCATTTATACGAGCATTCTCTGGAAGTAGAGCTTCCGTTCTTACAATATTTTAAGAGTAATTTTGAGATGGTGCCGATAGCTTTCTTGTCTGACGATTTCCAAGCGCTTCAGGCTGTGGGCAAAGAAGTCGCAGCTACGCTTTTGGACATCTTAGATAAGGCAATGATCGTAGCTAGTTCTGACATGACTCATTACGAGTCTCAGTCGGAAGCTTCCCGTAAGGACCACGAGGCGATTAAAGCTATCCTGGAGTTAGATGAAGTGAAGCTCTTTGAGCGGGTCAAGTCTTTAAGAATTTCCATGTGCGGATACGCTCCGGTGATCGCCATGATATCCGCGGCAAAAGCGCTTGGCGCAAAGAACGCAAAACTGATCAAGTACCAGACTAGCGGCGATGTTACCGGCGACATGGAAAGCGTCGTTGGCTACGCGGGAGTCATTATTTATTAAAGAAAAAAAGGAGTGTTTAAAAGTGGATGAGATCAATAAGAATATTGATGAAAGCTGGAAGGAAACAGTAAGCAAGGAAAAAGAGACTCTTAAGAAAGAGGAGAAGTTTGTGCCTCCGGAGCCGGATTTTAATTTCTTCATTACTACTCTTGCTTTGCAGGCTTCCATTGCTTTAGGTGTGGTGCCAAATCCTGTGACAAGTAAGACCGAAGAGGATCTTACTCAGGCGCGTTTTCTAATCGACACCTTGGGCATGCTTAAAGTTAAGACCAAAGGAAACTTGAGCAAGGAAGAGGACGGGCTTTTGGAAAATATCCTTTATGAATTAAGGATGCAGTATATCGAGAAATCAAAAGATAAGAAAATTTAATAATGGTTGCCCCTTGCCAAAACGCTCCGCAATTTCTGGCGCTTCGCGCCTAAAATTGCGTTCGCAGGCTGCGGGGTTAATTCAGCCATACAATTTATGTCGCCCATGTGGGGTTTCCATAAATTGTGGCTTCATTAAGGAGTTAAAATGATCGACAAAGACCTATTGGACATTTTGGCTTGCCCTGCCTGCAAGGGCGACGTAGAGCTTAAAGATAACAAGATTGTTTGTAAGAAGTGCGGCAAGAAATATCCGGTGCGCGACGGCATACCGGTGATGCTGATTGATGAGGCAGAAGGATAAGCAATGAAAAAGATCCTTGTTATTCACGGCCCGAACCTGCAGCTTCTAGGTAAGCGCGAGCCGGCAGTCTACGGCAGTGTCACTCTCGATGAGATTAATATTGCTTTAAAGAAGGTAGCCAAAAAGCGCAAAGTTGTTTTACAGATCGTTCAGTCTAATGTTGAAGGTAGGATTGTTGACCTGATCGGTAAAGCTAAAAATAAATTTTCCGGCCTGCTGATCAACCCGGCTGCCTATACCCATACCAGCGTGGCTATTCGCGATGCCATATCCGGCACAGGTATTTCGACCGTAGAAGTACATTTATCTAATATACACGCACGCGAAGAGTTCCGCCATACATCCCTTATTACTCCGGTGGCCAAAGGCACTATCCTTGGCTTTGGCATGAATAGCTACCTCTTGGGCTTGGAAGCCTTGATCGACCTTATCTAAAATCTCCCAATATGAATATCCGGCTTAAAAATCTCAGTCAGAGGCTGAAGCGGGAATTGCTTGACTGTATTTTGGTGACAGCTGCCGCTAATATTTCTTATTTAGTGAAGTTTAAAAGCCGCGATTCCTATTTATTGGTCTCAAAGAAGAAAAGCGTTTATTTTACCGATTCCCGCTATATTGATGAGGCGAGGCCTTTGCTTAAGAGAGAAGGGATATCGGCAGTCAATATCCATGGCCCGGTTTTTGAGGAGATAGCCAGGGAGTGTGAGGACCTGAAATTCAGGCGCATAGGTTTTGAGGGGCATGTAATGACTTGTTTAGAACATAGGCGCCTGGCTGCAAGCCTTAAAGGTAAGGCAAGGTTATTTCCGTCCGGTGAACTGGTTGAAGAGTTGCGTCAGATAAAGGATGCCTCGGAGATAGCTTTTATTAAGCAGGCGCTTAAGATCACTGGGTTAACTTTGGGTTTCGCCCGCAAAATCATCCGGCCGGGCAGGAAAGAACTGGAAATTGCGGCTGAGCTGGAGCGGTTTATACGTTTTCAAGGGGCTTCCAACGCGGCTTTTGATATAATTGTGGCCTCAGGCCCTAATTCTAGCTATCCCCATCATGCTCCCACCAACCGCATTATCAGGAAGAACGAGCCTGTGCTTATCGATATAGGCGTTGAGTATAAAGGCTACAAATCCGACTTGACAAGGGTATATTTTTTGGGTAAAATTAACAATCTTACGCAGAGGGTGCACAAGGTCGTTCTTCAAGCCCAACAGTTGGCAATAAAGGAGATTAGGCCAGGTGCAAAAATGGCTGAAATTGATGGGGTTAGCCGTGGTTACATAGCTCGGCAGGGCTTTGGTAAATGCTTTGGTCATAGCCTGGGGCACGGGGTGGGTTTAGAGACCCACGAAGGCCCGCGCATCTCGACCACCTCAAAAGGGGTTTTAAGGCCGGGAATGGTGTTTACGGTCGAGCCGGGAGTGTATCTGGCTGGCAAGTTCGGGATAAGGTTAGAGGATATGGTCCTGGTGACAAAGAAAGGGTGTGTGGTGCTAAGTGTCTCTATCAATTAATGAAGTCAAGGCAGGGGTAACTGTTTTAGTGGATGATATTGTCTATCTTGTAGTAGATACCGAGCATGTCAAACCTGGTAAGGGTTCGGCATTTGTGCGCGCCAAGCTGCGGCACATGAAGCTGGGGACCATTATAGAAAGGACCTTCCGCGGAGACGAAAAGGTCGATCAGGCCTTTGTGGAAGAGCGCAAGCTGCAGTATCAGTATCATTCAGGA
>JAPLLR010000003.1 GCA_026387455.1 Candidatus Omnitrophota bacterium | reverse complement strand
GATGCATTCTGATAAGTCGTTTTAGCCTGATCATATTTCTGCACCTGTAGCAGGCTATCACCGGACGCTATGGCACGTAAATAAGAATCTTCCGTGGCTTTCGCATCAGCAAGAATCCTGGTGATCTCATCAGCTTTGTTTTTTGGATAGGCTTCGCCGGGCTTCAACTCAATTGCTTTTTGGAAAGCTGTGAGCGCATTCGGATAATCTTTATTCGACAGATATTTATCAGCACTTAAAATGGTGATATCATATTCCTTTTGTATCGCTTTCACCTCGGCGATCAGAGGGTCGATCTTGCTAATCATGTTCTGTGGATACCGTTCATCAGGTTTTAAGCTGGAAGCTTTCAGGTACTCAATTTTAGCTTTATCATACTGTTGTTCAATATAAAAATTGTCAGCAATGGCGATGATTTTATCATATTCTGATTTTTGGTTCTGAAGAGATGCCAGGATATTATCTATTTCTTTGATCTTATTTTTTGGATAATCTTCATCAGGTTTCTTAACACTGGCATCGGCAAAGGTTGATCTGGCGTCAGTGTATATTTTTTTGCCGAAAAGGCTGTCACCTTTTGCAATGAGTTTATCATATGCCTCCTGGATACTGCGTTGGTTGGCAAGAATCTCATTGATCTGCATGATGCGGTCGAGCGGGTACTGTTCATGAGGCTTCAGGTCGCTGGCATTCATATATTCAACCTTGGCATCGAAATAGTTTTTTGCTGCAAACAAAGCATCCGCTTGACGGATAGCTGTGGCATAGGCGGCTTCAACTTCCGGATCAGTCCATATCTTGCTGATCTGCGCCAGCCTGTCCTTCGGATATTGAGCCTTAGGATCGATCTTCAGGGCATTCAGGAACTCTATCCTGGCTTTTTTGTAGTCACCGGCTTTAAACCACTGCTCCGCCGATGTTATGGCCGCCTCGAAAAGTATATTTTTTGTCTTCTGCTCGTCAAGTAGCTTTTTTAGATTTTGTATCCTTCCGCTAACATAAGTGTCATCCTGTCTGATCTTCGATGCTGTTTCATAATCAAATAGAGCCTCAGTGTATTTTTCCTCATTATAATACTGATCAGCTCTTCGCACGGTTTCCTGAAAGATCGAATCATTCTGAGCTGTTATCTCTTGCGCCTGCAACAGGAGTGGAACTCCATTTAAGAAATTGCCCGGACGTACAATTTATTCTAAACGAAAAAAATCTGAATTTGTTTGATACGGCATTTTCATTTCATTGCCAATTTTTTCATCCTGTGATGGTGGACCGGATGGACATCCCTTAAACAGCTAAGATCATCTTTTTTAATAATTTAAAGTAAATATAGTATTATTTTTATCTGAATATTTTAAGGTTTATTGCCTAATTCGTACCTGTTTTTATCGATTGAATTCACCACAATAGGCACAGAAGGTCACATTAGTAGTATTAATCAATAACACTCGTACGCAAGCTTTTTAATAAACAATTCTCTACTGTGCCCTAATGTGCCTATTGTGGTGAAAAATATTAATTTTGCGATTACCGGAGGGCTCATCGGCAAGGATAACCGACGGGACAATGAAAGCGGAGTAGATATTCATGTTAAAAATAGACAATGAAAACAACTAAACGTTTTATCGGCTTGAGAACCTGTGTGGCTTTCGTCGTTGTAGTAATTCTAATTTCTTGTGGCTAGGCAAAAGGTCAAAAAGCTACCGATTATTCAAAAACTGAATATTGGTTATCTTTACCTTCTTCGATTGAAAAAGAAGTGGATGTTTTTACCTTATCATAGAAAATGCAGCTAACAGGTTAAAAAGATTCTTAAATCAATGATTATTAACTTTAACATTGAAATAACATGAAAAAGAAAAACAGAATTTGGATTTACCCATTAATATTAATGGGATTTATATTAATTCTTAACACCAGTTGCAAGAACAATGATAGCAGTACAAAGAAAGTCGGTTATCCAATAGCCTTTGTCGCCGATCCCTTGCCATCCTGGAACGACACCGAACATAAGAAGGCCATCGTCACCTTCGTCGAACAAGTGACCAGGGAAGGCTCACCGAACTTTGTGCCCCCTGCCGAGCGTATCGCCACCTTCGACAATGACGGCACGCTGTGGTCCGAGCAGCCGATGTATTTCCAGTACACCTTCACGTTCGACCGGGTCAAAGCGCTCGCGCCGCAGCATCCCGAATGGAAGAAGAAACAGCCATTCAAGGCCGTGCTGGAGGGTGACCTTAAGACGGTTTTCGCTGGTGGTGGAAATGCCTTGAACGAAATCATCATGGCTTCGAACGCCGATTATACCACGGAGGAGTTCGCACAAATCGTCAAGGACTGGTTGGACACAGCGAAACATCCGAAGACCGGCCGGCCCTACACGGAAATGGTCTTTCAGCCTATGCTCGAACTGCTCGCCTACCTGCGTGCCAACGGTTTCAAGACCTACATCGTGTCCGGCGGCGGGGTAGAATTCATGCGCCCATGGACGGAAAGGGTCTATGGTATCCCCCCCGAGCAGGTCATTGGTACCAGCTTCAGGATCAAGTTTGAGTTGCGCAACGGAAAACCCGTGCTAGTACAATTGCCGGAGTTCAACTTCATTGATGACAATGAGGGCAAACCGGTCGGCATCAACCAGTACATCGGCCGCCGTCCCATCGCAGCATTTGGTAACTCCGACGGCGACCTGCAAATGTTCCAGTGGACAACCGCCGGCAGTGGCGCGAGTTTCGCGCTTATAATCCACCATACCGATGCAGAGCGCGAGTGGGCCTACGATAGTACGTCTTCCTACGGTCGACTTGACAAGGCACTCGACGAGGCGCAGGCTAAAGGCTGGACAGTTGTCGACATGAAGAACGACTGGAAGATCATCTACCCATTTGAAAAGAAGTAAAAAAAATTAACATGAAAAAGAAAAACAGAATTTGGATTTACCCATTAGTAGTAGTGGGATTTTCGTTAATCATTAACAGTAGTTGCAAGAACAATGATAGCGCTACACAGCAAGCGAGCTATCCAATAGATTCTACAGTTCTTACAACAGTAGAAAGGACAATTGTTCCTGATCCCGTGCCTTCTACAGCGCCTAAGATTCTTCCTACTGAGATTTCTAAATTTTCTGAGTATGGTTATGGCAAATGGCATTTCGGCATGGGGCTTGGTTATGAGAAAAGACTGGATATTATGCCACTTGCATATACAAATACATCGGTCACAAATACTGCAAAACTTTTGAATTTCTTTGCCATGACCGACATCCATATCAGTGACAAAGAATCTCCTGCTCAGGCAATCTTTTTTGGCTACAAAGGTGGTCTGATTTCAGGATATTCGCCGATTATGTTATATACAACTCATGTTCTCGAC
>JAPLLR010000070.1 GCA_026387455.1 Candidatus Omnitrophota bacterium | reverse complement strand
TGGGAAATGCATGACAAGATTTTTACTAACCAAAGCGCGATTACGGTTGATGATCTAAAGGGATATGCAAAGAGCGTTGGCGTAAACACTGCTACCTTTAATACCTGTTTAGATTCAGGCCAGATGGCGGCGAAAATTCAGGCGCAGGCAACAGCGGCTCAAGCGGCTGGCATTTCCGGAACACCCGGTACCTTTGTTAATAGCGAGCTGGTCAAAGGCGCTTATCCCTATGATACGTTCAAACAGCTGATTGATGCTGAATTAGCAAAGTAAAGAATCTATATCAGATAACAAAAAATCGCCTTTCGATAAATTCAAGGCGATTTTTTGAATAGTAAGCAATAAAGCTCAAAGGTACTAAACGCTGAGAATTATTGTTTTAAAAAAAAGGTCTGCAACCACTTAGTAGTTGTAGACCTAGGTAAGACGGAGAGCGTTAAGTCTAACGAACTCCAGTGTATCCAGAGCCAAGCCCTTTAACTCTCCGATTGTTCGGGAGTATTGGTCTTCTTCGGGATGCCGAAGCTGAGCGAGAAGTTCCTCCGAGTACTGACTGTCGGCTTCAGTGATTTTCGTAAACAGTTCACGTTCTTGCTCACGGGCAATGTCAGGGTAGCAGCGCAGAACTGTTTGCTTCAAATCATTCGGCATTTCTACTTTCTGCCAGTAGAGAATCTTCCGTGCTACATGTACCGGTGCTTCCAGTACTTTCTGAAGAAATCGGTGAAGGTCAGCGGCCTCCATTGTAGGAAGTGCAATTACTCCGTTCTCCAGTCTCCGTAGTTTGTTGCGAAGGTAGCCACGAATATCCTCAACGGCACTTGCGGCATCAAAGACGAAAAACGGAAGAGGATTTTCCTTGATGATTCCGCCTTTCTCTGCGGCATTGCGCAAGTGGGCAGCGAAAGAAAGTCCGATGTGGTGTAGCGAAGTTCTTGCGATGTCTATGTCAAGGGAAATAGCTGCTGAATCGACAATATCTTGGGTAAATGATCCAGCAGTAACGGCTCAATTATTTCTCGCTTGGCGATTTCATCCGCCAACGAGATGCGACCGTTTCTCACACATTTTACGGCATTGTCAAGTACCCCTTTTTTAGACAGATAGTCTCGGCGGATTTTCCTGGTTAATTAGTTTGATATTCCTGCCTGCCGGCAGGCAGGTTGGCAGTTTAATCTCTGGGCGAAAACTGCCGGCGGGCATTTCAAGGCAGTGTGTATTCTCTGATTGTTGTAATAATGTATCTGGGCGGCGATGGCCTCATAAAGCTGGCCTAAATCAGGGTAAATTTCGGGGTGGCCCAGTTCCAGCTTAAAGCCGGAATAAAATGATTCTTGGTGGCCGTTTTGCCAGGGGCTGGCCTTGGCGCTCATTGATGGCTTGATATTAAAACTTTCCAGTAAATTAAGATATTCTTTGTCCCGATATTCCGAGCCCTGATCACTGTGGTTGATTTCTGGAGCCGGATTGCGGCTTAAGGCGTCCAACAGGGCTAGGGTTATTAAATTGGCGTTATGCTTAGTTAAAACTGCCCAGCCGACCACTTGCCTGGTAAAAACATCTTCCACTGTGGCCAGATAAACGAACTTGCCGAAATACGGCAGATAGGTAAAATCATTGACCCAGACCTGATGCAAAGCGCTGATGGTTAGTCCTAAAATCAAATTAGGAATAGCCATGGGCGCTTGGCCTAAATCTCTAGGTTTTCTCGGCTGTTTGCGCTTTCGTTTAACCTTCAGGCTAAATAATCTCATTACCCGCCTAATTCGCTTTTTGTTAATTCCTAAGTGAATCGCGATGCGCTTGTGGCCGTAGGATTTGTGCGCCGTCATTACCTTTTCAATCTCGGCTTTGAGCGCTAAATCCTTAGCCGGCAGTTTTGGCTGGTAATACAGGGCGGAACGGGAAATGCCCAATTGCCTGGCCAGCTCGGTTTTGCTGTCCGGCGGAGCTGATTGCTTAATAGCCGCGGCCATATTGCCTTTTTTTCCCCAGTTTTTCCTGCGCCGTTAGTTGACCGATAATCTTTAGCAGGGCTTCATTTTCCCGTTTGAGCTTGGCCAGCTCCAACAATGCGCCCGAACCTTGAGCGGTGCTGCGCAGTAGATTGTAGATTGTCTTAGGCACGATACCGTATTCTTTAGCTAAGTCCGGCACGCGCTCGCCTTTTTCTTTAATGCGCTTGACGATCTCCTGTTTTTGTTCCTCGCTAAGCGAGGGATATCCTTTGGGCATATGGTTTGAGGTTATATCATCAGGATATCACAGCGAGACTATATGTGTAGTATATGGGGTACCGGTCTAAAGCTTTTTAATTCTTTCATAAGTTTTTATTGATTAGTAGTTAGTTTAGTAAGACAAATATTGACTTTCGGTAGCAGTATCAATATCTTTAAGTTTTCTGTCCGGATATTGTGAAATTATAATAAAGAATATCCAAAGGATAATTAAAATTGTAATTAAAATAACTTTATTTTTGCTCATTGTTTTTAGATATTTCTATTTTTAGTGATTACTTTTTAGTAGCCTATTTTTTATATACAAACTTTATTCTTTAATCTGTATTTACGAAAACAGATTCAGGAGGTAATCCTCGTTTTATAAGACATCCCCTATAAAGATTATTTCTAGTGGCTAAATTAGTTTCCTCAGTATAATCAAAAGCTTTCTCTAGACAGATTCTTCTAATATAATATGGTCGCCATTCAAACCAATAATATGCCAGTCCTATCAAGACAATTCCT
>JAPLLR010000026.1 GCA_026387455.1 Candidatus Omnitrophota bacterium | reverse complement strand
ATCCAACTGAATAAGCGAGTCCTCATCCCCAAACATAAACTCAGCCAGCGCCCGGGCCAAAAGAGTCTTACCTACACCGGTAGGCCCGAGGAAAATAAATGAGCCAATAGGGCGGCGGGGATCTTTGATCCCGGCGCGAGACCTACGCACTGCGTGAGCTATGGCAGAAAGAGCTTCATCCTGCCCGACCACGCGATTGTGCAGCCCTTCCTCGATCTTTAATAATTTCTCGCTTTCTTTCTGCTCAAGCCTGAAAATAGGAATACCGGTCCACTGCGAAACAATTTTAGCGATTTCATCCTCTCCGACTTCCGGACGCATCTTGTCTTTTGCCTGCGACCACTCGCGATTTAACTGTTCCAGCTCCTGGCGGGCCTGACGCTCCTGATCGCGTAGAGACGCTGCCTTTTCAAAATCCTGATTCTTGATAAAAACTTCCTTTTCCTTACGCAAGGTCTCAACTTTGCCTTCCAGATTCTTGATATCCGATGGCACGATCAAAACATTCAAACGCGCGCGAGAGCCTGACTCATCCATCAAATCAATGGCTTTATCCGGAAGAAATCTTCCGGAAATATATCGGTCAGATAATTTAGCCGCGGCTTCCAAAGCGTCATCGCGGAAAGTCACCCGGTGATGCGATTCGTATCTTTCACGAAGGCCTTTGAGGATATCCACCGTCTGCTCTACCGACGGAGGCTCTACCATTATGGTCTGGAACCTGCGTTCAAGAGCAGCGTCCTTCTCGATATATTTCCTGTATTCATCCATGGTAGTAGCACCTATACACTGCAACTCGCCGCGCGAAAGCGCCGGCTTCAGAATATTCGAAGCGTCAATCGCCCCCTCCGCGGCACCCGCACCCACCAAAGTATGCAACTCATCGATAAAAATAATAACATCCCGCGAACGCTTGATCTCCTCCATTACCGCCTTTATCCTCTCCTCAAACTGTCCGCGGTATTTTGTTCCGGCGACCATCAAGGCCAAATCCAAAGTGATCAAGCGCTTATTTCTTAAGTTCTCCGGCACGTTTCCATTGACAATATTCTGAGAAAGCCCCTCAACAATAGCGGTCTTACCCACTCCGGCCTCACCCAAAAGAACTGGGTTATTCTTGGTGCGGCGGCTTAAAATCTGAATGACCCGCTCTATCTCCTGGATCCTATTGATTACCGGATCAAGTTTATTTTCCTTTGCCAGAGCGGTCAAATCACGGCCAAAAGCATCCAACGCCGGAGTCTTAGTCTTAGATTGCTGCGCAACACCCGCCCCACCCGTTCCCACGCCTGGCAATGCCGAACCCAAAAGCTCCATCACTTCATTACGCACATTATTCAAGTCCATTCCTAAATTAAGCAGCACCTGATAAGCAATACCCTCTCCCTCCCGGATCAAGCCTAAAAGCAAATGCTCGGTACCTATATAATTATGCCCGAGAGACCTGGCCTCTTCAGCAGCTAATTCCAAGGCCTTCTTTGCTCTCGGAGTAAAAGGAATATCTCCGATTATCTGCGTGGTCGGGCCGGGCTGCACTAGCTTTTCTATCTCAATACGGATATTTTCCAGCGACACGCCCATCTTCTGTAACACTGCCGCAGCCACGCCTTCTCCTTCACGGATCAGGCCAAGCAAAATATGCTCGGTGCCAATATAATCATGATTAAAGCGCCGCGCCTCTTCTTTAGCTAAGATGATGACTTTACGTGCTCTCTCTGTAAAACGGTTAAACATTATAATCCTCCTTGATGAGCCAAATTTTAGTTCAGGTAAATCATATAAAAAGTTTTAAAATTACTAATTACTAACCCCTAGTCTCTTCCTGATAATCTGAGCGCGCTTGACATCGCGTTCTTCGGATGTCAGCTTTTTATTCTCGATCTTCTGCAGATGCGCCGGCTGCGTAGAGATAAACAGATCATTCAGCCTTGCCTGGTCAATATGCTTGATCAAACCTAAATCTAAACCTAAACGCACCAGTGATAATAATTCTATAGTTTCCTGACTAGAGATAATGTACGCGCTTTTAAGTATCCCAAAACTGCGGTTGATCTTATCTTCCAACATAGCTCTATTCTTAGAAAACATGAGCTCGCGAGCCTGATGCTCCTGCTCGATTATCTGGCGGATAATGCCGTTGATATTGCCGATAATCTCTTCCTCGCCGTGACCGAGAGAAACCTGATTTGATATCTGAAAGAAATTCCCCAGTGCCTGTGTCCCCTCGCCGTAAAGCCCGCGGGTATTAAAACTCAGTTTAGCAATCGCCGCCAATACCCTATCTACCTGGCGGGTCATCACCAATGCCGGCAGATGCAACATCACTGACCCGCGCATCCCGGTCCCAGTATTGGTCGGACAAGCGGTTAGATACCCCCAGTCAGGCAAAAACGCGTAAGGCAGCTCCTTGGCCAGGTGGTCGTCTATTTTACCGGCGATATTCCAGGTCTCATAGAGATTAAAACCAGACTGCATCACCTGCATACGCAGGTGGTCCTCTTCATTGATCATAATGGAGACGATCTCTTCATTATCTACGATCACGGCTCTACCCTCAGATTTCTGGGCATGATCATGGGACATCAGGTGCCGCTCCACCAAAAATTGTTTATCGATACTGTCCAGGGCGGACAAATTAAAAACAGTGGTCTGCTTTAAAAGAGCGATCTTTGATACGGCATCCGTCACCGTAGTTAATACCTGTTCACATTGCTTTTTATTCGCCCAGTGAGGAAAAGAGATCTTAAACAGGTTCCTGGCTAGGCGTATGCGGCTTGAGATGACGATATCGGAATTCGGACCGGTGCCCCTAAGCCATTCGCTTCCGTGACTTAAAAGATCGTTTATCTTCATGCTTTTCTGTCTGCCTCGCCTTCTTCCGGGCCTTTCACTTCCAGATTCTTTATTTGGTCCCGCAGGCGCGCCGCCTCCTCAAACTGCTCCTGCTCAACTGCCCGCTGCAATTTATTACGCAACTCCTGAATATCGATTCCTTTCTTTAACCCTAAGGTTTTCTTCGCGAAAACGGGAGATTTTCCCACATGCTGGCTTGAGCCGTGGATGCGCTTTAAAAGCGGAGCAAGATACTTTTTGAAGGCATTGTAGCAATCTCCGCACCCAAGCCTTCCGATCTTCCTAAAATCCGCGTAGGTCAGGCCGCAGTTAGGGCACTTAATCGAAACCGCCTCTTTGTCTTTTTCATTTTTATTTATGTCCGCCATCCCGCCCAAAAGATCTCCCAGACCGAAATTCTGCTCTACATCTTGGCTTTTCTTGCGCGCGCACTCTTCACATAAATGCAGCTCGTTCATCTGATCGTTAACGATCTCTGTCAGATGCACAGTCGCCTGATTTTTGCCACAGCCGTCGCATAACATCAGTAACGTACTCCATCTTTTTTGGTGATCTCTTTGAATTTCTTCATGATCTTTAAAGTAAGCTTGCTTGGTTTTCCGCTGCCGATGATCCTACCGTCCACTGACACTACCGGAATGATCTCCGCGGCAGTCCCGGTAAGAAAACACTCATCGGATATATACACCTCATGACGGGTGATCACGTGCTCATGCGCCTGAATCTTAATTTTACGGCAGATCTCAAGCACTGTGTCGCGGGTGATTCCGCGCAATGTCCCCATACACTGAGGCGGAGTATAAAGATGGTTGCCCTTCACGATAAAAATATTATCTCCAGTGCATTCCGCCACGTAACCTAAGGAATCCAGCATGATCGCCTCATCGCACCCGGAGTTAACCGCCTCGATCTTGGCCAGAATATTATTCAAGTAATTTAAAGATTTTATCTGCGGGTTCAGGGCCTCAGGAAGATTGCGTACAGTCGGCACAGTGACGATCTTTAAGCCCTCTTTATAGAATTTCTCAGGGTATAAAGCTATCCTATCCGCGATAATAATGACTGTCGCCTTACCGAAGCACTTGCGCGGATCAAGGCCAAGATCCCCCTCGCCGCGGGTGACTATCAACCGGATATAGGCGTCAGAAAGCTTATTTTCTTTTAATGTAGCAACAACCGCCTTGATCATCTCTTCTTTTGAAAGAGGAATAGTAAGCATAATACTTTTACCTGACTCATAAAGGCGGTCAATATGCTCTTTTAGTTTAAACACGAGGCGATTATAAGAACGAATCCCCTCGAAAACTCCGTCGCCGTACAAAAGCCCGTGGTCAAACACGGAGATCTTGGCATTGCTCTTATCATAGAATTTACCGTTAATATAAATCTTCATAAGCCTTCTCCTCTAATTTACCACGCTTCCGTCTTTAATATGTATAACCCGGTCAGCGGTTTTAGCTATATCCGCGTCATGAGTCACCAAAACTATAGTCAGTTGATTCTCGGTATTCAGTTGCTTTAAAAGCCCAAGCAGATTATCGCCGTTCTCGGAATCAAGGTTCCCCGTCGGCTCATCGCAGAACAAAACAAGCGGTTTATTGATCAAGGCCCGGGCTACTGCCGCCCGCTGCTGCTCGCCTCCCGATAGCTCACTTGGCCGGTGTTCAAGCCGCAAAGACAGCCCTAACCTTTCCAGAAGCTTATGCGCATAAGGCGCAGCTTGCTTACGCTCCCCCCAAGATTTTATTAGCGCCGGAAGCAAAACATTCTCCAGCACAGTCAGCTCAGGCAACAAGTGATAAAACTGAAAAACAAAACCCGCTCTTTTATTTCTGAATGCCGCGCGCTCGTTTTCGCTTAACCCGTAAATATCCGCTCCGTCAAAGAACACATTACCGCTATCCGGACGGTCCAGCCCTCCGAGGATGTGCAAAAGCGTAGATTTCCCCGCGCCCGACGGGCCCTGTATAGCTATAAATTCTTTCTCCCTGACGCTTAAACTCACTTCCTTTAAAACATCCAGAGTGCCTGCGCCGTTCGTATAACTCTTTGAAAGTGCCTTGGCTTCTATTCTATTCATGTCTCACAGCAACGCTAGGATTAATGCGCGATGCGTAAAATGCCGGATAGATACTAGCTACTAAGCTGATGATCAATGTGCAGGCCACGATCACTGTGACATCTCCGGTGTTAATATTCGTAGGGATGCGGTCAAAATAATAAATATCCCTCGGGATCAATGGCCGCTTGATCAAGCGGGAGATAAAATCTACGATATTATTTAAAGACAGTGTCAGAGCCACCCCGCCTACAAGTCCGAAGATTATCCCGGCGATTCCTATACTTAAACCCTGCAAAATAAAGATCTGCAGGATGCTTCCGGTCTTCGCCCCCACCGAACGCAGGATGCCAATATCCTTGACTTTGGTCATCACCGACATGATCAGGGTGCTGGCGATACCGAATGCCGCTACCACCGTAGTCATAGTGAGGATGATGAACATCATCACTTTTTCCAGCTTCAAAGCCTGCAGAAAATTCCGGTTCATATCCACCCAGGTGCGCACCTCGAACTGGCCGATACCGCGCATCAAATTATAGATGTCGCTGCGCACCTCATCGACCTTATAGATATCATCCACCTTAATGGCAATGCCGCTGACCAGCCCCTCCACTTTAAAGAACTCCTGGGCCCCCTTTATGCTAGACATGATCAGGCCGGAATCATATAAGTACATCCCGCTGTTAAATATTCCTTTAACCAAAAACTGAGTTTCTTTGAGGGTCACCGGAGAAACCAGGTTTATTTTTTCCCCAAGGCCGACGCCTAAACGGCCGGCCAGCTCTTCACCGAGTATGATCTCGCTTCCTTCTAAATTCAGGCTTCCCTGCTTTATATATTCGCTTAAACGCGTGACCTTTGACTGCTGTGCCGGGTCGATCCCCCGGAAATCTACGCTAAAAACCTGTTGGCCGTTTTTGATAAAGGCCTGTCCTGAAATATACGGGGCAGTGGCCACCACATGCCGGATCTTGCCCAAATCCTCGGCAACCTGCGCCGGGCTCTGCTTAACCGTAAAAAATTCAAGAAACACATGGGCATTAGTACCCACCATTTTATCCTGCAGAAAAACATCAAAACCGCTCATCACCGCGATGACTACGATGAGCACCAATACACCCAGCGCAATACCAACCATGGAAATAAAAGCGGTAAGAGAAATAATCTTCTCTTTTTTACCTTTTTTCAAATAGCGCTGGCTAAGCCATAATTCACAAAGCATTTATAATTCTTCTTGGGGGCGTAACAACGGAAATAAAATCACGTCTCTGATCGAGGGCTGGTCAGTCAGGAGCATGACCAGCCTGTCTATACCGATGCCTAGACCACCCGCAGGAGGCATACCGTGCTCAAGTGCCACCAGATAATCATCATCCACGCACTTTTGCTCGTCTGCGGTAAGATCCTTTAATTCCTCTTCGAAACGACTACGCTGCTCAATGGGATCATTGAGTTCTGAATAAGCATTGCCAATCTCCAGGCCTGCAACATATAATTCAAACCTCTCGGAAATGAGAGGATTATCTTTCCTGTTTTTCGCCAGAGGACAAAGGGAAGCGAAATAGTCAGTGACAAAGGTAGGATTCAAGCTCATCCCCTGCTCTAAAACCTCTTCAATAATTTTGGCTATTTGGGTACGGGTTAGCTTATTCACCTCTTTAGCGAAACCGCGCGCCTGAAGCTTCTTAAGCATCTCCTCTTCGCTATCCGAAGGCTCAATATCAAATTTCTCTTTGACCAGGCCGGCAAAAGAAACCCGTTTCCACGGCGGATTGAAACTTATTTCATTTCCCTGATAGGTGAAAGCGGTCCTGCCGAAGACTTCCTGCGCGATATGCGTGATCAGCCCCTCGGCAAGATTCATCATATCCTCGTAATTAGCGTACGCCTGATACACCTCAAGCATGGTGAATTCGGGATTGTGCCGGGTAGAGACACCTTCGTTACGAAATGATCGATTGATCTCATAGACGCGATCTAGCCCGCCTACCAGCAGGCGCTTCAGATAAAGCTCCGGCGCGATGCGCAAGAATAACTGCATGCTGTATTCGTTGTGATGAGTCTTAAAAGGACGTCCCGCTGCACCCCCCGGAATGTAGTGCATCATCGGAGTCTCTACTTCGTGGAAGCCTTTATCGTCGAGGAAATCACGCAGGGACTTGGTGATCTTGGAACGCAGGACAAAGACTTTTCTCACTTCTTCGTTAGAGACCAGGTCCAGATAACGCTGGCGGTAACGCAGATCCACATCTTTTAAGCCGTGCCATTTCTCAGGCAAAGGCCTTAAGGATTTGGATAACAACACCAGCTCTTCAGCCTTAACTGTTGGTTCCCCGGTACGCGTCTTAAAAAGGCCACCTTTAACGAATACAATATCCGCGATATCCAGGTGTTCAAGCACCAGAAAGCTTTGTTCAGGGATTTCGCCTTCTTTTAGGTAGAGCTGGATCTTACCGGTAGAATCCCGGATATCCAAGAAAGTAGCCTTGCCGTGCGAACGCCGAGCAGTGACCCGGCCGCACAAAGACACAACTTTAGCCTCCTGAAATTCCTCAAGTGCCTTACCTACAGTTATGTGTAAAGGCGTCAGGCTGGGGTATAAATTGACCCCTAAAGCCCGCAATCCTTGAGCTTTTTGCACCCTCTGTTGTATGATCTCACTTAGGTCCATAGAATATGTAATTATATAGCAGAAAACAGGTTAAGTCAAATAAATAAAGGCACTTTCGCCTCAATTAAGCACTAATTTTTGTTATTGTTTAGCGGGTCCTGCCTTGGCCTGTCCTGCGCGCGGCTTATGGCCGTGCTCGGATCAGACCAAGTCACCCGCTAAACCTACCAATTGAGCCTCTTCAACTGGCGGGAGGCTTGGCTTGGTTTCGAGCAGGGCGTCCGAGGACCCGAGCGGGCATGGCGCACGCTTTCGGCGTGCAGGCGAGGGCCGCAGGCCGAGCGAAGTTTTGCCTCGCAGGGGCAAAACGAGCGCCCCCGCGAGAAACAAAACAAGCCCACCCGCCATGAGACCAAACAAAAGAGCCCGCTAGGAGATAGCGGGCTCTTCGGATTTATGGAAACTAAATAGATTAGCTATGCGTAGGCTTGTAATCGGAGCCGTGCTGGCTAGTGGCGGAATACTGGGAAAGGCGCTTGATGCGCTTAAGCATATTAGGATGAGTGCTCATTAGCTCCATCAGCTTATCCCCGAAACCAAGTTTGATATTACGCGTGCTAAGAAACTGAAGCTCCGCGTTATCAAGGGTTCCGCTTCTGTCCAGATCAAGCTCAATCAATTCACGGATTTCCGTTGATGCGCGAGAAGGGTCATTGACAAAGAATGCCTTGAGCCCCTCGACATCCTTAAGCGCTTCTTTGTTCATCCGGGCCGAACCATAGACTAGCTTATAAAGGCTAGTAGCCAGTTTCGACGGCGAATTACCCAGCTCTACCGATCCCCGATCAGCGAAATATTCCCGGATGCGTGAAGCATAAAGCACCAGAAGATTAGTAATGAAATAAAATATCAGCGCGACCAATCCGATCAAAACCGCGCTCCCCTGGCTATCTCTACTGCGGCGGTAAAATAAAAAACTCCAGGCAATACGATATAGTATAATCGGGATCACTGAAAGTAAAGTTATAGTCAAAACATCGCGATTCTTAAGATGACTTAACTCATGGCCAAGCACCGCCCTTAATTCATCCTCTTCAAGAAGATTCATTATGCCTTGAGTCACACAAACCCTGCCATCCTTAATCGTCCTGCCAAATGCAAAGGCATTAGGTAAAGCTATCTGGGAAATTCCAATGCGGGGAGTAGGAATACCTGCCTTAGCTGCCAGACCTTCCACCATAGCGAATAGCTTCGGATTATCTTCTTTCTTGATATACTTTACCTTCATGCTCCACTCTACAAGCTTGGGACCCAGAATATATTGGATAACCATCATCACTACCGAAATAACCAAATAAAAAGTAAAATTGGCGCCGTGAAATACTGTGGTGCCGATGACCACGATCACCGCGTAGATCATACCGAATAACAACGTCGTCAATAACCACATTCTTAACTGTAAAGACCACATTTTAATTTCCTCCTATTTTACGACTTCTGCTTTAATCGTAAACCGAATTACAGGTTTCTCAACGCTATCCGTATTCACGTAAATAAACTGCGTCACTTGGCCTTTATAGCCCTTGCTCTTAAAGCTGACATCGATAACAGTGCTTTCTCCGGGCACAAGCGTCTTCTTCGCTACTTTAGTTGCTGTACAGCCGCAAGAAGTATTCACATCCTTGATATTTAATGTTTTGGAAGAATCATTTTTCAAAGTAAAACTATGTTTTAATATCTCACCCTGTTTGACCTTGCCGAAATCCAAGGTAAAAGGGTCCACCATCTTTCCCGCATTCACAGCCTTACCCTGTTTCTTTCCAAGATTATTCGCATAGCAACTGGTAAGAGAGAAAATTATTACTAAAATCAGCAAAATCCTTAATATCATCATAGCCTCCAGATCAAGAAAATCCCCAGACCAAAGAACACTGCTGCCATAAGTATCTTTATCGTCGCAAGATGCTTCCTCATTAGCGCTGCAAAATCACCTGAAGTTACTCCGAATAACGCCGCAATAAATATTACAAATAACGGCACCACAAACATCAAGTTATATAGCACCAAATAACCCAAAGCCTGGGCCTTTAAATGCGAAGTCTTTAGAATAAAGGCAATTGTAGGCACATACAGCTGCCCGGTACACACAGCTTCCAAAAGCGAAACCAAAAAACCTGTAATTAAAGCAGTAAGAATAAGACGAAAAATATGCCGGGTAGCCATATCGTCCTTGGCCTTACGGTAATGCATGCCAATCACTGAATGGATCTTATCCTTCACCGGCTTAGGTAGCTGCAAGAGCATATTCTCGGCTGAACCGGTTGCCTTATATTTATACAAATCGTAGATACACAAGATCCCCAAGACGATACTTAACACACCAGTGCCGATATTAATCCCTCTCGTTACCAGCCAGAATCCTTTAAGAGCATATATAAAGTTAAATAACCCGAAGCCGATCAATAAATAGGTAAGAAATACGGCAAAAATAAAAGTCAAGCCTATAGCAACCAGTTCTCTCTTACGATACCCCTGCAAAGCAAGGAAAGAAATAAAGAAAACGATAACAGTAAAAGCGCAAGGGTTGATCCCGTCAGTAAGTCCGGCTCCGGTTATAGCAAGCGGCGAAAAAAGCTTAAAACGCTCAATCAAATCCAGTCCAACTGGCTGCTCTTTAAAACCTATTGCATCCGAGCCCAAAGAAGCGATAATCAGTTTTTTTAGATTCAGATATACATCACCTTTGCCGTTAAGAAATACACCCTCCATGTAAAACATGGGCAGATAAAATTCTATTTCAGAGCGGCTCTGGTCTTTTAACACAAGAAAAGACTGGTAATGGTTAAGGTCGGTAACATCGCGGTATTCAATGGCGACTTTACCTACGAACTCTTTCTCGATCTTAGGGATTATTTTCTCTTTAGTCACCATGCAGCGATGGCAGCTGGGGGAGATAAATACGACGAGCTTGCGCAGCTCTTCAGTATGCACAAGCTGAACGCCCGCGAATAGTAAAATAGCTAAGATTATCCCGAATATCCGCTTCCTCATATCCACTAAATATACCACAATCGTCGCTGGAATCAATAGATAATAGCGCTAGCTACTATTGCTTTAAGCAGTGGGTGCCGAGGCTCGCTTCTTGCGGGGGCGCTCGTTTTGCCCCTGCGAGGCAAAACTTCGCTCGGCCTGCGGACCTCGCTCTCACCTAGTATTTAAATAGCGGGTGATCCATGCCCGCTCGGTTCCTCGGACGCCCCGCTCAAAGCGATCCTCGGCACCCTTGACTGAAAGCTTTTAGTTGGCGGGAGACTTAGCTTTTAGTGTTTTGCTGATTTACCGCGAGAGGCCGACTATGCGGCGGTCTTTAGGCTTTGGCGGTTCAAGTAACTGCTTGATTGCTTGAAAGACGATGACAAACTGCTTGTCGTATTTCTTCTCCATCTGTTCGATCTTGCGTCTTAAGTCTTCATTAGTCAAAAGCATGCGGCGAAAATAGGTAAAAGCACGCATAATCTGAATATTAACCTGTATTGCCTGCTTGCTTCTTAACACGCTTGATAACATAGCTACGCCTTGTTCCGTAAAAACGCAAGGAAGATGCCTTCTGCCACCCCAACTTGATATTCCAGAATGGAATATCAAGTTATTAAACTCTTCCTTGGTAAGCTGAATCATGAAATCTTCCGGGAACCGTTCAATGTTTCTTTTTACGGCTTTATTTAAGTTAAAAGTTGTTACCCCGTAAAGTCCAGCCAAATCACTATCCAACGTAACTCGTTTACCTCTTATAACCAAGATCTTCGTAGCTACTAATTCTGCGGTAATCGATTTATTCATTTCGCCACCTCCTACTACAATAGACGTAAAGACTGGCAAAATCTAACTAACTATTTTAACTGCTAAAATACCATGTTTATCCCTCACCTGAACGCTTGTCAATTTCTAAAGAAATTGACTGCGCAGGCTCGGGATTATTTCAGCCATACAGCTTACCCCAGAGGGGCAGGCCTCCCCCTCCTATAGAAAAGGGCCTTACTGTTCATTCGCTTCGCTCATCATAAGTTGTGGCCTCAATAAAAAAAGGACTGAACGGTTAAGTCCAGCCCCTGTGGGGATATGACAAAAAATAGCGAATAAACTATTTAAATATATATCTTTTTTTGGTAATAGTGTGTGTTATTAGAAAAAGGGACTTGAAAGTTGGAATTACAGTCTCTATTTTATTCTCTCTCTTAGGCTCATCAACTCCATAGTAAAATACTCTTTTTCTTAATCTTCCTTTTTTGTCAAGATATCGAGCAATTGTAAAACCTTCCAGTAATTTGTTAAGAAGATGGGATATTTCTTTAATTCTTTTCTCATCAAATAAGTCTTCTTCCGGGGCTCCTTCATTTAAATAGAGAGTATGGTTATCAATTTTTAAGAAACATCCCCACTTCAAAGCATTAATTTCAATTATGGGGCTTTGCTCTTCCTTAGTGACAATATTTATATTAAGTGCCCAATCGTGGAAATTATTTCCTAATTCCTCATTCTTAATTTCTATTTTACTCAATTCTTGATTTAGCTTACCAGTATCAATTGTTCCTAATAAGGGAATTAGCCTATCGAGGAGCTTCCTTCTGGGTAAAGGCAGTTTATTAACATCTTCCGATTTTATATTGAACATTTAATTGCTTCCTTTTCCATTCAAATCCTCCTACAATTATTCTATCCCAACCAAAACTATCTAACCCATATTCTATCACAAATTACAAGATTGTAAGTAATTTAGTGAGTGGTCTAAAATAAGGAACAGTCCCCTTAGCTTGCTCAAAGCGACCATTGTCACCCTTGACTGAAAGCTTCGGTTGGCGGGAGACTTGGCTTGGTTTCGAGCAGGGCATGGAAGCCCCGAGCGGGCACGGCGCACGCCTTTGGCGTGCAGGCGAGGGGCTGGAAATGAGCGCAGGTGCGGCAACGCTGGGCCACACCAAGCGTCCCTGCGAGAAACAAGACAAGCCTACCCGCCATGAGTCCCGCGAGAAACAGGGCAAGGTAGGCGCTAAATATAATTATTAGGAATGCTCTTCGTGGTGATGGTCGAGACGGTGGTCGTGACGATGGGCGTGCACCTTATCCTTGTGGCGGTGTTTATGAATATGGACGAGGTTATTCGCTTCCAGAAGCTCAGAGTCAGCCAGAATATCCCACGCGAATCCTGATCTAGCGATGCATTTTTCGCGATTAAAAACATGAATCACATCAGAGATCTCTTCTAAGATATGTAGATCGTGAGTAGCGGTGATGATGGTCTTACCTTTCTCGTGCGCATCGATTAGTATATCAATAATATGCCTGACAGTCGCGGGATCCAGCCCTGCCGTAGGCTCATCCAATAAAAGCACGTCGGGATCCATGGCCAAAGTTGAGGCAATGGCGACTTTTCGCTTCTCTCCTACACTTAACTGATGCGGTGAGCGCTCCAGAAGATCCTTAATGCCAAGACTTTCTACCAACCCATCCAAGCGTTTTCTTATTTCGCCATGCTCAACACCCAGCTGCAAAGGCCCAAAAACTATATCCTCTTTTACCGTCGGACAAAATAGCTGGACATCAGAATTCTGAAAAACTAACCCTACCTTGCTCCTGAAAAAGCGGGAAAATTCTTCATCCTTAAATGCTTCTTCATTGATCTCTTTGCCGAATGCTTTAACTTGCCCCTTTTGGGGCTGAATAAGCGCATCAAGTATCTGTAAAAGCGTAGACTTTCCTGTCCCATTTGCGCCTATAACTGACACCATCGAGCCTTTAACGATATCAAGATCCACACCGCGTAAAGCCGGGAATTTGCCCAGGTAAGAATAATGAATATCCTTTAGTTCAAAAATTATCTCATCCATATTAATCCCTTCGCAAAATCCCTAAGCTCTAGACCAAGGATAGTAATTTACAGAATACGATTTTGCTTCAGGGAGGGAGCCCTAGACTTTATTCCGAGGCTCCTCTCCAGGACTTTCGGCTCTCCGGTGTATCCACGGGAAAGCATGGCGTTATACACCTCTTCATTCAACTGCTGGGAACGCTCCCAAAGATTGGCGATCTTCCAGGCCACGATATGCTGGCCTTTTTTGTAATGCAAAGCTGTCCCCACCCGGCTCTTTATACCTATATAAGCATGCTCGATGATCTCAGCAAATAGGTATATATAACGGTAACACATGCTCAGGGTCATGACAAATATCTGGGGAATCCCGAAGATCCGCAAAGTTCTCAACAACTCTGTCTGACGGGTAGTCAGATTTAAAAGAACCACCAACGACACTGAAGTCGCCACGCGCATCACAAACAATACCGCCCCATCAAAACCCTGCCAAGTTATGATGAATCTTGCTCCTGCCAGCTGAAAAGTAACTAAGGTGTCTCCAGGAGTAAAAACGCTAAACAACGCTGGGATAGCGATAAATAAGGAAAATAGCGGAATAAAAACCCAGGTCCTTTTTAAGAAATACCCTAGGCTGATCCCGGAAAACACCGCCAATAAGACGCAGACAGAATAAAAAACGTAAAGAATGGAAGTATTCCTGACTGATACAACAGCTATCAGCAAACAGGCAAATATTAATACCTTGACCCGCGCCTCTATAAATTGCAGAAGACCACGCTTTGCGGCATATTCTTCGCTAGATACCGACTCTTTTAAGAAGGAGAAGACTCCAAGCAGAGAGCGCTCGATAAAACCGTTACTCATCATGCCTTAAGCACTTTTTGTTTTACCGGATACCTGCCGCAACAGAATTTCTCCCCCTCCGGGCAATATCCCAGATCCTCACACTTAGCTCCGGCATGAGAAAATACCTCTGGCAGCTTTTCTTTACAAATGACCAGCATTTTATTCGCTAATTGCCTTATCTCCCACTGCGCCCTTGTGCAACAACGATGCTTAAAGAAGTGGATCAACTCACGGCAATTCATGGTCGCTACAATCTTGGTCTCGGCTGCCTGAGGAAGCACAAAACGCGCATCCTGATTCGCCGCTTCACCGCTTGTCCCGGTTTTAGACATACACTCAAGAAGCAAGTTATAGCTAACCTGTATATCTGACATCAGCTTATCAAATAATTCGCGCGCCTCAGGGTTAGCTTCAACAGAAGGCGGAGTGATATAATCAAAATCTTTTTCCTTCACATAGCGCTGGCTTTGCTGTGAATAAGAAGCCAAACGGTGCCTAACTAGCTGATGGGTGAGCGCGCGGGAAACCCCTTCAATAGCAAAGGTGAATTTAACATGCTCTAGCGGGCTCTCATGTCCAGAAGCCACCACATTCTTTACGAATGCCTCCTGCTTTTTAGGGTCAGAAGACGCGTCGGAAAATGTATCTCCAGCGAATTTTTCAGAATAACACTGCCGGCATGCAGCATGTATCAGCGCAATTGGGTTATCGCTCATTTCCAACAATTGCACATTCAAAGTAACTCTAGGCATTTAACAGATTCTCCTTCCAATCATCATATTGTTGGACTCGTTAACAAATATTCCTCAGCTAAATATGAACTGCGCACATACGGCCCACTTTCCACATGCGAAAAACCCAAGCGCAAAGCTTCTTCTTTGTAATAATCAAACTGCTGCGGCAGAATATACTCTTTTACCGAATAGTGCTTCAAGCTCGGGGCAAGATACTGGCCAATGCTTAAATAGTCGCATCCTACCAGACGCAAATCCTTCATCACTATGACAACCTCATCCTGCTTCTCACCCATACCCAGCATGATACCGGACTTAGTCTTAATATCAGATTTAATTCCCCTGATCATCCGCAAAACATCCAACGAACGGAAATAAACTGCCCCCTGGCGCACAACCGAATATAGCGACGGGACAGTCTCCACATTATGGGCGATGATATCTGGAGACACATCCACTACAGCCTTAAGCGCTTCAAAAGATAACCTAAAATCAGGTATTAAAAGCTCTACCTTTATCCGAGGGTTGCTACAGCGGATACGCCTGACAGTATCAACAAATATCCCAGCTCCTCCGTCGGTAAGATCATCCCTGGTGACGCTGGTGACAACCACGTGCTTTAAACCCAGCTTTCCTACCGCATCCGCCACCCTCCTTGGTTCATCAAGATCAGGGGCAAGAGGTGCGCCTTTATCAATATTGCAAAAACTGCACTTGCGTGTGCACTGGCGGCCAAGAATAAGAAAAGTAGCCTGATTGCGAGAAAAACATTCGCCTATGTTCGGACACATCGCCTGCTCGCAAACTGTCTCAACACCCAGATCCCGCAAGCTCTGCTTTAATACAAAACATACCTTAAGGTCAATTTTTTTATTAAGCCAGGCTGGCTTCATATACAAGCTCTTTATCTTCTTTAAAATTTACGCTAAAGATTTCGGCAAAAGCGTTGATCAACTTGCGCTCCAGCAAATCCTTATCCGGAAACGCTGACAATTCCTGATTAAGCGCGGTGCAGTGCTTAGATATATCCGAAGGCATGAATTTCACATACCTGGCCATAAGGCCCCAGTCAATGCTAAAGGGTATTGAACCATGCTGAAAAACAACCTGCCTTTTTCTCTTCTGGGCGTTCCCGCCAATCTTGCGGCCATTGATCACTAGATCGAATTTCTCATGGGAAGCACTACAAAGCGGATGTGTTACGGATATTTCTTTAAACCCTTGAGAGCAAAACGCGAAATCAGCTTTAAGACCAAGCGATTGATAAAACCGCAGAAGAAATGCGCAGATCTCCCTGTAAGAAACAAATACTCCCTCCGGCTCCCCTACATCGAACTTGCTACAGACAAAGCTATAAGTGATCTCATCACTATGGAAGAGCACACCGCCACCAGTCATCCTTTTGACTACACCGATTCCCTCCAAAGCACATCTTTCAAGATCAAGTTCACTTGAGGGATCCTGAGAAACGCCGTAAGTAAAAGACGGCTGGCTAAAACGGTAAATCCGAAACACCGGTCCGCCATCCTCAAGATAGCGCTCAAAAATAACCTTATCCAACGCCATATTGTATTCAGCCGACGCGGGGAGTGAATGAATAAGCTTAAATTCTTTCATCGAAAAAAAATTATTCTCTATTGCTGCCAGCGAAGATTAGGTTCGCGCGCGGCTTTAGTTTCATCAAGGCGTTTGACCGGCGTATGCAGTGGCGCCTGCGTGACTAAAATTGGATTTTCTTTTGAAAGGCGGGCGATCTCGATCATAATCTCGATAAATTCATCCAGTGTCTCTTTTGACTCTGTCTCTGTCGGCTCGATCATCAGCGCCTCTTTGACAATAAGCGGAAAATACACAGTCGGGGGATGATAACCTTTATCGATCAAGTACTTAGCGATATCTATGGCGTGCACCCCGTTTTTAGCCTGGCGCGATGCGGAAAAAACACACTCATGCATGCAAATTTTATCAAAAGGCAGGTCATAATGCTCTCTAAGCTTCACCCGGCAATAATTGGCATTTAATACCGCAAGCTCCGCAGCCTGGATCAACCCTTCTTTTCCCAATTTTAACATGTAAGCATAAGCCTTGAGGATCACCCCAAAGTTCCCGTAAAAAGGAGCGATGTATCCCACGGATTTATGACGATGATAATCTAAAGCGAATGTACCATCGCTACGACGGACGATACGCGGGATAGGCAGAAATTCCACTAAGCTCTCGCTCACCCCCACCGGACCTGATCCGGGTCCACCCCCTCCGTGAGGAGTAGCAAAGGTCTTATGCAAGTTTAAGTGCACTACGTCAAAGCCAAGGTCGCCGGGCCGTGCCTTACCCAGCATGGCATTAAGATTAGCGCCATCGTAATACATCAATGCCCCCACTTCATGCGCCATATCCGCGATTTTCTTTATCTGCGGATTAAAAATCCCTAAAGTGTCCGGGCAGGTAAGCATCACTGCTGCCACTTCATTGTTTAAGTGTTTCTGATACTCCACTAGGTCCATATAACCGTCAGGCCCAGTAGGGATAACTTTTACCTGATATCCAGCAATAGCGGCACTGGCGGGATTAGTACCGTGAGATGAATCCGGGACGATCACGTATTTCCGCCGCGATCCCTTATCCTTGTGATAAGCGGCGATCAACATGGCTCCGGCTAATTCACCATGTGCACCGGCTAGCGGCTGCATGGTAAAAGCTGACATACCGGTTATCTCCGATAGTAACCTCTCAGTCTCAAACAAAACTTCCAAAGAACCCTGAGCCAGCATGCCTCCACCCAGAAGTTGAGGCAGTAATGGATGCACCTGGGAAAATCCCTCGAGAGAAGCAATACGCTCGGTAAACTTAGGATTGTATTTCATGGTGTAAGAACCAAGCGGATAGAAATTTGTGTCCACCGAAAAATTGAGGCGGGAAAGATTAGTATAGTGACGCACCACATCAAGCTCGCTAAGCGAAGCGAGGTGGACATCGGCCTTACGGCAGTATTTTGCTTCTAGCGGCAATGCTAGCGGCACATCCGCTTTTGTGTAAGTAAACCCAACTCTTCCTTCTTTATGTTTTTCGAATATTAGCTTCATCCTAATACCGCCTCCAGACTGTCGGATAGCCTGCGGATATCTTCTTTGGTCCTTTTCTCAGTGACTGCGATCAAAAGATAATTATCCAAACCCTTATAAAATCTTCCCAGCGGGAATCCGCAAGCAAAACCTTTATCGATCATACGATATACCACTTCATCGGCATGTCGGGGAAGCATCACTGTAAACTCGTTAAATGTCGGCGAGCTGCGCTTTACCTGCACTCCCGAAATACGGGATAAGCAATCCTTAGCGAACTCAGCTTTCTGGAAATTATGTTCCGCTAATTCCTTAAGCCCCTCTTTACCCAGTAAAGCCACAAACACTACCGCGCGCAAAGCGCACAGCGCTTCATTGGAGCAGATATTGGAAGTGGCTTTTTCCCGGCGGATATGCTGTTCGCGGGTCTGCAGGGTCAGGACAAAACCACGCTTACCTTCAGAATCCACAGTCGCGCCCACTATACGGCCGGGCATCTGACGCACCAGTTCTTTCTTAGCCGCCATAAATCCCAAATACGGCCCACCAAAAGATAAAGGTATGCCTAAACTTTGCCCTTCCCCGGTTGCGATATCAAACCCAGCTTCGCCCGGAGGCTTAAGCATGCCGAGGGAAACCGGGTATACTGAAGCAATAGCCAAAGCGCCACGCTTATGCACCTCGGCCACGACATCACTATGGTCATCCACTGCCCCGAAAAAGTTGGGATTCTGCATGATCACTGCGGCGGTCTTATCGTCAATATGTTTAAACAGCTCTTCGCGGGAACTCTGGCCGTGCACCACCGGGATCTCTACAAATTCCACGTTAAGATTTGAAGTATAAGTGTAAAGCATGGTACGGTAGATCAGGTTCACCCCGCTATCCATAATGATCTTGTTACGGCCGGTAAACCGGATAGCCATCATCGCCGCCTCATAAATAGCAGTCCCACCGTCATACAAAGAAGCATTAGACACGTCCAAACCGGTCAATTCGCAGATAATAGTTTGATATTCGTATATTGCCTGAAGCCAACCCTGGGAACATTCTGGCTGATAAGGAGTATAAGCGGTGTAAAACTCCGAACGGCTAGCGATGGCATCTACTGCCGCCGGGATAAAATGATCGTAAAACCCGGCGCCCACAAAATTAATCAGATGTGTGGCGTTTTTTGCGGCCAGTTTCTTTAAATGTTGGGTTACCTCGAATTCCGAGCTTGCGGGGGGGATATTAAAGGATTTCGGGCGAAGCGCTTGCGGTATATCCTTAAAAAGCTCATCAATGCTTGAGACACCGATTGTCTTAAGCATTGAGCTGATATCATCTTTTGTATGCGGAACATAACTCATTTAGCAAGGCCCTGCACGTATTTTTCGTAAGCTACCGCGTCCATAAGGTTAGTTTTCTCCGTTTCGTTCGAGATTTCCATCACGAAAAAATACCCTAATTCATACGGAGACTGATTCACCAACTCAGGATGGGCTAAAAGTTCGGAATTAACTAAAGATACTACCCCAGAAAAAGGCGCGTACACTTCACTGGCTGCTTTGACAGATTCGACAGTAGCGCAATATTCCGACTGCTTTAGCGCATCTTTAACTTTTGGCAGATCAATAAAAGTAATATCACCAAGTGAGCCCTGGGCATAATCAGTGATCCCCACGTAAACGCTCTTACCCTCGATACGCGCCCACTCGTGATCTTTTGTGTAAAACAGGTTCTTTGGAATGTTCATTTTTCACTCTCCCGTAAAATTATGCCGAAGTTTTGCTATAAAATGGCTTCTTAACGATAGTCACCGGAATCTCTGTGCTGCCGTCTTTGACCAAAAGTTCCACGCCAATACCAAGATCAGTTCGCACATACCCCATCCCAATGCCAACCGAAAGGCTAGGAGAAAAAGATCCGCTGGCTACTGTACCAACGCTCGAGCTCCCGGAATAAATCCCGAAACCATGGCGGGGCGATCTGCGGGAAGCAGCCTTAAAACAAACTAAACGTTCTTTTGGGCCGCGCTTCTTTTCTTCCAACAAAACAGCCTTACCAATGAAATCTTTAGAAAAATCCACGAACCTTTCTAATCCGGCGGCAAGAGGCGTATGAGCAGTATCAATATCCTGGCCATAAAGAGGGTATCCCATCTCAAGGCGCAGGGTATCACGACAACCTAACCCTGCAGGCTTTACCCGGGGATCTCTTAGTAACAACTCCCACAGCTTGACCACAAGTTGACTAGGCAAATAAACTTCAAAACCAAGTTCGCCAGTATATCCGGTCCTGCTTATTATACAACACTCTTTTTCAAAAACAAAATCAGAAAAAGTGTAATAGCCAAGCTTACTTAGGCCTTCACCAAAGATATCTTTAAGCGCTTCCAGTGAAAGCGGACCCTGCACATCAAGCTTAGCTGTCTTATCGGAAACATTCTCAAAGCGACTATCTACGGACAGATGCTTTTTAAGATGAACCTCATCAGCAGCAGTAGTCGCAGCATTGACCACTAACATCCAATTATTATCTTTGAGACGGTAGACTACCAGATCATCAATTATCCCGGCCTGCTCATTAAGCATGAAACCGTAGCGACAGGAACCGACCGGCATTGAAGAAATATTTTGAGTAACAATACGGTCAAGCCCGCTTGAAACAGCCTCGCCTTCCAGCAAAAACTCTCCCATATGGCAGATATCAAAAACACTGACTCCTTGACGAGTATGGGCATGCTCGGCCAAAATACCCTCGTACTGAATGGGCATCAGCCAGCCGCCAAAAGAGGCAAGTTTTGCGTTCAGACACCGGTGTTCATCTATGAGAGGAGTGGTTTTGAGGTCCATCCGAGAGGAAGCTTTTAGTCTTCTTTCTTACTTAACACATAACCAATAAAAATAGCGATCGTCACAACTATCGCAATACCTAATATAGCAGATATTATATAGGCAAAACTTAAAGACGGCAACCCTTTTTCCTCCCAACCCTTAAAAGCATAATCCGGGATAGGCGCGTTCCATAATGATGCTAGCTTCTCCAAGCCCTTCGGTATGTAACCTACAAGCTTTTGGACCTCGTCAATACCCCACTCTCCCCAAGCGCTACCGGCCTTAAAATGCTCAGGAAGCATCAATCCTAAGGGGGAAAGAATAATTAATACCCCAATACCCATCCATAATTTTGTGATAAGTTTCATTATGCCACCTTGCCTTCTTTAATAAGTTTAGGAGATTGTTTCTGTAGATATTTAACCACTAAAGCCGTCACAATGGCTTCTATCCAACCGAAAATCAAAAGATGCTCACCCATCATTGCAGTTAAAGCAACATTCAAACCATAAGGACAGTATAAAGCCTGTCCACTGGCTGTCTTATGAAGTAACGGTTGAATACCAAATTCAAATCCAGTCAATGCCGCTGCCAGATTCAACGCTATATATGCAGCAATGCCTGCGGCGATTACCCTTCTTCCCGAACCAGCAGGAGCCTTAAAACTTATAGCCTTATAAAGATAATATCCGGAAAAAGGCAGGACAAAGGCCATATTAAAACAGTTTGCCCCTATGGCTGTGATTCCGCCATCTCCAAAAAGCAAAGCTTGGACAACAAGAGCTACGGTTATAGCAATACAAGCTGCCCATGGCCCTAAAAGTATAGCCACTAACACGCCGCCGACAGCGTGACCGGTCGAACCTCCGGGAATCGGCACATTAAACATCATAATCACAAAAGTAAATGCTGCCCCAATCGCCAACATGGGGACCTGCTTAGCCTTAAGGGACTTCTTGACTATCCTTGAAGCCAATGCCCATATCGGCAGCATCACCGCGTAGAAAAAACCGCAACTATCCGGTCCCAAATATCCATCTGGTATATGCATATTTAAAATTTCTTAGTGATACTGAATTCCCCGGACAATTAACGCCCGTCTAATTTTACGTTGCAATAAATATACCGCTATGTTAACATAGAAATCATGTTTTTAGAAACTAAAAAAAGAATCGAATCCGAGCTCGCTAACTACATCCGACAGATCGACCGGCTGCACAACTTAAGCCGCCTCTCCCCAGTACTTCTCTCCCACATCAAGGAATTCATCTCCAGGAAAGGCAAGCGTATCCGACCCATTTTGTTCACTGTCGGCTACCTTGGTTACGCCAAGAAGCCCGCGCCCGGGCTTTACCGCAGTGCCCTCTCCATTGAACTCCTACATGACTTCATGCTTATCCATGACGATATCATCGATAAATCCGATACCCGCCGCGGCAAGCCCTCAATGCATACCATGCTCAGGAAATATCTAACAGGAATAAAGAATGTGAAGTTTACCGGTGAAGACCTGGCTATCGTGATCGGCGACGTGCTCTACGCCATGGCCCTGGATGCCTTCCTTTACGTAAAAGAAAAACCACTCCATAAAGAAGCGGCGCTCAAAAAGCTGATTAAAGCGGCATTCTTTACCGGCTGCGGAGAATTCATTGAGCTCTTATACAGCGCAAAAAACATCCATGAGATCAAAAAAGATGATATCTACAAGATCTATGATTTAAAAACCGCTAACTACACCTTTGCCTCACCACTGGCTATAGGTGCCACTCTTGCCGGAGCAAGCGAAAAAGAGGTAAAACAATTATTTCAATACGGATTATATCTGGGAAGAGCCTTTCAGATACAAGACGATATACTCGGAATATTCAGCGAGGAAGAAAAAATAGGAAAATCGAATCTTACTGACCTGCAAGAAGCAAAAAAAACAGTGCTGATCTGGCATGCCTTCCGGCATTCAGACAACAGCGGCAAGGCCCAAATTAAAAGGATCTTATCTAAGAGAAACGTGAATAAAAAGGACCTATTTAAGATGCGTGAGATTATTTCCAAATCGGGTGCGCTTGATTATGCCAGGCAGGAGATTGGTTTACTGCTTAATGAAGCAAAAGCTCTTAACAATAGCTCTTCAATGAAAGAAAACTGCAAGAAATCACTCGACTTATTCTCACAGCAAATGCTTAACCTTTAACTTCTTACTTTCCCCCTTCATAACAAACATACTTGCAAGTATTATTCTTCACATCACGCGCCAACTCGCAGCCGGGGTCTATCTCAAAAGCCTTAGCAAGATACAGCTCATATTTTGCCTTATCGCCTTTAGCCTTATACACCTCGGCAAGACGCACATATGCATTGGCAAAAAGCGGATCAAGTTCAACCGACTTTGTCAAATATTCCTCGGCCAGCTCCAGGTCTCCCCCGACAAAACCGGGAGCCAGAAGATAAAAAGCGCCCAATCCATACTTAACCGCCGCGTTTTCCGGCTGCAGCTTCTCGGCTTTCTTCAGGTTAGAGAAAACAGCAGTTCCGTTGATCACCTTCGAAAGCGGGCCGCCGAAATGAGCGATCGCGCCTTTAGCCCCACCGTATAGCAGATAAGCGCGCACATAATTACTCAGGTCCACTTTATCTTTATCCTGATTCATGACTTTGAGCACCGTGCGAACCGAGCCGTTAAAATCCATCTGAATATACAACACATAAGCCAAAGTGATATAAGCGGGTGAAAAATCTGAATTTAATTTTATGATCTCGGCGATTATCTTTTTACTTGGCTCCAGCTGATGCTGCCGTCGCAAAACCTCTGCCAGGCCCCAACGCGCCTCAAAAATATCCGGGTTAGACTCCAAAATATTTTCAAAAGCCTTCTTTGCGTCATTATCCTTATGCTCATTAAGATACACCAGACCCAATACATACCGAGCTTCAGCAGAGCCCGGCTTTGCTTGGACCGCGGCCTTTGCCTTGGGCAAATCTGTCTTATCCGCTTCCTCATGCAACTTGGCCCAATCTAAAGCAAATGAAAGATTTGCCCCGGAAAAAAATATCAGCGTCAACAATATAACGATTCTTTTCATGCTACCCCCCCCTAAAACAAAATGCCTTCTTTATTCAAGAAGGCATTTTACAATTTACTATACAAATCCTTAGATTAATAAACTATCGAAAGCCCTGCCAAATACATATCCACATTGATCCCTGAATTAGGACTCTTAAAGGAATTATTGGATAGATGGCGGTATCTGTATCCCACGGTCAAAGCAAGATTGTCTTTTAAAAAATACATCAGGCCTGCTCCACCCTGAGGGAGAAAATTATATTGGGTCGACTGCTCGCGGGTGTGCTGACTCATATAAAGCATACCCAAGCCACCCTCAACATAAGGATAGAATTTTTTCGTCAGAGGAAAAGCATACTTTAAAACAAAATTGCTTCCAATTTCTACGTTATTATTAGGGCTGACTACGGTATTGATAAACGGCTCAAGCTGAAGCTCCAGAAGCCCTTTAGTATCCCAGCTGAATTTGTTAATAAAGGGGTTCAGATCTAAACCAAAACGGAATATCATCGGGACAAACTCATAATCCGGCTTTTCGTCAAGCGGACCACTGGCATAGCCACTAAGGATACCGATTTCCTTGAGCCAACGCGGATGATCTGAAGTTTCCTTGGTCTCAGGACGCGCTTCAGAAACTGCCTGCTCTTGAACAGCGGCTAGCTGTACTTCTCCATTACTGTCTGATGCCGACGCAAGAGTTTCATCCGCTGCAAAAGCATTAGCTAAAACAAAGACAAAAATAAAAGATAAAACCAGCAAAACGAAAAATTTAGTATTTTTCATATTTTCTCTCCTGTGCAAATATTTTAACCCAGACTTTCCCTTTGTCAAGTGATTTCATTGGGTTAGATTAATAATATCATCACAGATCCTGCGCATATCCTCTTTCTCAATAAAAGCGCTTGTAGACAATGTCAGAGAGTGTTCAGCCACATAGCGGGCATTCGGGAAAGCCTTACGCGGCAGAAAATCCCGTAAATACGGATACTCCGTAATAGAACAAGTGTAGATTTGCGAAACACCCATACCAGAACCTTCTAACGCCTCAAAGACAGTATTTCTCTTGCGTAGATCAGTAAACAAAACGGTTAAGTAAGGATAATTGGCGCGCGAATCACGCGACTCTCTGACAATGCGTATTCCGCTTAAATCTTTAAGCTTATCCATATAGAAATTCACCCTTGCTCGCTGCTTGTTGATCTCTTTTTCCAAGCGGCCAAACGCAGCATGACCAATCTTCTGCCTGACAGAAGAAACCCTGTGTGTAGGAAAATCCTCTGTAAAATCCTCAATACGCGCCTTAAGTTCCCTGCCGCTGGCTCTCCAGAAGACCTGCGGAAGCTGATAAGCAAACCAAAAAAGCTGCGGGCGATAAACTATGCTATATCCGAATAATTCCCCAACTTTCAGGATTTCGGAAAGAAAAGATCCTTTAATCAGCTTGCGCGCCTTAGCCTCCATAACCCGCGCGTATTCCTCTTTTTTAGTGACTGCTACTCCTCCTTCATAAATAGTCAGGCCCTTGCCACGGCAAAGGCTAAAAAAAGCAAAATCTCCGAGAGTCCCCACCTTCTTTCCTCTATATTCAGATCCCAACGCTTGCGCGCAATCCTCGACAATAAAAATACCGTGCTTACGGGCCACCTGCTCCACAGCCTCAAAATCTACCGGCATCCCCGCCAGATGCACAGGAACAATTGCCAGGATATCAGCGTTAGTTTTGCACATCTCCTGAAGCGAGGCATGGCTGAAACTGAAATCATCTTTATAAATATCGCAAACCTCAACTTTTAGACCGGCGCGCTTGATAGCCAGCGGCACCAAAGGGCAGACATAAGACGGAATTACCACGGTCTTGCGAGAGGACAATTCCTTGAGGGTTTCTAGAATAAGATAAAAGGCGGATGTGCCGGAGTAAGTGACCTTGGCGTAAGTTACATTAAGGTAACTCTGGAAATCATTGGCCAAGCAGTTTTTTCCGGCTTTTGAGCTGAGGGCGAAAAAAACATCCCGCAAAGATAGCGGGAATCCTGCGGTGGGTGGGATTTCTCTGAAAATACCCATACTCTCCTTAATTATTTGTTTACTATAAAGGTCATTCTATGTTAGAATACAACTCAAATCAAGCTATTTATAAATTTAAAATCATGTCTAAGAAAAAGATCACCCTTACAATACTATTATTCCTGATCTTCTCCGATATTCTGGAGACTTTCACTCAATTTTGCTTTAAGAAATCTGCGCTAACCGGAAGCGAATTCGACATCGCAAGCTTCAGTCAAATAGCCACATTCCTGCACAGCGCGATAACCTCTCCTTTTCTATGGATAGGCCTTCTCTCGACGATCTCTACCTTCGTCATATGGTCAACAATACTCTCAAAGATAGACTTAAGCGTTGCCGTGCCTATAGCCAGCTTCAGCTATATCCTGGTGCCGCTGACCTCGATCATTTTCCTGCATGAAAAAGTAGCGCTCTTACGCTGGGTAGCGATAGGCTTTATTCTTGTAGGGGTTATTCTTGTTTCCCTGACCAGCGAAGAGAAAAAGGAGCCAGCGTGAAAACAGGCCTTTTTTTGATAATCGGACTGATCGTGCTTACCAGTATCTGCGACACCATCAGCCAGATATGCCTGAAAACTACCATCAACTCGCTCGGCGAGTTCTCCTCCCGCCACTTAATAAACGTCCTGCGCTTCATCCTGAAGCTGATACTAAAACCCAAAGCCTGGCTGGCACTAGTTTTTAGCACCCTGTCGCTTATCATCTGGCTCCTGGTGCTCTCGAAAGCGGACCTCAATTTCGCCTTCTCGGTAGACAGCATGCACTATATTTTTATCGCCCTGGGCTCAAGTTTACTGCTCAAAGAAAAAGTCGGGGGAATACGTTGGATGGGTACATTTTCTATCGTGGTGGGGATTATCCTCGTAACTATCAGCTAAGCCTTTCTTAACTGTCTTAACGCTAAATCCGCTGCTTCATCTCCTGAAACAAAACATCCGTGTATGCCGCAACCCGGACTGGTCCAGGCGCCGGCAAGAAACAAACCTTTGATTTTGGTTTTCTGAGGGAAGCGATTGATGCTTGACTGCCCGACGGTCTGGGCAAAACCATAAACCGCGCCCTCGGGGAGCATTGCGTATCTGGCCATGGTCTTAGGAGTAGCTGCTTCCATGTATTCTATGTGCTTTGACAAGCCTGGCAGATATTTCTCTAACACCGCGACGATTGCCTCAGCTGTCTCTAACTTTCTCTTCGCATATTCTTCAGCGCTAAGATTTCCCCACAACGCATAATCCGCGAAAGTCATCAAACATAAACTAGATTTGCCCTGAGGGGCAAGGCCGGGGTCAAGCTGAGTGTGATCCACCAAAGCAAAGCTGGCGCGGCTATAGTCGCCATCCAGGCAGGCCTTAAACGCCTCGTCATGATCATATCCGAGGTTTAAAGATAAAAGCGGATAGCGCATACCTACTTCTTTAGCCGAAACATTCAATCCCAAATACAAAGTAAAAGCGGAAACGGATTTTTGCATGGAAGAAAGGCTCTTGGCGTACTCGACTTTTATCGGATCACTGTCTATAAGCTTAGTCAACGTATCGATGGCGTTGGCGTTTGAAATAATAACCTTTGCCCTGAATTTTTCGCCTTTATCAGTGCGCACTCCTGTAGCTTTCCCACCATTTTCGGTAATGATCTGAGTCACGATTGCATTGAACTTGACCTCTGAACCATATTCCCTGATCCTCTCGACCATAGCAGAGAACAATCTACTAAATCCACCTTTGATGTAAGCAGTGTCCCTACCCCAACACCCCCTTAAAACTATCAAAAAATAAAAAGCTGATAGCTCCGAAGGCGGCAGGCCAACAAAGCCCCAGAGGGTGCCAATAATTGAACGCGCTCGCTTATCTTTGATTTTCTTAGGAATAAACTGCTCTAAAGTAAGACAGGATGTTTTTATTATTGACGGATACACCAGAGGCGACAAAGCCAGCTTGAGCCATAGAGGGATCTTCGCGTGCATGAAATGATCAAACTGCTTGTAGAACTTTGCGATGCTGTGGAAAAACTCGCCGATTCCAACTTTATCCTGCGGGAAATTATCATTAAGCCAAGACTTCAGGCTTTCAAAATCATTGCCTACCACAAAATCATGATCCGGATATATCACCCTACCAAATTCATTAAGCTTTATATACTCAATCTTTTCGCTTACCCCGTACTTATCAAAAGCCTCCCTAACCTCTCCTCCCGGCATAAGATCATCCACAAAATGCAAAGAGCTCTCGAAAGTAAATCCTTTTCTCTTAAAGCTGGTGCCTACACCTCCGGCAACCGGCTGCTTCTCAAGCACCAGAACTTTTTTGCCGTTTGCTGAAAGCTTAAGCGCGCTAGATAATCCGGCCATGCCTGCGCCGATCACTATGCAATCGTAATCTGTCATAATCTGTTAAGAAATTTTAAGGTTTCCTGCGCTACTAGGTCTTTCTGCTTATCGATGACTATCATATGGTAACTATCATCCAACATCACCAGCTGCTTATCGCCTGAGCCGATATGCTCAAGGATGTAGCGTGCGTTCTTAGGGCTGGTCATGTCGTCTTCTTCTGCATGAATAATTAAAATAGGAGTCTTTACTAAGAACAATTCTTTTTTGACTACTTCGGCGAAACGGCGGTGTTGATAAAGGCAGGCCAGCGGAAAAAATGGGCTGCCGAAAAGCAAAACCTTCTTACTAAACTCACGCGAACTTGCGTTCTTATAAAACCTCTCAATGCTATAGCGAAGCTCTTCATCTTTTAAGCCGTACGGCCAGCCCTCTCTTATATCTATAGCGTTCCTCAATAACGGGATCGACCAAACGAGATTCAGGAATATCTTGCCCTTATGCAAGGCCCAGCCGTCGTAAAATAGCGTTGGGGCAAAAGCGATGATCCCGGATACATCCTCCGGAAATTTATAAGCCAAGTGCGCGGCGACCAAAGCTCCCATGGAAATGCCACCAACAAATACCTTCTCGTGTTCTTTCTTAAGCTGCTTGAGGTCTTTTTCGCAGAAATCGGCTATTTCTTCGCAGGTCACCTTCTTAAGCTCGCTCAAAGTACTACAGTGCCGGGGCAGAGTATTGCAGAAAACCGTATAACCAGCCTTGTTCAGCGACTTACCCAAATAACGCATCTCCGAAGGCGTGCCGGTAATTCCGTGGATCAAAAGCACGGCATTTGACCCGCTGCCTTTTAGGAAAAATGTGTAACCTTTATTAACTTGCGTTTCCATAATGGGCTCTATTATAACACAAAATTATTTTAGGTAAACTCTTGTTTGTCTGCAAAACGAATCCGTCGCTTAAGACTTTTCGCCAAACCTCATGGCTGGTCGGCTTGTCTTGTTTCTCGCAGGGACGCTTGGTGCGGCCCAGCGTGCCGCACCTACGCTCATTTCCAGCCCCTCGCTCTCGCCTGGCATGTAATAGCGGGCGAACCATGCCCGCTCGGGGCTTCCATGCCCTGCTCGAAACCAAGCCAAATCTCTCGCCAACTGAAGAACTATATCTATCTGCTTAAAACTAATATTTAGTTTAGCGGCCGACTTGGACTGATTTCGAGCGGGGCGTCCGAGGACCGAGCGGGCACGGCGCCCGCCTTCGGCGTGCAGGCGAGGTCCGCAGGCCGAGCGAAGTTTTGCCACGCTGGGGCAAAACGAGCGCCCCCGCGAGAAACAGAACAAGGCAGACGCTAAAAGTAAACTTTTGTTTGTCTGGAGGTGAGTTTTTGCTATACTAGCGCTTATGCGCCAAGACGACGGCAAACTCATTTTTTCTATCACCGACACTATCGACAATATCCCCAAAAGCGACTGGGACAGGCTTTTCGACCCTGACTGCATCGAGGGCTGGGGCTTTCACAAAACTATCGAGCAATCCGGGATCAAAGAGTTCTCTTTTCACTACGCGCTAATCAAAAGAAACGGCTTGCTCTGCGCCATCATCCCCTTCTTCATCAACGATTTTTCCTTCGCCACCATCATCCAGGGCCCGTTGCAGAAATTAATTTTCTTTGTGCAAAAGTTCTGGCGCCGCTTTCTGTGGACAAAGATAATCTTCGTAGGAAACCCACTGACTGAGAAATTACGCATAGGCATACCTAGCGATGAGTTAATAAACGAGGTCATGAGAGAAGCGATAAACGGCCTTTGCTCATTTTCCGCCAAAACAGGTGCTTCAGCCATGCTCTTCTATAACTTAACTGAAGGACAAAAAGACATTGCCTCTGCGCTTGAACAAAACGGATTGCTATGCATGGAAAATTTCCCCAACACCGTCCTTGAGATCAAAGCGAAAAACCTTGAGGACTTTATCCAGAGCCTTGGCTCCAGCACCCGCAAAGACCTACGCCGCAAATTGCGCAAGACCGCTTCCCTTGCCACTCTCAAAACAGAAGTCCTCACTGATATATTCACCATACAAAATGAACTCTATAAATTATACACATGCAATTTTGAACAATCAGATGTGCGTTTTGAAACACTCACCCCTGAATTCTTCCGTAACATCCAGAAAAACATGCCAGAGTCAGCGCGTTTCTTCATTACCAGATCCGGCAAAGAAATTGTTGCTTTTAATTTATGCCTGGTAAAAGACAATATACTGATAGACAAAGTCATCGGTATGGACAAAACAATATCCCACATGTATAGCCTTTATTACACTACCTTCTGCGAGAATATTGACTGGTGCATTAAAAACGGCATACGCTACTATTGTTTGGGCATCACCGATTATCATCCCAAGCTGCGCCTGGGAGCAAAACTCATACCTTTATACATCTACGTAAAGTTATTCAACCCGTTTCTTAAACTTTTCAGCAGGCCGCTAGTCAGATTTATCCAACCTAAAAACTTCGATCCCATTTTGAAGAATCTGGAAAAAAATAATTTGGTTTTAAGAGAGGAACTTCTTTAACACGAGGCAGGCGTTGTTGCCGCCAAAGGCTGAAGCATTATTGAGGGCGATAATGACTTCCTGCTGACGGCAGGTATTAGGCACACAGTCGATATCGCAATCGGGATCAGGTGTCTGGAAATTAATGGTCGGAGGGATTACATCATCCTTGACCGCCAAAGAACAAGCGATGGCTTCAATAGCGGAAGCGGCACCCATAGTATGTCCGAGCATAGATTTAATTGAGCTTACCGCCAACTTCTTATAATTATCTCCAAAAACTTTCTTTATCGCCAGGCACTCTTCTTTATCGTTTGCAGGCGTACCTGTGCCGTGGGCGTTGTAATAATCCACATCTTGCGCATTGATACCGCTTTCTTTAAGAGCCTTGGCAATCGCCTCAGCGATCCCTTCAGAATATGGTGCGGTCATGTGATGCGCGTCACAACTTAGACCGTAGCCAAGAATTTCGGCATATATCACAGCACCCCTGTTTAAGGCGCTCTCCAGCGGCTCAACCACCACTATTCCCGCGCCCTCGCCGACCATCATCCCTTTCCTAAACTTGTCAAAAGGCTGCACCTTTTCCGGAGCTATCGCAAGTAATCGGTTGAAACCGATAAAAGCGATACGCGAGAATGCGTCCGTCCCTCCTGCCAACATCATCCCGGATTCCCCTGAGCGAATACGGTCGAAAGCATAGCCGATAGCATAATTGCCGGCTGCGCAAGCAGTAGGTATCACATATGCCGGCCCGCATAAACCAAATTCCTGCGCAACATTTCTAGAAAGGCTATCCGTAGGTAATATCTGTATGCGCATAGGATCTATCGCTCTATCTTTACTCTTTATCCAGCCCTCATTGATTTTCTGAAAAGCCTGTGACTCTCCCATAGTCGTGCCCAAGGCAACGCCCATATTTGAACAAGCTTCCTGATTGAGTTTTATTTTAGAATCACTGATCGCCAGAGATGCCGCGGCAATAGCCAGCTGGGAAGCCCGGCCCATTGATTTTATTTTTTGTGAGGATAAAAAAAGAGCGGGATCAAAATTCTTGATCTCGCCGCCCAGGTGGGTGGAAAACTCTGCAGTGTCAAAACCCGATATTTCGCTGATACCTGAAGTTCCGGCGCAAAGCGCCTTCCAGAAAGCCTCCCTTGCGATACCGATGGAGGATACAACTCCTATGCCTGTGATGACAACGCGCGCGGGTTTCATCAAACTTCTTTGGCTATGAAACTTATTTCACCGCCAGCTACTTCCTTCTCTTCCACAAAAGCCTGCGCCTTGACTATCGCCGCCCCTGAAATGATTTTTATCGGCTCAACGATTATCTTCAACTGGTCTCCGGGAAGCACCGGATGTATAAAGCGTACCTTTACCGAGCCTAGATAATAATTCATTCTCTTCTTAGCCGAAGGATTCTCACCGTAAAAAAGCACGATGGATGCCTGCGCCATCGCTTCTATGATCAAAACTCCTGGCATAATAGGCTGGCCCGGAAAATGCCCGGTAAAGTATTCCTCGTTAAAGCTCACATTCTTTACCGCCACCACCTTCTTGCCCGGTTCAAGCTCCAGCACCCGATCGATCATCAAAAACGGATACCTTTGCGGCAGCATTTTTATTATCTCTTCGTAATTAAGCATTTTTTGATAAATACGTTTTGGCTATATCCACAATCGAACTAAGAGTCTTAAACTCCGCCAGCTTTTCTTCCGGTATGGCGATCTTATATTTCTTCTCGATCCCCGCCAGTATCTCCAGAGCCATCATGGAATCTACTCCCAGGTCCTCCACAAAACGAGAATCCGGTTTTATCTCTGATGGATCTTTTTCAATGATCTCCGCTACAAGATTGCGTATTTCGTTTTCTATATCTTGCATCTTCCCTCCATATTAGTTATTTGATAGCTAAACCGCCGTCAACAACCAGAACCTGTCCGGTGATATAACCGGCAGCGTCACTCAACAAAAACTTTACCGCCCGCGAAACATCCCAAACCTCGCCAAGTCTGGATAAAGGAATATGCTCTATCATCTTGGCCTTAAACTCATTCTTTAGCCCCGCGAGCATGTCCGTTTCGATAAATCCCGGGGCCACCGCATTCACTCTGATACCGTATGCCGCCACCTCCCGCGCCAAGGAGCGGGTGAACCCGATAATACCGGCTTTGGAAGCAGCGTAATTGGTCTGACGCGCCAGACCGATAATCCCGCTGACAGAAGTGATATTGACGATATTCCCGCTTTTTTGTTTTAAGAACGTAACGATAGCGTTTCGGGTAACATTAAATAGACCGTTTAAGTTTGTATCTATTACTTCAAGCCACTCCTCGCGGGTCATCATCATAAGAGCTTTATCGCGGGTGATGCCGGCGTTGTTCACCAAAATATCCAGCCCGCCAAAAGCCGTCTTTGCCCTTTCAATCAATTCCTTAGCCTTGTCAAAATCCCGCACATCTATCTGCAATCCGATGGTTTGGGCCCCAAGCTTTCCGGTTTCCTCAATAAGCTTCTCAGCCTCTTGCGCGCTTTTAGAGTAAGTAAAAACCACCTTGGCCCCTTCGCGCACTAACATCAAAACAATGGCCTTGCCAATGCCTCTTGTGCCGCCCGTGACTATCGCAACCTTGTCTTTAAATATCATTCCTTAAATTCCGAAATAACCATACTGGAGACGGAGCCGGTCTTACCGAAAGCATTGATCAGAACATTTCTGACTTTCGCCTGCTCAGGCCTTAAGACAACCCTAACCTCACACAACGGGTCTTTCTCCTGATAGTTGACCGTAGGAGGAATAACCCCTTTTTCAATCGCGCACAAGGCTGCGGCCGCGGCAGTGGCGCCGGAACAACTGTACTGCTCTCCGACCATGGACTTTACCGCACTAATATACACTTTTTGCGCATCTTTTGCAAAGACATCCTTTATAGCCTCAGCCTCGCGAAGATCTCCGTCAACCGAGGAATTTGCGCTGGCTAAAATACAATCTATATCTTGCAAATTAAGCCCGGATCTTTTTATCGCCCGCCTCATCACCTGCTCCGGGGCATCTTTGCCAAAAGCAGTAGTATAACCTTTGATCTCGCCAAAAATCCTTGCCCCCCGCTTTTTAGCGCCTTCTAACTCTTCAATTATCAGCATGGTTGAACCTTCGCCCAAAATAATACCACTACGCCTTTTATCAAAAGGACAGCTCAGCTCTAAACTACCCTCCCTGGATCCCGCAAGACATCCGGCATGATAGAACCCAGCGAAAATCTGCTCACATAATTCCTCAACCCCTCCGGCCAACACTACTTTTATCCGACCGAGGCGAAGAAATTCCGCAGCGTAATTAAGCGCATCAAGACTGGCGCTATATCCGTTAGATATAGTTGCATTGAACCCTTTGACCGCAAAGCGTATAGAAACCTGGCTCGCCGGAGAATTGATCACCGTGTTAGGAAACAACGCCGGATTCACATACCGAGGCCCCTCCAGCAAAGCATCTTTATCAAAATCGCTGATGCTTTTAATGCTTCCCATGGTCGAGCCCACTGCTATCCCGATATCGCGGGAATTGCCATCGCTAACATCAAGCCCGGCATCTTCCAAAGCAAGCTTTGCCGCGCAAATTACCAGCTTAGTGCTGCGGTCAAGAGTGCGCAGGCCCTTTGCGCCCAAAAAGTTCTCAGGAACGAAATCCGAAATCTCACCGGCGGCCTTAGCCTTATAAATAGACGTATCGAAAAGAGTTATCGGCTTTATGCCAGAAGCACCTTCAATAAGCCTTCGGCAAAACCCCTCCCTACCAATACTAATAGAACTTATGATCCCTAAACCAGTGATAACTACTCGTTTCTCAGGCATTTACGATGCTTTTCTATAATGAAGATAAAAGATAATATAAAGAATCATTATATATCTAATTACGCCTTATCTCAAGAGGATTTAATGTAGCAGCGTTTCAAGGAGGCGGATATTGGCATGCTCGTTGGTATCATTTATGAATTCACGGAATTTATCTCTTGCGCTGAAATTGCGCGGATGGTCGAAACGCGAACAGATATTCTTGATCAAGCCCTTCACTCTGCACTCGGAATACTCTCCGGTAATATCAGCAGCCGCGATAATAAGGTGCTTTTTTATCCACTGTAATATCATGGTAAGCTCACTCAGGCTCATCTTGCCTTCATCCCAGTTAGTCAGCGCATCCTGAGCCTTAAGGCAATCCTTATCAATGCTTACGTACACGTCCTTAACCACCAGGTTACCCAGAACCGAAGGGATAAATTCTCTCAAATCCTTTCCTTTTAGCTGCTGCCAATGTATGATCTTGGAAAACAAACTATCCTCGATCTTTATGGAAGGATTCTGCAGCTGGGGCTTGAAAAATACCCGCGTAGGCTCATGCACATAAGGATACACCCTCACCCGCTCCTGTTGCAAGCTGTTTAAGTCCGCGGTCTGTATCCAAAATGCGGAAATGTCATTGGTGGAGAGTCCGAAAATGATCACCTCTTTGACATATTTCATGCGCAGGATATAACTTACCCAGGAGCCACAGCCTAAATGCGGAGGAAGGATATCCCAATCAGGATGACTATCAAAAACAATCACACTTACCGGCAAGGTATACTGCTCGATAAGCAGCGCGGAAGTATGATGATAATCTCCTGAGCCAAGAAAACTAAGCGCATGAGGAGGATGTTTAGCCAAGACAGAACGAATCTCTGCGGCGTCATGCTCATTCAACCACAAACGCCCGGACTCGCCAAGGTGTTTAAGCTCAACTACTTCAGGCTTAAACCTCTCTATAAGATTATGCTGTTGCAGAAGGCTGTCGTCAAAATTAAAGATACGAACGGAATGGAGTGGCATTAAAAACTCAACGGCAAGAATGATTTTCTAGCGGTTAATTGATTCTGCAATATCTATTCCTTTTAAAAAAGTATATACCTGCCTCATGTCATTAAGCCTCTTATACGGCAGGTCCTTTGCTCGGAAATGGCGTAAAAGATTACCTTTGGCAAAGACTATATCCGCCTTTTCCGCGGGGCAAATATCGGAAAACCCGTCCCCGATATATATTTTTATTTTACTATTGAACCTAGCGTTTGATAAGTTCTTCGTTTTACAGTGGGCGCACTTCCAACAGCTGGAATTGGTGTGGGGAAAGGACAGAGTAAGCCTATCTTTATTAAACCGAAGGTCGTTGGCGCAAATCTCGATGCCTTTTATCCCGTTGTTGCGCAGAATAGCATCGATTATAAAGTAGAAATTGTCACTTAAGATCACCGGCCCGGCCTGGTACTTCTTAAGTAGGGGGATAATCTTCTTGAATACGGGGCTGATCCTAATCTTTTTTAGATATTTCTGCAGCGCTGGCTTTGAGATGCGTACGCGCTCCAGCTGCCCCTTAAGGCACTCACGCGAGCCGATCTTTCCTTCCAGCCACTGTTGCTCCAGCTCCTTCCAGTTATCGTCCATGGAAAAACGCAAAACCATATCATCCAGAACGTCAAAAGGAGTCAGTGTGTTGTCGAAATCAAAAAATACCAAACAATCGGATAAGCTGTTTATTTTCCCGAACATTCGAGATTATTTCTCTTCCAGATACTTCTCTAATAACGCCCAGGTCTTGCTTCCTACTACGCCATCGGGAGTAAGCTGGTTCGCCTCCTGGAACTTGCGTATTGCCTCTTTGGTTCCGGAGCCGATGACACCGTCAATCTCGCCTGCGTAAAATCCGGAACTCTTAAGAGTCGCCTGGATTTCTTTGGCTGTAGGCATCCTTAACTCGGATGACCCACCCTGAGACCTTCTCCTGCCCATAGAGCTGAATTTCTTCTTGGCGTTCTCCAATTCTTCAGACTGCTGCTTTAGCGCTGCCTCAATCTGCTGCTGGCTTTCTTTGAGTGCTACCTTGTCGCTTTCCTGCTGCTTAAGGTTAGTCTCCAGGTCATCAATCCTTGTCTGCAGACGGTCCATATCGGTTTTATATTTGCTGGTGGTGACGCAGCCGGACAAGAAAACAACGGAAATCAACGCAATTAACATACCTGTTAAACGCAT
>JAPLLR010000047.1 GCA_026387455.1 Candidatus Omnitrophota bacterium | reverse complement strand
ATACCATACCCCCCTATGGTATACTTAAATCGAAAGGGGGGTTAACACATGAATAAATATCCGGATCACACAGGTAACATCCTTGCTTTAAAACGGATCGAAGGTCAGGTCCGCGGGGTCCAGAAGATGATCGAGGAGCGTAAGTACTGCGTGGACATCCTTAATCAGATACACGCGGTGATGAGGGCCCTTGCGGTTGTCGAGGATAAGGTCCTGGAGCTCCACCTTGGCGGATGTGTCAGCGAGGCCATACGAGGTAAATCAGGCACGGAGCGCGCCAAGAAGTTGAAAGAGATGCTTGAGCTAATCAGGCAATTCAGGAAGCTGTAATGATTTGTTATGTTGAATAAAACATTCTTGGTCTCAATGTTGATCGTTGCTTCTGTGCCGGTTAGCGCAATTGCCGGCTCAGAAGGCTTCTTTTATAAAGAAGCTAATCTCATCGCAGGCTATTCCACCAAGGATCACTGGGTGGATAAAAATAATATGATGAATAGCTCAGTGGGATTTGAGCTTTATCGTAAATTTTCCGGAGATTACGGTGATTTTCTAACCACTGATCTTCAGGTGCGCGTAGCCTACGACAGCAAGAAGAATTCTCATCAGGCCTGGGGCCTTGAAATACATAACGCCTGGCTTGAGCATAAGTTTTCTCCGAACCTGAAGCTCAGAGTCGGGCATTTTGTCCCGTCTTTTGGCCTTGAGCCGGTAGTGGATACGCACAGTACTTTGTTGCAGACTTTGGCTGAGCAGGACATTGGATTTAACAGGGATTGGGGCGCTCAGCTACGCGGTTCATTCCCGTCATTTGATTATGAGGCCAGCCTTCAAATCGGCTCCGGGATGAGTGTGCGCAGGCGCGATGACAGCTACCTTGCGGCATTAAGGATAGGCACGCCTCAGGGCAGGAATTTACAGGGTGGAGTATCTGTTTTGTCAGGTCGCGTGCTTCAAACCGAGGGCATGCGCACTTTGCCTAAGAACTATCTTTTGTCAAATGACACGGTGACTCAGAAAAGAGTGGGACTTGACGGGCAGTATCTTTACGGCCCGCTGCTTTTTAAGGGAGAAGTCGCCTATGGCCAGAACGACAGTCAAGATGTGCTGGGGTATCTTACGGAAGTAGATTACACTGTACCATCGCATCAAAAACTGGAGTTTCAGCTGCAGTATAAATCCTGGATAAACGATATTCACAAGTCTTTAAGCGATGACAATATGCTTACCTTTGGGGCGGCGTATAAGCTCAATCAGTCGACAACGCTGCGCGCGGCATTTGAGCATGATTTTGGGATGATGGATAAAAAGACAGAAGACCGGTTTGTGGTGCAATTTTATTTCCTGGGGGCCTAAGATGAAGAATATATTTAAAGCTTTGATGATTTTTATGGTTTTGGTTTTATTCGCGCAAGCCGCATATGCCGCGGTAGGCTGCAGTCTTACTGACCCTGATCGCGATGTAAAGAGGATATTTCCTGCGTCCACCGGATATAAGACCACTTTTATCACTATTAAGGAAAGAGGGGGAGAGGTTTTAAAGAAGCAGATTGAAGAGAAGTTTCAGGATAAATTTGAGCCGGTTTATGAGAGCATTGAAGTGCCTTATGCCTTTTATACCGTACTTAAGGGCAAAGAACCCATAGGCTATATACATGGGGTAAACCAGAAGGGGAAGTTCGGCGGGATGCAGCTTATTGTCGCTATTGACTTAAATGGCAAGATAGTGAGTTTTTACTACCAAAAGATGTCTTCTCCAGAGGCCGGGAAGTTTATGGATAATAAATTTACTTCTAAGTTCAACGGGCTGACGCTCGATGACCTTATGAAGAGCAATTTTTCCATAAATGACCCCAGCGCCAAGAGTTCGGAGGATTTTCGTGCGACAATACGGGGATTAAAGAAGAATATGCTTTTAATAAATACGTTGCTGCTTGCGCAGAAGTAAACACCCGGCCTAATAGGAGCGGCCGGTGTTTGCTTACTTCAAAAAGGGGGGAATTGAAATGAAGAAAATATTAATTACTAGTGCGTTGATATTTCTAGTTTCAATATGGATTCTTTCCGGATGCGGGCCTAAGCCCGGGGTTTACGGAAAAGCTATTACGGAAACAAAAACTACGGCTGTCTCAGAGATTTCCGCGAGTCCGGCTAATTTTTCCGGAAAAGATGTGCGTCTTGAAGGTAAGATCGTGCAGGAGTGTCCTGCCGGAGGCTGGTTTATGCTTAAGGATAATACCGGAGTGATATTTGTTGACCTGCATCCTACGCAGATAGTTATACCGCAGGCAGTTGGGCGAGGTGTATCTGCTCAAGGCAAGGTAAAAAAAGAGGGTAATCAGGTTTCCGTAGTGGGGGAAGGGGTGGAATTAAAATGAAGATAATTTCCGTAGCCTATAAGAACCTCAAGCGCAAGAAGATTCGCACTGCTTTGACTGTCGCCGGAGTGGCGGTGGCAGTGGCGGTGCTGGTCAGTCTTTTTGGTTTTGATGCTGGCTATCAGAAAGCGTTAAGCCGCGATATTGATAAGCTCGGCTATCATTTGTTGGTTACAGCTAAAGGATGTCCTTATGAGGCGGCGACTTTAATGCTTCAGGGCGGTGGGGGCTTGCGTTACATGGAAGCTGACGTTTATAACCGTATCGTAAAGGATCCGCGCATTGATAAGATCACCCCTCAGCTGGTTTCTAGCGTCTATAATCAGGAGGGTGGCCCGGATAAGCGTGGCACATTCGCTCTTTATATGGGCATAGAAAAATCTTACCTTGAATTAAAGCCCTGGGCGAAGTTTAAATCCGGAGGATGGTTTTCCGGTCCCGATGTTGATGAAGCGATCATGGGTTATGAGGCTGCGGAGGTGGAGCAGCGATTGGTAGGGGATCAGGTATTTATACCCAGCTTGAATAAAGTCTTGACGGTAAAAGGAATATTTGAGAGAACCGGAACGCAGGATGACGGCATGATCTTTATTCCGCTTGCTTCGGCTCAGCGGATATTCGATCTGTCGGGAAAGCTTACCGGCATAGGGATAAAGCTTAAAAATATCCAGCAGATTGCGGAGTTTGAGGAGTCGCTTTACAATGAGCCGGGAATTCAGGTGGTGAGCCTTGCCCAGGTGCGCGGTACTATCCTAAACCTAGTGGCATCAGCCCGGGCAATGGCTAATTCCATTGCCTTAATCGCTATTTTTATCGCGGTGATCGGAGTGACAAATACTATTCTGATGTCTGTTTTTGAGCGTACTCGCGAGATCGGGGTAATGAAGGCGCTGGGCGCATCAGCTGCAGATATTTTTAATATAGTTTGGACAGAGACTATTCTTATCTGTGTATTCGGAGGATTGTTCGGAGTGTTTCTTGCTTTTGCAGGCAGCGCGCTGGCTGAGAATATTATCCGCCACACCCTGCCATATGCTCCTTCGGGAAAACTTGTGCTGATCAAGCCGGAGCTTCTGTTGAAGGCGCTCCTGGCAACTATAACTATGGGCCTGATAGCAGGAATTTACCCGGCATTAAGGGCATCGCTGATGAAGCCGGTTGAAGCTATACGGGCAGGAGAATGATCATGAAAGAACTTTTGATAAAGACTGAGAAATTGAATAAAGTTTATAAGCTTTTGGTTGAGGAGATCTATGCGGTGCGCGATGTGGATCTTGAGGTTAGAGCGGGAGAGTTTATCGCTATCATGGGCCCGTCGGGATCAGGTAAGACAACGCTTCTTGACAGCCTGGGATGCCTGACTACCATTACCAGTGGCAGATTAAACGTCCTAGGAAAAGATGTATCGCAGGCAAGGGAAAGCGCGCTGGTTGCTTTGCGCCGCAAGTCTTTGGGGTTTGTCTTTCAGGATTTTCTGCTTATTCCTACGCTCACTGCGCTTGAGAATGTGCAATTGCCTTTGTTGTTTGCTCGCGCGCCGCAAAATAACACACGTGCGGTTGAGCTGTTGGAGAGGGTAGGCCTTGGCAAGCGCATCAACCATCTTCCCAAGGAGCTTTCCGGAGGAGAAAAACAGAGAGTGGCTATTGCCCGCGCCTTGATCACCTCGCCAAAAATACTTTTTGCCGATGAGCCTACCGGAAATCTTGATACAAAAATCGGCGAGGAAATATTTGGCTTGTTGATGGAGCTAAATATTAAAGATAATCTGACTGTGATAATGACCACTCACAATCCTAAGCTTGGCTCGCTAGCCAGCAGGGTAATCTACCTTAAAGATGGCAGGATAGTTTCCCGCGAAGATTCCTCTTTGTTTACCTACTAAAGTTACCTCAATAAAAATAATTATTTGCTTGATTTTTTTTGAATTTCATATACTATTATAATAGTAGTCTAATAATCAACCTATTATAGTCTATGATAAGCAGAAATATCAGAAATCTAAGGGTAAAGAGGGGGATATCGCAGGATCGACTTTCCAAGCTTGCAGATCTTTCTCTTAATACCGTAGTCAAAGTGGAATCGGGGAGGAGCCCGAATCCCACTATCGGGACTTTGCTTAAGATCGCCCGGTCATTGGATGTCGGGATCAATGACCTGATCAAATAAAATATGAAGAAAAGAATATTTATAATCCTGGTTTGTTTAACGATAGCGGTGCCTTGCGGCTTATCTAGGGCAGAGGAGGCCGGTAGGGAGATTTCCTTATCATTGGATACCGCGATTTATATCGCCTTTGCCAATAACAAGGATATCCGGATACAGGAGCAGGAGCTGGATGTTTCAAAGGCTAAGATTCTGGGCGCCCGCAGTGAATTTCTTCCTACGGTCAATGTGGGGACAGGTTACACTCGTAATGGCGCGGTGCTTAAATACACTTCTACCGCAAACCCCAAGAAAGACCCCGGTATTTTTACCGGTTACGAGAACAATAATCTACTTTCAGCTACGGTGAACCAGACTGTTTATAACGGCGGAGCCAATGTCGCTAACTTCAAGCAGTCACTCTTGGGATTAGATACTAGTGAAGTAACCTTACGCGCCAAGAAGCTCGACGTAGAATTTGAGGCTAAGCGCCTGTATTATGGCTTGCTGCTTGCCTATGAGACAGAGCGCATCGCGCAGGAACTGGTGGACCAGGCTCAGGCGCATTACGAGGATGTGCAGCATATGTATGAACAGGGCACGGCCTCGCGCTTTGATCTGTTGCAGTCAAAGGTGGCAGTTTCTAAGCTGGTACCGGAGTTGGTCAAGGCCAAGAACTCCATAGACCTGATCAAGGCCGACCTTAAGAAGCTGCTTGGGTTTAAGATGCAGGATAATATTAGCGTGGATGAACGGTTGCAATATACGCAGATTGAAATTAAAGAAGGGGAATTTCTGAAAGAGGCTTATTTAAATCAGCCGGAAATGATCCTTAAGTCATTGGGTATAGATATCGATAAATGGTCTATTCAGATGGCTAAAGCGGGATGGCGGCCGCAGGTAAATGCATCCGGGACTTATGTGTATCAATCCAATGACTGGTCAGACATGGTCAATAGTCGCCATGGTAATTGGCAGGCAGGAGTTTCAGTCAATTTTCCGATATTTGACGCCTGGTCAAGCAAGGCAAAAGTCGATGAGGCCAAGGCCAAATACCGTCAGGCGATACTGGCAAAGGCGAATGTGTCTGATCAGATCGCGCTAGATATCCGCCAAGCCTGCCTTGACCTGAGGCAGTCTGAGGCGATTATCGAATCTCAGAGAGAAAATGTGGATGAGGCTAAAGAGGCGCTGCGTATCTCAATCGTAAGTTTTGAAAACGGCGTGGGGACAAATCTGGACGTGTTGGATTCCCAGACTTCTTTGGCTCAGGTACAACAGAATCTTTCGCAGGGAATTTATGATTATTTGATGGCAGAGGCGTTCTTAGACCGCACAAGGGCAAAAAGTTTTATTGTGGAGGTAAAAAATGAAAAAAAAGACTAAGTTTATAGCTATTATCGCTTTGGCGCTGATTGTCGCAGCGGGTTGGTTTATATTCACCCGCGTGGAAAAGAAGATAATGGAGAAGTCGATTAAAGTCTCCGGCAATATCGAGGGGGATGAGGTGCGTCTATCTTTTCGGGTAGCCGGGAAGATTAGCCAGCTTCTGGTGGATGAGGGCTCAGTGGTAAAAGCAGGGGATATCGTGGCGCGTTTAGATACTGATGAACTGACTAAAATACGCGATCAGGCTCAGGGACAGCTGCAAGTAGCGCAGTATCAATACAGCCTGGACAGAATAGACTATGACCGGGCGGAAAATCTTTTGAAGGCAGGTTCTATCCCCACCCAAAAGCGCGACGCGGCAAAAACGCAGATGGATGCGGATACGGCGAATATTGATGCGCTCAAAGCGGCATGGGAGCTGGCAGTCACGCGTTTGGGATTTGCTGATCTTGCAACGCCTATTAATAGTTATATCCTGGTCAAGAGCGCTTTGGCAGGAGAGGTGGTCCAGATTGGAGCTCCGGTTTTTACCGTTGTGGACCTGAGCAATCTTTGGGTCACGGCTTATATCAATGAGCGTGATCTGGGAAAAGTTAAATTAAATCAGAAAGCAGAAGTTAAGACGGATACCTTCCCGAATAAAACATATAACGGCTGGATTTCACTTATTTCCAGTCAAGCGGAATTCACTCCCAAGTTTATCCAGACTACCGAGGAACGCGTAAAGCTGGTCTATCGGATCAAGGTGAGGGTTGATAATTCCTCACTTGAGCTTAAGCCCGGTATGCCGGCAGACGCTTACATAATACTTGAGTAATCATGCAGGCTATCAAAACTACAAATCTTACTAAAAAATTCGATAACCTCACGGCCGTCGACAATCTTAATCTGGTTATTGAAGAAGGGGAGATCTTTGGCCTGGTCGGCCCTGATGGTGCCGGGAAAACCACGACCATGAGGCTTTTGACCGGGATCCTTGATCCGAGCGCAGGGGAAGGCTGGGTGGCGGGTAAGCATATTGTCAAAGATGCCGAGAGTTTAAAGGAAAATATCGCCTACATGTCTCAGCGCTTCGGTCTTTATGAAGACCTGACAGTAATGGAAAATATTAATTTCTACGCCGATGTTTTCTGCGTGACTGGCAAAGAAAGAGCGGTTAAGATCGACCAACTGCTGGGTTTTTCAAACCTTACACCATTTAAATCCCGCTTAGCCGGCAAGCTTTCCGGAGGGATGAAGCAGAAGCTTGGGCTGGTCTGTGCTTTGATCCATACTCCTCGGGTATTATTCCTGGATGAGCCGACTAACGGAGTTGACCCTGTATCGCGCAGGGATTTCTGGAAGATACTTTATCAGCTTTTAAAAGAAAAAGTCACCATATTTATCTCTACTTCTTATCTGGATGAGGCAGAGCGTTGTGGCCGGGTGGCGTTGATCCATAAAGGTAAGATTCTTAAATGCGACGACCCGGCAGTGATTAAAAAAGAGCGTAATGCCAAGACATTAGAGGAAGCTTTTATTCAGACTATAAATGAACGAGAATCCCAAGCAAAATAAGACAAGTGAGATCGCGGTATCCGTGGAGAACTTAGAGAAGCGGTTTGGAAACTTTACCGCGGTAAACCGGATCAATTTTCAGGTGAGCCGTGGGGAGATCTTCGGATTTTTGGGTCCTAATGGCGCGGGAAAATCCACTACCATCAGGATGCTTTGCGGGATTATTACTCCTACCTCGGGAAGCGGGCAGGTGGGAGGTTTCAATATTCTTAAGGAGCAGGAGCAGATCAAGCAGAATATCGGTTATATGTCGCAGAAGTTCTCCCTTTATGATGATCTGACCGTCGAGGAGAATATCGATTTCTATAGCGGAATTTATAAGGTACCGAAAGCGGAAAAGGAAATTCGCAAAGATAATATTATTAAATGGGCCGGGTTGACAGAGTTGCGCGGCCATCTTACCAGGATACTTTCCGGAGGTTGGAAGCAGAGGCTGGCCTTTGGATGTTCCATGATCCATCAACCGAATATTATCTTTCTGGATGAGCCGACTTCAGGGGTCGACCCAATCGCCCGAGCGGATTTTTGGCGCCTGATCAAGCAGCTGGCTAAAGAGAGTAAGACTGTATTTGTCACCACGCATTACATGGATGAGGCGGAAAATTGTGATCGTATGTGCCTGATCTATAAGGGCACGATCATCGCTATGGGTACGCCCATGGAGCTAAAGACTAAGTATATGAAGAATGATGTTTTACAGATAATTGTCCCGTATTCTGAGAAGTGGATGGAGGAGATGATAGGTTTACCGGGAGTTAAAGACGCAGCCTTATTTGGCACAGCCATACATGTGGTCACTTTGGATACTGCAGTGGCTTTGGGTGAAATAGAGAAGCTTTTTAAGAACGGGTTAGAGACCGGCTATAAGATCACAAAGATCCAGGCAACCTTAGAAGATGTGTTTGTTTCTTTGGTAGAAGCCTACGATAAAGAAAGCGAAAAAGTTGAATCTAAGAAGAGTTAGGGCGATATCCAGGAAAGAATTTATTCAGGTTCTGCGCGACCCGCGGTCGTTGGGCCTGGCGATAGTCATCCCGGTGGTCCTTTTGGTATTATTTGGTTTTGCCCTGACCCTGGACGTGGATAATGTGCCTCTGGCTATCTGGAACCAGGATGGCTCAAAGACCTCCCGGGATTTTATTCTTAACTTTAAGAACTCACGTTATTTTAAGATCATCGGCTACTATAATAATTATCGCGATCTGCAGTCTTTGCTCGATCATAGCACGGCGATGATGGCGATGGTCATCCCTAAAGATTTCTCTCGCTATTTGGATTCTGCCCAGGTGGCGCCTGTGCAGCTTTTGGTAGACGGCTCTGACTCCAATACCGCGACTATCGCCATGGGGTATGTGCGAAGTGTAGTTGCCGGCTATAATGTCAGGTTGATCACTACCTCGCTGGATAAGCTGGGATTGAACTTAGTTACACCGGCAGAGTTTAGGCCGCGAATCTGGTTTAACCCTAATCTATTAAGCAAGTATTTCATCATTCCCGGTCTGATTGCTATTATCATCATGATCATTTCAGCGCTCTTGACTTCCCTGACCGTTGCCCGGGAATGGGAGAGAGGGACAATGGAGCAGCTGATATCTACTCCGGTCAAACCCATAGAATTGATCTTTGGGAAGTTTATTCCTTATTTTGTGATCGGGTTTTTTGATTTAATACTGGCTGTGGTGATGTCGTTGTATCTGTTTATGGTGCCTTTTTGCGGAAGCATGCTGTTGCTGTTTATCTCAAGCTCGATTTTTCTGGTGGCGGCACTTATGACGGGGATCATGATCTCTATTACCTCAAAGAGTCAGCTTATGGCCAGTCAGATAGCAATCCTTAGCACTTTCATCCCTACCTTCTTGCTCTCAGGATTTATGTATCCGATTTACAATATGCCTAAGGCCATACAGTTGGTCACTTATTTTATTCCGGCGCGCTACTATATTACTATCATCCGCGGGATCTATTTAAAAGGAAACGGGATTTCTGTGCTCTGGCCCCAGGTACTGGTCATGTGTGTTTTTGCCTGCGTGGTAGTGACTATCGCGGTGCGGAAATTCAAGAAGAAGGTGGCTTAATTTATGTTTGAACGCATTATCGCCATTCTGATCAAGGAATTCAAGCAGATATTCCGCGACCCGCGGATGAAGACAACTATATTCTTGGGTCCGGTGATACAGTTGTTGATCTTCGGCTACGCCGCGACTACTGATATTACCTATATTCCGACGGCGATTTATGACCTGGACAATACCAGGGAAAGCCGAGACTTGACCCGGGAATTTACTTATTCTAAGTATTTTGTGGTACAGAATAATATTACTACAGATCAGGAGCAAAGGGATCTGATTGACAAAGCGAAAGTTAACGTGGTCCTGCGCTTTAATCGGGGATTTGCCCGGGATTTAAATTTCGGTAAGGGTGCTATAGTGCAGATGATTGTGGATGGCTCTGATTCCAACACTGCTGGAGTAATTCTTAGTTACGCTAATACCATTATTCAGCGCTACTCATACAAGGTCCTCAAGAATGAAGCGGCAACATATCTTAAGCAGGCGGAATTTCCCAGCGTAGACCTGCGCGACCGGGCCTGGTTTAATGATAATCTTGTCTCAAGAAATTATTATTTGCCGGGCGTGATTGCCATGATCGTCACTATTATGACCCTGCTTTTATCTTCAATGGCTATTGTTCGTGAAAAGGAGATCGGCACCATGGAGCAGCTGATCGTCAGCCCGATACGGCCATTTGAGCTGATCCTGGGGAAGCTGGCGCCCTTTGCGGTCATCGCCCTTGTGCAGGTGATCATGATCACTACGGTAGGTGTTCTGTGGTTTCACGTGCCTATACGGGGAAGCCTGATATTTTTATTTATTTCTACCCTGATATATTTACTGACTAGTCTGGGGTTCGGCTTACTGATTTCTACCGTTTCAGCCACCCAGCAGGAAGCAATGATGTCGGTATTTTTGTTTTATTTCCCGGCGCTGCTATTATCCGGATTCGCCTATCCTATAGCTAATATGCCGGAGATCATCCAGTATATTACGGTTTTAAATCCATTGAGATATTTTCTGGTGATACTGCGCGGGATATTCTTAAAAGGCGCAGGCATTGAGATCCTTTGGCCGCAGTTAGCCGCACTTTTAGTTATGGGTATCTGCGTTCTCACCATAAGTTCCATGCGCTTCCAGAAAAGGCTTGGCTAGATGTTATATATGAGATATAGTAAGAAAATCATGAATAAGCAAAATTTAGCGGTAGCAGTCATTTTTTTAAGCGTTTTTTTGTTTTGCGGTTGCGGGAAAGGGAAGGGGCGAGGCCTTTTTAGCAATGTCAGGAAGGTGACCAGTCAGGAATTCGGGGAGTTGCTGCAGAGTAAGAATCCCGGATATACAGGAAAGGGTAGGCTTCTGCTTGACGACAAAGGTTTTGTTACGGCTGTTGAGCTAAGAGACTCCGGCATTACTGATCTATCGTTCCTAAAAGGCGTCAAGTTTGATGCCCTCGATCTGCGTGGTTTGCCAATTTCCGATATTTCTGACCTTATCGGTTTACCGATCACCAGATTATTCTTGGAAGATACGAATGTATTCGATATTTCGGTTTTGCGCGGTATGCCTCTTAAGGCACTTTACTTAAGCAATACCAAGGTCAGTGATATTGGGCCGTTGGCCGGCGCTCCTCTTGTGGAGCTTAATCTTTTCGGCTGTCCGGTATCGGATATTTCGGCGTTGCGCAATATGCCGCTTAAGACCTTATGGCTTAATGGAACTAAAGTTATGGATATCTCGCCTCTGGCTAATTCCTCGCTCATCAGCCTGACTTTGCATAATACCGATATTTCGGATTTGACGCCCCTGGCAGGTTCAAAAATAGAGCGTTTACATATAGGTGAGACTAAAGTCATTGACTTGACACCGCTTAAGGATTTGAGGTTAACGCGACTGGTTTTTTCTCCCATAAAAGTGAAGAAAGGTTTGGAGTATGTACGCGTAATGTCCACTATTAAGGAAATAGGTTCATCTTATGAGACTATAATGCCGCCTGAGGATTTTTGGGCGGTATATGATGAAGTTACTCAGCAGTAATGATAGTGTTTGACAGATCCGGATTTTGCGCTATAATAATTGCCAGGTAGTAATCCGAAGAGTTTAGAAAATCTTAAGCCGTAAAGGGGGAAGACTACTGACCTTTACGGTTTTTTTCTTCTAGGAGGGAATATCAAGAAAGTACGTACTTCACTAAAAGGCAGAAAATGCCACTATCGGCACTGCAAGCATATCTTGAGTATTTACAACCACGAAGCTTACTGCCACGTGCATCTAGCCCTGGCTCTGCATGAGCATAAGCCTAAAGGCGTTAAATAATCATGATGCATAAGGCAGCCAACCAGAATCAAGATTTCTTTGGGCTGGGTATCGCTCCCAAGATTCTGGATATTCTTGAACATATAAAATTCAAAGTCCCTACTCCTATTCAGTTTAAAGCTATTCCTTTGGCAATGGAAGGCAAAGATGTCGTTGGTATTGCTCAGACCGGGACTGGTAAAACCCATGCATTTGCTATTCCCATGGTCCAGCTTCTGGCGCAGAAGAAGGGAGTCGGTTTGGTGCTGGCTCCTACCAGAGAGCTGGCGATCCAGATTGATGAGGCTTTTCAGGACCTGGCCTATCCTTTTGGGATAAAGACTGCCTGTCTTATCGGAGGCGCTCCCATGCATGATCAGGTTATGGCATTACGCAGGTCTCCGCGGGTGGTGATCGCTACTCCGGGAAGATTGCTGGACCATATGGGGCAGTGGAATTTTATGCCGGAGGAAGTGGTGATGCTGGTTCTGGATGAGGCGGACCGCATGCTGGATATGGGATTTGCTCCGCAGGTGGAAAAGATCCTGAAGTTTCTTCCCAAAGAGCGCCAGACTATGCTGTTTTCCGCGACCATTCCCAAAGAAATAATGCAGATTGCCGCAAAGCACATGAAGCTTCCGGTAAGTCTGGAGATAGCGCCTTCCGGGACAACCGTAGAAAAAGTCACGCAGGAACTTTTTATTATAAGGAAAGAGGAGAAGCTAAAGCTTTTAAGCAAATTACTGCCGCAGTATCATGGCGCGGTGCTTTTATTTTCCCGCACCAAGCATAATGCCCGTAAGATCACCCGTTCTATCCGGGATATGGGCTATAACGCGGCGGAGATCCATTCTAACCGTTCGCTGAACCAGCGCCGGGAGGCGTTGGACGGTTTTAAGTCGGGAAAATACAAAGTGCTGGTGGCTACCGATATCGCGGCTCGCGGTATTGATGTCACCGGAATAGAGCTGGTGATAAATTATGACCTTCCGGAGGATGCGGAGAATTACGTGCATCGCATTGGCCGCACCGCGCGCGCCGGGCACAAGGGCCACGCCATCTCCTTTGCTACTCCTGATCAAAGCGGCAATGTGCGCGATATTGAGAAGTTGATCAAAAAGCTTTTACCTGTTTCAAAGCACCCCGGGCTAACTCACGAGCAGTTCAGCTCTGCAGCGCAATCTGCGCCTTCCAGGTACTCAAGGCCGAGCCACGGACGCAGTCGTAACGATAGCCACGGGCATAGTCGTAATAGTAGCCAGGGGCGCAAGCCCAGATTTCACAGATAGCGTATAAAAATTAAGTATTTGTTTAACCCTGATCTGTTAGTAACCGGTCAGGGTTTTTTTAATAAGCAGACAATTTACGGAACGAGCGAAGCGAGTGAGTGTAAGGCCCTTCCTTAAAAGGTATAGGAAGGCCTACCCCTCTGGGGTAAATTGTAGCCCCGAAGGGGCGTCTGCGAATTAACCCCTGCAGCTACAAGAAAATTTTAGGAGCGAAGCGACACAAATTTTCGAAGTGTCTTGCTGCAGGGGTATGTGTTTGGCGCGCTTGATCAGCCGTGTTTGATAAAGGTGCGGTTCAGAGTGTCTTTGAGTTTGCCTTGTTGCTGCTCTTTGATGATTATGCTGGCAAACAGGCGGGGGAAGATAAAGAACAGAAGCGCAACTTCTCTTAGGGTAAAGAACTTGGTGACGAAGATGTTTTTCCAGAGGATTTTTACGTAGCGGGAGGGTGTGTAAAAAGAAAATTTGATTTTTTTGCCGATTTTCTTTAAAGCCGCGTGGCTGTACATATCGGAATAAAGCTCTCCGCGTTCGGTAACGTGGTAACCGGGGGTATTTTGGGCAAGCTCTTTCAGGGGGGAAAACTTTTCTATTCTTAGCTTGTTTGTAGAGATCACGTCCACGCCTATTTCTTTGGCGAACTGCGCGATATAAAGCATTTCTTCTTCTTTTTCTCCGATATTACCATAAATAAAGTAGCCGTTATAAAGAATCGGGTACTTGGTAAGCACAGCGAAGGCTTTGCGGATAGTCTCTTGGTTAAATCCTTTATTTAGTTGGTCCAGTATCCAGTCATGGGGAGACTCTATTCCCAGTAGCAGCGCTTTGAATCCTGCCTGGACCATTTTTTTCAGAAGTGTGGGATGTCTGGCGATATCAATGCGCGCCTGAGCGATGAAACGTTTTTTGATCTTGCGTTTAATGATCTCATCGCAGATCTGCTCTGCGCGTTTGGGGATGGCAAAGAGATTGTCGTCGCTAAAGAGTATTACTTGTGCTTCTAGGCCTTCCAGTTCTTCGATGACGGAGGCCACGCTTCGGGCGGCATAGTCGCGTTTTTGCCCTAAGGGGTTGAGGCTGAAGGTGCAGAATTTGCAGTCAAAGGGGCAGCCGCGCGCGCTAAGAATAGAGTCAAACTTGATGCCGCATATTTTTATGCCGTTGACCGTGAGAGAGTATTCGTTATGTCTTAAGGAGCGGTCCGGGGCCGGCAGGCTGTCTACGGCAGGAAAGGGGCGGTTTGGGTTGTGGATGACTGCGCCATTCTCCCGAAAGGATATGCCCAATATTCCTTTAAGCGGTACACCAATTAAAATCTCTCTAATTGATTCTTCGCCTTCTCCGCGGACAATAATATCAATAGTAGGGCAGGCCTGGAAAAGCTCTTCCACTTTTTCCGTAGCTTTGTAACCGCCTACGACCAGCGGGATATCCTTTGGGATACGGTTTAATAATTGGCATATTTCATCGAATTGGCGGTCCCATCCGATGCTTACGCAGACAATATCTATGTTGGCGGATATGAAGGAGAGAAGATTGTCCGTATCTGCCAGCTCTAATTCATAGCGCAGGTCCAGAAGGGTGATCTTGTCTACGAAGCCCTTGGCGGAGGTCGCCACGTATTCCAGGCCGGTAGGCGGAAAAAGCATCATCGTGTTGTTGGCGCTGCGTTCGATGTAGGGGTTTAGGAATAAGGCGTGTTTGTATTTGATGGCTGTCTCGTTTGTTTTGGTTGCTGTATTGATAGGACACTACTTTATCATAACTGATGCTTTATGCAATACTTAACTGACGGTTAAGATGTTTGTTGACTTTTTTTTCTTTGTGCTATAATAGTGCAATTCCCAGGTGAAAATCAATAAATTAATAATTAATCACCTTGGCTTAGCCCCTTCCTTAAAAGGTATAGGAAGGGCTACCCCTCTGGGGTTATAGGATTGCCAAGTGTTCCGTCCTAAAAAGGACGCACCCAGCTTACCTATTAGCTGGGGTGCCGCTTCCCGCGGAAGGAGCCCCAATATGTTTCGTAATTTTTTGCCTAAAGAAGTAAATTTCTTTGAACTGTTTGAAAAACAGGTCGGTTTTGCTCTTGAAGCCGCGGTCTATTTTAAGGAGTTAGTTTCAAAAGGTGCTATAGATGAGGAGTCTTTAAAGAATATGCATGAGATTGAGCATAAAGCGGATGACGTCGCTCACGATATTATAGAGCACCTGAACAAGACTTTTATCACTCCTTTTGACCGGGAAGATATTTTTGCTTTAGCAAAGCAGTTGGATGATATCGCGGACATGATTTATACTATTACCAGCAGGTCAAGGGTCTATAAGCTTACCGGGGTGAATAAGAATCTTGTTGAGTTTGCTTCGGTGATAGAGGATTCCGTACGAGCGGTTACCTGCGCGGTAAAGGGTTTGCGTAGCATGAAAAATTTAAAGTCTATTAACGAGGCATGTGTCGAGATTAACCGCCTGGAGAATGTCGGCGACGCCATGAGGGATAAGGTGTTTATGGAACTTTTTGAAACCGAGAAGGACCCGATCATGGTGATCAAGCTCAAAGAGATCTATCAGGATGCTGAGACCGTCCTGGATATTTGCGAAGATGTCACCCATGTTGTGGGAGCGATACTGGTAAAGCAGGCTTAAATCTATGACTCTGGGCATTATCCTTCTGATTTTTCTCGCGCTTGCTTTTGATTTCTTAAACGGTTTCCATGATTCCGCCAACTCCATAGCCACTATTGTTTCTACCCGGGTACTTTCACCGCGTTACGCTGTTATCTGGGCGGCATTCTTTAACTTTCTCGCTTTCTTTATTTTTGGACTGCATGTCGCCAATACCATCGGTAAAGGGATTATCGATATAACTATCATCGATAAAGCCATAATCTTCGGGGCATTGGTGGGAGCCTGCGGCTGGAATATAATTACCTGGTTTCTTGGCCTACCCACAAGTTCATCGCATGCGCTTATCGGGGGGATGATAGGCGCTGCGTTAGTCAAGGCCGGCCCAAGGGCGCTGGTATGGAAGGGGATCGTCAAGACCGTTAGTTTTATATTTATTTCTCCGGTGGCAGGGCTATTACTGGGTCTGGGGATCGGGATTGGGGTATACTGGATATTTCGCAAAAGCACGCCCTCGAAAGTCGACCATATTTTTCGTAAGGGCCAGCTGGTTTCCGCGGCATTCTATAGCATGGGCCACGGCGGAAACGACGCGCAAAAGACCATGGGCATTATCGCTAGCCTACTTTTCAGCGCCGGGCTTTTGGGCGATAAATTCTATGTTCCATTATGGGTGATGATTGCCTGTTATATGGCTATTGCGGCAGGCACGATGTTCGGCGGCTGGCGCATTGTCAAGACCATGGGCCAGAAGATAGCCAAACTTAAGCCGGTGGACGGGTTCTGCGCTGAGTTGGGTGCTGCCGTAACTTTATTTATCTCCACTTCTTTTGGTATCCCCGTGAGCACTACTCACACTATAACCGGTTCTATCATGGGCATTGGTTCACTGAAACGTTTGAGCGCGGTCAAATGGGGAGTCGCGGGAACAATCGTATGGGCGTGGCTACTGACTATTCCCTGTTCTGCCGCGATATCAGCTTTGGCTTATTCTCTTGTCCGCACCGTGCATTAATTACATATATTCTCAATATTATGTGTTATAATAATTTTATGATGAGTCTGAAAAATTTACTTTTGTTTGTTACTGTAACTTTAATTGCTGTAGGTTGCGCTCAGGAAAAAAAGCCTTCGGTTGCGCAGGTGATGAATGAAGAGAAGGGTGAGGCAATGCAGAAGGCCAATCTCATCAACGAAGTGCCGGTTGAGCCGGAAATGAAAGAAGGCAGGCTGGTCCCGCCGCTTTCCATATCCCGCGAAAGCCTGGAAGATATAATCTCAAGCCGCTCCTGGGGATTCTCGGTATTTGATCCTAGATCCGAGACCGTTGATTATTACACGCCTACGGGTAGATTCCTGGGTCGGGTTAGCCTTTAGCCGATGTATCAATTCGTCAATATTCCCGCCCGCGTTTTATCTATTTTGCAATTATATATCACTCCCGGACAGGTAGCCAGAGGCGTATGTCTTGGGTTGTTCCTGGGTTTTATTCCGTTTAACGGACCGATGGCCGGGCTCTTATTTATTTTCTTTTTGATTTTTAAGGTCAACCGTTTTTCGACAGTTATAGTCCTGCCTCTGTTTAAGCTGGTGTATATTTTGGGTGTATGGCGCATCGCCGAGAGCCTTGGTGGATATCTTTTAATAGACGTAAGGTTTTTTAGCGGGTTTTGGAGCGTAGTCACGGGATTGCCAATTCTTGCTTTACTTGACCTTAACAATACGCTGGTCGCTGGAGGCTTAGCGCTTTCCTTTATCTTTTGCCTGCCGGTTTATTTTATTTCAAAAGTTATTTATATCAAGGGTATTGAACCAAGATTTAAGGATTTGCAGAACTCAAAGCTCGCCCGCGGGCTTACCCGATTTAAGTTCGTGAACAAAGTAGTGGCCAGGATGGATTACATAAGGAGTAAGACTGAATGATTAAATTCCTGAATGTGCGTAAGATCATTATTGTAGTTATAATTCTGGCGGTGATCCACTTTGGCGTGGGATTATTTATCAGCCCGCGCTTGACTTCGCTGATCGTGGATAAGATAAACCAGTATACTAAGGCCAAAGTCACGCTTGAAACATTCAATCTGTGGCCGCTGACCCTGTCAGGGAGTTTTAAGAATTTGAAAGTATTTGACCCTGATAATGAATCTTCTCGGATCGTGTTTATTAAGGATGCTTCAGCCAGGATAAGCCTGTTCGGTTTGCTTTCCAGGCGCTTGGCCATATCGAGTTTGCATATTAAGGGGCTAGAGGTGAATTTGCAGGGCGAGTCTGACGGCACATTCAATATCCAGAAGCTTGCCAAGGCTAAAGAGGCGCAGAAAGAGAAAGCTCCCGGTTCGATAATTGACGCCGCGATAAAGAATAAAGACTGGTTTACCAGGGTGTACAGCATATTGAAGAAGAAAGCTTCCGCGTCCAAGCAGCAGAAAGAAGAAGTTAAGCAGCCTGAGACTAAGCCCGCTGATTCAGAGGTGAAGGAGTTGCCTAAAGGCAGGCGGGTTGATTTTAAGGCCGCTTCCGGCAAATACTTGCTTGAGATAAATGATATAAAGATAAATGATGCTAATATAAATATACAGACTGAAGACGGCAACTCGCTTGAGATCGTTGGAGCCCGGCTTGAGCTTGACAGGGTGGGGATCGATCCGGAAAATGGCGCGAGGTTAGGTAGGTTTGGTATTGCCGGAGATATTAAAAGCAAAGGGGCTACGGCCGGAAGCCTGGATGCGCTTTATGTTAAAAGGAACGCTAAAGATTCGGAATTCGATGTGAAGTTAAAGGAAGTCGATCTTAATGTTTTGCGGTTTATCTATCAGGATTCGTTACCCGTGCAGATCAACAGGGGCAAACTTAGCCTGGAATCAGAGACTAAGCTCATCGGGGATACTATTGACTCAAAGAATTCACTTATCTTAAGCAACCATGAGTTATTGGTGAAAGAGGGTCAGGAAGAGTCTAAAGGATTTATGCCAACATCCATGATTTGTGGCATGCTTAATCAGATCAACCCGGTGAAGCTGGATTTTGATATCGGCGGAACGTTGGAGAAGCCGGAGTTTAAGAACTTCCAGAAATCGCTGATGAATCTGGTGATGTCTAATACCAAGGGGATCCAGATTCAGCTGCAGGATAAGGCTTTTGAAGCTATCGGAGATTATTTTAAGAAGCGCAAGAAAAAGAAAGAGGAAGGTGCGCCAGCCCCTGCGATAACGTCCGAGTCACAGGGAGCGCAAGCCCCTGCGATAACGTCCGAGTCACAGGAGAGCGCGCCAGCGTCTGCGACAGTAAGCGAGCCGCAAGTTGAACCTCAGGGGGCAATCCAGCAAGAGGTTTTGCCTTCAGCAGATGAACCATCAAAAGGAGGGATAAATGAGTAAGGTTTATTTTAGTATTCTTATTTTAGCGGCATTTGTTCTTACCGGTTGCGCCAGTACCCCCAAGAATACTACTCCCGGATTTTCAACTTATACAGCTAATCTTTCCGGAGATGGGTCAATGCAGATTATAGATGTGCAGGATAATGCTGAGGCCGGTACGGGTAACGGTATTGATGTTACCGTTTATAGTAAAGGTAGGGGTAAAGAAAAGACTAAAATCGACGGTATAGAACTTTCCGGAAAACTAAGTAAGGTAGATCTTATTGAGCTTAACAACGATGGCCAGAAACAGTTAGCTATTTATACCAGGAAAGAAGGCAATATAACTAATCTGGTGGTTTACTGTTTGCAGAATAATATCCTGACCAAGATGTTTGATTCTAGCTCCGAATTTGGAATCAAGATAGATTCTATGGGCGTCATAGCCCGCATTAAGATCGGAAAGCCGCAGTCGCGGCCGCAGCCGAATTCGCCTAACTGTCTTAATGAGTGGCAAACTTGGGTCTGGGCAGGAGATAAGTTTGTTAAGGAGTGATTTATATCTGGTATAGTTTGACAATTAAGGGCTTTTCTTTATAATGCTTGAATATGAAACTTCCCGATAATACAGGACATTTTGACGGTTTCGGCGGCAGATTTGTTCCTGAAACGCTGATTTGCGCGCTTGAGGAGCTGGAGAAAGAATATGCTCATGCCCGTCGCGACCGGAAATTCAAGGCAGAGCTCGGCTATTACCTTAAAGAATACGCCGGCCGTCCTACGCCTCTTTATTTGGCTAAGAACTTAAGTAGACAGCTGGGTATCCGTAAAATTTATCTTAAAAGAGAGGATCTTCTACATACCGGCGCGCACAAGATCAATAATACTCTCGGCCAGATTCTTTTGGCAGTGCGTATGAAAAAGCCGCGGGTAATCGCTGAGACCGGCGCAGGCCAGCATGGCGTAGCTGCCGCGACTGTGGCGGCGATGTTCGGCCTGGAGTGTGACGTTTATATGGGTGAAGAGGATATGGAGCGTCAGAAGCCTAATGTTTTTCGGATGAAGCTTTTGGGCGCCAGGGTGATCCCGGTGACCAGCGGTTCGCGTACACTTAAAGACGCCATGACTGAGGCCCTGCGCGATTGGGTGACTAATGTTCGTAGAACGCATTATATCATCGGAAGCGTTGCCGGGCCGCATCCATATCCCATGATGGTCAGGGATTTTCAGGCAGTGCTTGGCCGCGAGGCAAGGGCGCAGTTTAAAAAGAAAGAAGGTGGCCTGCCGGATTATCTGGTGGCTTGCGTGGGCGGAGGAAGCAATGCCATGGGCTTGTTTTATCCTTTTTTTTACGATAGATCGGTGAAGTTTATCGGCGTTGAGGCAGGAGGCAGAGGTTTATCTTTAGGCCAGCACGCCGCAACTTTAGTCAGCGGAAAGACCGGAGTCTTACACGGCTCCAAGTCCGGATTGCTTCAGGATTCCTTTGGTCAGGTGAGTGCAACGCATTCGATCTCTGCCGGGCTGGATTATCCCGGAGTGGGGCCGGAACATGCATATTACAATAAAATTAAGCGCGCGCAATATGTTTCAGTCAGCGATAAAGAAGCTCTCGATGGGTTTAAGATGCTTTCAGAAACCGAAGGGATAATCCCGGCGCTTGAGCCATCGCATGCAGTGGCTTATTTAAAAAAGAATTGCCGCAAATTTAAGAACTCAACAGTGATAGTATGTCTATCCGGCCGGGGGGATAAAGATTTAGGCATTGTCACCAAATACATCAAACATGTTTAGAATAGAAGCCAAATTTAAGGACCTTTTAGCAAAAAAGAAGAAAGCGTTTATCGCTTTTATTACCGCCGGATATCCGAGCTTAGCGGTTACTGAGAAATTAATCTTAGAATTTTCCAGCGCTGGAGTAGATATTGTAGAGCTGGGTGTGCCTTTTTCAGATCCTATGGCTGACGGACCGGTAATTCAGGAGTCTTCATTTGAAGCTTTAAAGAAAAGAACTAATCTTAAGGATATCTTGAAATCAGTCAAAAAGGTCCGCAAGTCTACGCAGATGCCCATCTGTTTGATGACTTACTACAATCCTATATTTATTTTCGGAGAAGAGAAGTTTGTAAAAGAGGCGTTTTCAAGTGGCGTGGACGGGGTGATCGTCCCGGATCTTCCTCCGGAAGAAGGCAAGTCATTGATCAGACTTTGCAATAAATACGGTTTGGAGAATATCTGTTTTATTGCGCCTACTACCTCGGTTCCCAGGATGAAGCGCATTGCCGGCACCGCGCGAGGATTTATTTATTATGTCTCACTTACCGGAGTCACCGGAGCGCGCCGGGCTCTGCCGCTTGATATGGTTAGAAATCTTAAGACAATCAAGCGTTTCACTAGTAAACCAGTATGCGTTGGTTTCGGAGTCTCAACCAACGCTCAGGTCAGGCAAGTAAAAAAGATTGCCGACGGGGTGATTATAGGTAGCGCTATCGTCAAGAAGATCAAGGAGAATATAGGTAAGCCGGATTTAGTTAGAAGAGTCGGCAATTTCGTCAGGAGCCTTAAGCAATAATGTATAAGAAGACTTTACTTGATAACGGATTGAGAATTATCGCTCATCCTATGAGCCAGAGGCAGTCGCTTGCCTTGGGCATCTGGATCAATATCGGAGGAAGATATGAATCACAGGAAAATAAAGGAATGTCGCATTTTCTGGAGCACCTTCTTTTTAAAGGAACCGAAAACTATTCCTGTCGCCAGATCAAGGAATCCATTGAGGGCGTAGGCGGGTATCTCAATGCCTTTACCTCTGAAGAGCTAACGTGTTATTTAGTGAAGATCCCTGCCCGGCACATGAAACTGGCGTTGGATATTCTAGCGGATATGGTGCTGCGGCCGCAATTGCGCACGCTAGAGATGAAAAAAGAGCGCACAGTCATTCTTGAAGAGATAAAGATGTACAAGGACCAGCCGCATAGTTATGTTTATGAGCTATTGGACGGGTTGCTATGGCCGAAGCAGCCGCTGGGTGAGCCGATTATCGGTTCAGCCGAGACAGTAAGCGCCATGACTAGGGCCCAGATATCGGATTTTAAGAACGCCCATTATACGGCGGGAAATATCGTAGTAAGCGCGGGAGGTGCTTTTGATTACGGATTACTGAGTAAGTGCGTGCAGGGCAAATTTTCCCATCTTGCCAAAAGCGCGGCTAATACTTTTGTTAAGGTAAAAGAAGAGCAAGCAAAGCCGGCGTTTAATTTATTTGCCAAAGACACTGAGCAGACGCATATGGCGCTTGGGTTTCATGCTTTCAGGCGCGACCATCCTTTGCGCCATGCCATGGGTATGCTGCATGTGGTGCTGGGGGGAAATATGTCCAGTCGTCTGTTCCATGAAGTGCGAGAAAAGCGTGGGTTGGCCTATGAGATCGGCACACAAGTAAAGCGCTACAATGATACCGGAGCATTTTTGGTGCACGCCGGCATTGATAACCGCAAGGTCCCGGAAACCACCCGTCTGATCATGCAGGAGTTAGGCAAATGCAAGCGCGCGCTTGTTTCCGCTTCCGAATTTAAACGGGCAAAGGAGTTTTATTTAGGTCAGCTTTTACTTGCGCTCGAAGACACCATGGACCACATGCTTTGGATAGGCGAGACCACCGCCACCATGAATAAAACTTATACCCTCCAAGACATCATCCGTGAAGTAAATAAAGTTAATGTTGGAGACTTACGCGAGGTGGCGCGAAAGGTGTTTAGGGATGATAAATTGAGTCTGGCTTTGATTGGCCCCGTCAAGAAACAAGAAAGCGACATATTTAGCGAATTGAGAGTCGGCTAACCTATGCATCCGGCGATATCTTTACCCATCACGATCGTACTTCTTTTAATTCTCGGGCTTTTCTCATTTTTCTTTTCTGCTTCCGAGACTTCGATCATCGGCTTAAGCAAGATCCGCCTGCGGCACATGGTTTCTCGCGGCATCAGGCGCTCCCAGAGCGTGCAGCGCATCATGGCTAAGCTGGATAAATTCATCGTAGCCATACTGGTGGGGAATAATCTGGTGAATATCGCCATGTCCGCGATACTTACCGGGATCTGCGTGTATACATTCGGTTACAAGTGGGGTATTATTTTTGCTACTGTTATCGGTGCGTTTTTCTTTATAATTTTTTGCGAAATAACTCCCAAGATCATCGCTATAAAGCACACCGAACGTATTGCTTTGATCGTAGCTCCTTTTATGGAGGTTTTTATCAATGTTTTTAGTCCGTTCCTGGCTATTTTCAACGGAGCGGGAAATCTCCTGATCAAGCTGATGCGTATTGAGCCGGCAAAACGTTCGCCTCTGGTCACCGAGGAAGAGCTGCGCATGATGATCGAGGTGGGCAAGGAGGAAGGTTTTTTAAGTGACGAAGAAGGTAAGATGCTGCACAAGATCTTTGAGTTCGGGGATACCAGGGTAACGGACGTCATGGTGCTAAGGGAGAAGATGACTGCGGTTAATGTGGAGGCCACCCCTGAAGAGCTCTTAAATATCTTTGCCGAGGAAGGGCATGAGCGGCTCCCTGCTTATAAGGGCAGCATTGAAACTGTTGTGGGCGTGATCCATGCCCGCGACCTTCTGTATATTTTAAGGGATAAGGGGCTGTTCCTGGTGCAGGATCTTCTGCGCGAGGCTTGTTTTGTTCCGGGGAATATGCGGGTGAATGAGCTCTTAAAGAAATTTCAGGCGGAGAAGATCCAGATCGCGATCGTTATAGACGAGCGCAGCAAAAAGACTATTGGCATGGTGACGCTTCAAGACCTGATAGAAGAGATCGTTGGCGAGATACAAGAGAAGAGGACCAATGTGGTCAGGCGCCAGCTACATCGGCAGCCGGACAAAAAATAGTTGACCTTTGGTTTTTTGAAAGTATAATTATAGCAGAATTGATATATAGGGAAAAGTAATACACACAGCTTACTGCAACACCTGGCTTTATAGGAAAGGCTGGTGTTTTGTCCTAAAAAGGACACACCCAGCACACCTATTAGATGGGGTGTAGCTTACTGTAAAAGGAGGAACAGATGGCAGAAAAAGGATATTGCGTGAAATGTAAGGCTTCAAAAGAAATGAAGGATACTGAGCAGGTCACCATGAAGAATAAGCGCCGAGCTATGAAGGGCAAGTGCACCGACTGCGGCACCGGCATGTATAAGATTTTAGGCAATAAATAACACTACCGCAGAAAGCGGTATGCCAGCCTATCCAATAAGGCTGGGCGATCGGAGGCAGTAATAACAGATTCAAGGAAGTTAGCACAACGTATTTCGGAAGTTGCTAAGGGTAAACTTGCCGAGAAGCTGGTGGTCCTGGATATGCAGGAGGTCTCTAGCTTTTGCGATTACTTCGTGATCATGAGTGCTTTGTCGCTCAGGCAGACCAACGCCATTGCCCAGGCAATAGAAGAAGAGCTGGATAAAGTCAAGATAAAATCTCTCTCAAAGGTTTTGCGTAACGATGAATCGGGATGGGTGGTCTTAGATTTCGTATCAGTCATCGTTCATATTTTTTATAAACCTTTGAGGGAGTTTTATTCTTTAGAGCGGCTGTGGGCTGACGCCAAGAAGGTCCGCTTAAGTCGCGCGGCTAAGTAGCAGTCTCTCCTTAAAAGAATCTCACCCGCCGTTTTCAAGTTTAACCGCGATGAATAAAGACATACAATACTTGTTGATACAGCTGATCAAAGAAGCCCTAAAAGACTGCGGCTTGGATCATGAGTCGGTAGAGAAATTCTATTTGGATCTTCCTACTGATTCGCGCTTTGGTGACTTATCCTGCAATGTGGCCATGCGTCTTGCAAAGCTAGCTAAAAAGTCCCCCCGCGATGTGGGCCTTGAGATCATTTGCGCGTTAACCAAACGCCTGGAAAAAAGCGAACTTAAGAATTATATCAAGGAAGTTAAGGTTGAGGGCGCAGGGTTCATAAATTTTTATTTAGCAGAAATTTATCTTTACCAGCAGTTAGGCGCTGTTATTAAACACGGCAAAGAGGCTTTGCGCGTGGATCTCGGACATGGCAAGAAGGTCTTGATCGAGTTCGTCAGCGCCAATCCTACCGGAACTCTTTCCGTGGCCCACGCCCGTCAGGCGGCAGTGGGAGATTGCCTGGCCAATATTTTTGATTTTTTGGGTTTCGCGGTGAAGCGGGAATATTACCTTAATGATGAGGGCAATCAGATCAATATCCTCGGGGATTCCGTGCGCCTGAGGATGAAGGAGTCTGAAGGAGAAAAGATTGAGTTCCCGGAGAATTATTATCAGGGGCCTTACATTTTTGATATTGCCCGGGAAGCTAAAGATAAGCAGATCAAGTTTGAGGAGTTAGGTGATTTTGCCGCTAACTTTATATTAGATATTATCCGTAAAGAGTTGGATGATTTCGGGGTCAAGTTTGATTACTGGTCCTCTCAGAAAGAGCTAAGGGTTAGCGGCAGGATAGAAAAAGACTTGGGGTTTTTAAAGAAAAATAGTCGCCTGTATGAGCAAGACGGTGCTTTATGGTTTAAGTCTACCGAGTTCGCAGATGACAAGGATCGCGTAGTCATCAAAAGCGATGGCTCTTACACGTATTTGGCTCCGGATATTTGTTATCATCAAGAGAAATATCGCAGAGGTTTCCAGTGGCTGATCAATCTCTGGGGCCCGGATCATCACGGTTATATTAGCAGGCTCAAGGCTTCGGTTGCCGCGTTTGGGCACAACCCGGAATCATTATCGGTAGTGATCGTGCAGTTGGCGACTATTTTCCGTGACGGCAAGATAGTGCACATGTCCACGCGCAAGGGTCAGTACATAACTTTGCGCGAAGTGCTTGATGAGGTAGGCGTTGATGCCTCAAGATTTTTCTTTGTGATGCGGCGCACCTCAAGCCATCTGGATTTTGACCTAGATGTGGCAAAGAAGCAGAGTTCGGAGAATCCGGTTTTTTACGTGCAGTATGCATATGCCAGGATTTCCAGCATCCTGCGTCAAGCCCAGGTCAAATTCGGCAAGGACACGGACTTATCCGTATTAAAGGAAAAAGAAGAGCTCGCGCTTATCAGAAAAATCCTGCAGTTTTCATCTATGCTGAATGTTGTCTTAAGCACTCTGGACCCTTTTATGGTAACGATATATCTGCAGGAATTATCCGAAGCCTTCCATAAATTCTATGACCAGCATCGGGTCCTCGGGCAGGACGAGGCTATTACCAAAGCCCGTTTGGCATTGATCGAAGGGACAAGTTTAGCCATAGCTACAGGTTTGGAGTTGTTAGGAGTGTCCAGACCTGAGAAGATGTAATGGCCAATCACACCCATAAAATTCTAAAGATTGTTCCTTTCCACCAGCACGCAGCCTCCTTATTAAGTAAAGAGCTTAAAGTTTCTAGCCTTCTCGCTCAACTCTTGATCAACCGGAATATTAAAAGCGTAGTTGATGCCAAGGTTTTTCTTGACCCAAGCCCCAAAGATATGCATGATCCATATTTATTCTCCGGCATGCATACTGCGGTAGAGCTGATCAATAAAGCGCGTAAAAACAAAGACAAGGTGATGGTCTTCGGTGATTATGATGCCGATGGGATCACCAGCTTAGCGCTTTTAGAAAACACCCTTAAGGCCTGCGGCTTGGATGTCTGCAATTATTTGCCGCATAGGATCAAGGAAGGCTATGGGTTAACTAAGAATATTTTGCAGACGGTAAAAGATAATCAGGTGAAGCTTTTGATTACGGTTGACTGCGGCACCAGCAATCATAAAGAAATAGAGGAACTTAAACGTAACGGTATAAGCGTGATTGTCACCGACCATCACGAGCCTTCAGCACTTGCGCTTCCGGTTGCCGATAGTATTATCAACCCCAAAGTTTCCGGATGTGGTTATCCATATCGTGATCTGGCGGGCGTGGGTGTTGCTTTTAAGCTTTGCCAGGCGCTAACTAAATCTCATCAGCTTGAGGATTTGGATCTGGTGGCGTTGGGCACTATCGCTGACAGCGCGCCCCTGACAGGGGAGAACAGGATATTTGCCAGGGAGGGTCTTGAGCGGATCTCCAAGACAAAGCGTCCCGGGCTAGTTGCGCTTATGGAAAGTGCCAGGTGTGGTGCGCGTAAATTTAATTCCACATTCGTAAGCTTTATTCTTGCCCCGCGCATCAATGCCAGCGGCCGCATGAGCACAGCGGAAACTTCTTTGAAATTATTGATGAGTAAGACTATTGATGAGGCCGCAGAGCTTGCGAAAATTATTGAAGGCTATAATCGCGACCGCCAGAAAGTGGAAGCTAGGATTATGCAGGAGGCGGAAGATCTGATCAACCGGGAGATAAATTTTAAAGAACATAAAGTGATCGTTATTGCCAAAGACGGGTGGCACCAGGGGGTTCTGGGGATAGTGGCTTCAAAGATCGCGGATAAGTTTTACCGGCCGGCTATAGTGATATCGCTGAGTGAGGATATATGCAAAGGTTCGGCCCGCTCCATTAGGAATTTTCATTTATTCAACGCGCTATTAGAATGCCGGCATCACCTGGATTCTTTCGGAGGCCATGCCCATGCTGCCGGCCTGACGATCACTAAAGACAGCATCGAAGATTTTAAGCGCAATATCAACCGTCTGGCGCATGAAAAGATGACCCTTGAGGATCTCCTACCGAGTCTGGATGTAGATATGGAATTGAGTCTTTCGGATTTGTTTGAGGAGAGTGTCGGGGAGTTAGAGAGATTAGAGCCTTTCGGCATGGGAAACCCCGAGCCGTTATTTTATACTAAGGATCTTAAGCTAAAGGGTGAGCCATTGACGCTACAAAGAGAGACCTTGAAGTTTTGGGTCACGGATGGCGTGGTGACGCATCAGGCGATAGGTTTTGGGATGAGCAATTTTAAGGAGAGTTTGATGCAGGCGCGTCACTTTGATCTGGTTTATACTCCGCGCATAGACACCTGGAGGGATGATAGTTCGGTGATTTTAGAAGTAAAGGATATTTTCTTCAGGTAGGATTATACCCCAACTTAATAGGAAAAGTTGGGGTTGTGCTTTACCCCCAATCCTAATGGATGGATTGGGGTGAGCTTGTGCTCAAGGAGGCTCATATGGGAATTTTTTGGCTGAGTTGCTTTATTCTTACTGTCGGGATAGCCGCTCATAAGAAATATAGCCTGGCTATCTGGTGGGTGTTGGGATTGTTACTTGGCCCTTTGGGAGTTATTCTGGTGTTGGTTTATCCGAAGAAAAAATCCGCGGAGTCAGTTCCTACGGATTCTGATTCTACTCCTATATCTTTAAAAAGTGAGATAGCGGCATTACGAATAGAGCTGAACCATTTGACTAACAGGCTGAATCATTTGGAGTCTGGGATAAATTCTTCTACGGTGGCGCAGATTGAAGCTGTGGGACCTCCGGTAAAAGAGGACAAAATGAAGCCGCAAGTGCATGCCGCGCTTGCTCCGGCCCCGTTGGCACAGGAAAAGCAGGACTTGGAAGTGAATGTGGGCAGGTTCTGGCTTAATCGCATTGGCATAGTTATCTTCGCTCTCGGTATTGGTTTTTTAATAAGTTATTCTTTCAGATATTTTGGGCCTCTTGTAAAAATACTCTTTGGGTACGCGGTAAGCGTATGTTTATTCGTGCTCGGTTTTAAGATGGAAATAAGTGAGCGCTTTAGGAATTATGGCCGAGTGCTGTTGGGAGGTGGTTGGGCAGTCACCTATTTTACAACCTATGCCATGTATCACTTTGACGCTTCCCGGGTGATCAGCAGCCAGTTGCTGGATCTGGTTCTTTTGACAGCAGTGGCTTTTGGTATAATCATGCATTCTCTAAAATATAAATCACAGGAGCTCTCGGCTGTCGCCTTGGCAGTCGGGTATCTTACCGCGACATTAGGGGATATCAACGTTTTCACTCTGATTAGCTGTTTTGTGCTGGCTGTCGCGGCTTTGGTTTTAGTTTTTCGTATGCAGTGGCTGCGGTTTATAATCTTCGGGATCGCGCTTACGTATTTGACTCATTTTATCTGGGTAGTCAAGCATCTGTATTTTTCCCGGGTCCCCGTATCCAGCCTCAATGTGGAGCAGGTCTATTTTCTGGTTAACAGCGGATTTCTATTTGTATACTGGTTGCTTTTTACGCTTGCCATTCATTGTATACGTAATAGAAGTGATGCCTCAGTAGGCAGGACGCTTTCCGTAGCTAACTTTTGCAACTTTATTCTTTTTTTTATTATGGCTTTTCCGAAGTTCCTTTCCTTTTACCCGGAATATAAGTTCGGTTTTGTTTTCGGGCTTGGCGTGGTATATCTGGGCCTTTCTTTTTTCATGGAAAAAAAGAAATGCAGCCTGCTTTTTACCAGCAATATGCTTATCGCTATCTTTCTTCTTACCCTGGCCGTACCTTTAAGATACCTGCCGTTTCATACCAGTGTCATATGGTTGATTGAATTGCCGTTTCTTGTATTTGTCGGTATTCGCTTTGAGAGAAAGCTATTTAGATATTTCGGTTTACTTTTGTCGGTGGTCATATTCTTAAAGATAATCTCATATGATTTTCACCTGCCGGAAATAGCGGTCTTATTTGGATACGGATTTGCCTGGAACAAGATCTTGAGCCTCCTGGGCTTTATTTCTTCGGTCGCATGTTTTTATTTTGAGAGGCCGGCATGCATGAAGGAGACTGCTCAGAAGCCTGTTTTTCAGATGAAAGAGTTGTATTCTGCGCTGGCAGTGGTGTATGCCACTATTTTTATCTGGCTGATGGTCAATCTGCAGTGGCTGACCCCATATCTATATCTTGAGGCGTTGGCTTTGGTCGTGCTGGGGGCAAGGTTACGGGATAAATTCTTTAGGGCGTATTCTTTATTACTGCTCTTAGCCGCGGGATTCAGGATGTGTTTTATCGATAATTATAATAATGTCTGGGTTTTGGCTAGATGGTCGGTTTTGGCGATCGGAGTGTTGATAGCTTATTGTGTATATTTAATAGGCCGAGAGCTTCGAAAGAAAGGTTTGCTAGAGAGCTACGAGTGCGATATTTTGCCGATGGTGTTCATTGTATCTACGTTTCTGTTTACCTGGTTGATGTTCAGGTATGTCGCTTCTTCATGGATTTCGGTTGCTTTGGGTTTGGAGGGAGTGATCTTGTTTGGTACCGGGTTCATTATGAAGGATAAGGTCTTCCGCTGGGGAGGATTTGCTCTTTTCGGGGTTACTATAGTCCGGGTGGTATATGTAGATATGGCGCAGCTTCCCGTGGTTTATAAAATAATCAGCTTTATTGTTTTGGGAATTTTATTTCTGGGAGTATCTTTTATTTACACTAAATATACTGTTTCAAAGCCAAAATAAAGAGGGCGAAGGTTCTAGGCTTTTTTGAAGTCGCCTTTTTTGATGCACTTCGCGCAGAGGTACACTCTTTTGGGGTGGCCGTTGACGAGGATGCGCATCTTCTGTAAGTTGGGAAAGAATTTGCGCATGGTCCAGCGGGCAATTTTTGAGCCGGTACCGCCCTTGGCCTTATATTGGCCTTTACGCGCGATAGTTTTTCCGGTAAGAGCGCCTTTTTTGCAGATTTCACATTTTTTAAGCATATTTAATCACTCCTATATTGTATAGGTAACAGAGTATACTTGAAATTACGGGCTTGTCAAGGTAAAATAAGCGAAATTAACCCTTTTAGAGGAGGGTAAATGTTTGTTTTGATAGTTGCCATATCTCCGGCCATAGCCCTGGTAATTTACTTTTACCATAAGGATAAGTATGAAAAGGAGCCGCTGGGGCTTTTAGCCAGGGCCTTTTTCGCGGGCGCCGGGGTGACTTTTTTGGCGATGGTCATAGAGCTTGTCATTGACCTGGCGTTTGTTCAGTCGATCAAAGATTTCTTTTTGAATACATTCTTGAGGAGTTTTTTGGTTGCCGGATTAGTGGAGGAAGGCCTTAAATTCCTTGTATTTAAGCGCCTGATATACGATAATAAGGAATTCGATGAGCCCTATGATGGGATTATGTATGCGGTGATGATATCTCTGGGGTTTGCTACCATAGAGAACATCCTGTATGTGGCTATCTCGCATTTTAAACTGGGTATTTGTGGGTCATTGATATGCGGGAGCTCGAGGGCGATGTCTGCGGTACCGGCGCATGCTTTTTTTGCGGTGATTATGGGATATTACCTTGGGCTGGCTAAGTTTTGCGGTGACCGGGAGCGTCAGCGGGAATATGTTTACAAGGCCCTGGGCTTTGCCGTGCTTACGCACGGGTTGTATGATTTCTTTATTCTTTCCAGGACTTCCGCAGGGGTGATTTACTTTTTTTTGCTTATGATTTTTTGCTGGAATTTCTGCCTGAGAGCAGTGAGGATCCAGGTGGAAAAATCGAAGTTTAAAGATTAGGGACATGTTAAGCAAGGTCTATTTTATTAAAGTCTCAGATTCCGAAAGTGTGCAGGAGATTGCAGGGAAATTCTCCCGGCTTCTTAAGGAAAGCGGCTGCCTGGATTTTATTCGTAAGGATGACCTGGCGGTGGTAAAACTGCATTTTGGAGAAGGGGGTAATAAGGGGTTTGTTAGGCCTGAGTATGTGCGGGTTGCTTGCGATGCGGTTTTGAAAAGCGGCGGCCGGCCGGTTCTCTCCGACACTAATACTCTTTATTGCGGCAGGAGGATGAATTCCAGAGACCATCTGGCGCTAGCCAAGGAACACGGATTTACAAAAGAGTCTACCTTGGGTGAGGTGGTTATTCCTGATGAGAGAGAGCCGGGAAATGTAGCTAGAGTCGCTCTTAACGGCAAGTTCATCAAGACCGCAAAGATAGTTAAGCTTTTTCGGGATGCCGACGCGATCGTGGATATCGCGCATTTTAAGGGACATATGATGACCGGTTTCGGCGGGGTCTTAAAGAATATCGGAATGGGTTGCGCTACCCGCGAGGGAAAGCTTGCCCAGCATTCGGATGTCTCGCCTTTGGTGCATATCGATAATTGCACCGGCTGCGGGGCATGCGTTAAGGTGTGCCCGGTTAATGCCGTTACTTTAAAGGAGAAAAAATCCTGTATTGACGCAAAGCTTTGCATTGGTTGCGCCAGCTGCATTGCCGCCTGTAAATTTTACGCTATTGACGTGGATTGGGAGCCGGGCGGTTCGACAATACAGGAGAAGATGATTGAATACGCTAAAGCGGTTTTAATTGACAAATTACATAAGTCCGTTTTTATAAATTTTGCTATTAAGATCACTAAGGAGTGCGATTGCCTGGCCAAGGATGATCCGCGCATAGTCCCTGATGTGGGGATATTCGTCTCGCGCGATGCGGTAAGCTGCGATAAAGCGGCGTTGGATACGGTGATTGGAGAAAGTAAAAAAGATATTTTTAAGGAATCCCATCCCCGGCGTGACGGCTCAAAGCAGCTGGAATACGCCGCCGCTATCGGCCTGGGGAGCTTAGATTACGAGCTGATAAAATTATAATAGGAGATACACCCAACCTAATAGGAAAGGTTGGTGTTGCGCTTTCCGCGCAAGGAGTTTTTTATGAGAAAGAGTTTTGTTTTACTATTAGCAGTTATTGCTTTGTCAGGATGTACGACCTATAAATTCCAAAAAGGTCTTAAGCCTTATGATCAAGGTTACGTAGTTTCCCGCCGCGGATTTGTCATTGCGGAATATACCATCGGTGAAAATAGCACCGTGCCTGCGGCTCTGGAACTGGCGCAGGAGCGTTTCAGCCGCAGGAAAAAATCGGTCGAGTATTATTACGAAAAGCTCGGGGATATCGACAGTAATTTTAAGTCTTATTTCCTAAAGCCTTTGAGTACTGCCGGGGGGCTGGTAACCAGCCCTGTAAGGCTTCCCATGGCGGCGTATCAGGATTATAAATACGAGCATAATTCTGCCTATAAAGAGAAGATGGATAAGATCGACGATCAGGCTGACCAGAAACAAAGGGACCGGGTGAAGATTATTAGGGATTACCTGAGTAAGTATATTCAGGACGACCTGGCTTTTGAACGGGAGTTGCTGGCGGCCAAGGGAAAAACAGAAGCCCGCGAGTTGGCGCAGCAGCCGTCTAAGCAGGAAGAGTTGCCTATGGAAGCAGCTGTAGAAGTAAAGTCTGCGGAAATAGCGGTTGAAGAAAAACCCGCGGAAGTTTCTGCAGAGGCAAAGCCTGCCGAAGCTGTGGTGGAAGAGAAGCCGACAGAAGTAACTCCGCCCGTTGAAGCTACACATTTAGAAGAAGCGGCGCAGGCGTCTGCTGAAAAACCTGAGTCAGTACCTGTAGTGGAAGTTGCAAAAACAGAAGCGCCTGTCGTAGAGGCTCCGGTGAAAGAAGAAAAGATGGACGAGGAGTTGGCTAAACAAGAAGTTAAGCCCAAGAAAACCGGCCTCTGGCAGAAGACCAAGAATTTTTTTAAGCGTAGCCCTAAGCCGGCTAAGCCACAGGAAGAAGCGCAGGAAACCCAAATGAAAGAAGAGAAGCCGCCTAAGGAAAGTTTCTGGAAGAAGATGTTTAAACCCAAAGAAAAGACCGTAAAGCTCACCGAGCGCATTCCCGGCGAGCCTCCGGTAGCCATAATCACGGCCAAGCCGATGAAGGGTTATTCTCCGCTTAAGGTGCGTTTTTCCGCCGGCAAGTCGCACGCCATAAAAGGAAAAATAGTTTCTTACGAATGGGATTTCAGCGATGGGGATAAGGCCAAGAAGCTGGATCCAATAAATACTTTTTACAGCGGTTCATTTGAGCCCAAGCAGTTTACCGTTACGCTCACTGTGCAGGATGATAAGGGTAATATAGGCACTGCAACTGAGACTATTGAAGTCCTGAATAAGTGATCCGGATGAGACCGCAGCTAAATTATATGCGCCTGGCTATAAAGGAGGCGCGTAAAAATTTAAAAACTCTTAATGGTGGCCCGTTCGGCGCTTGTATTATCAGAAATAATTTAGTTCTGGCAGTAGCGCATAATACGGTGCTGGAAGAAGACGCCACCTGCCATGCGGAAATAAACGCTATCCGTATTGCCTCGAGAAAAGTGAGGCATTTTGATCTTTCCGGATGCGTCATATATTCCACTACCGAGCCGTGCCCGATGTGCTTTAGCGCCATCCACTGGGCACGCCTGGATGCGGTGATTTACGGGACGAATATTGCCGACGTCAAAAAGCTTGGGTTTTGCGAGCTAAGTATTTCAGCTAAAAATTTAAAGACAAAAGGAAAGAGCAGTGTTAAAATATTCGCTCACTTTGACAGAGTCGAGTGTATGAAGCTTTTGTATGACTGGGAGAAGGTTGAAGGAAGAAGAGTGTATTAAATAGTGGAGGTATGGATGAAAAAGATTTTGTTTCTTAGCGTTTTAATGTTTGTTTTTGCGGGGTCTTTATGTTTTGCGGGAATGCAGCCCACCGCGCAGGTTGATAATAATGCCGGCGCACAGCCTTTGCCCCCGTATTCAGGGCCAAAGGCGCGTATCGCGGTCGCGGATTTTGATGTCAAGGCTGCCAAGGCAGGAGGCGAGATCGGGACAGGCTTGCGCGAGATGTTGGTCACCGCGTTGATGAATAGCAGTAGATTCTCCGTGCTTGAGCGACAGGCTTTAAAGGCTGTGATGCAGGAGCAAGAGTTGGCGGCTTCGGGTGCCGCTCAGCCCGGTAGCGGGGCCCAGAGAGGCCAGATCAAGACCGCGGATATTCTGGTGAGCGCGGCGGTCACCGAGTTTGAGCCCAATGCTTCCGGCATGGGCGGTGGTATTGGCGGCGGTGGAGGCGTGGGTGGTGGTATCTTAGGTGGTATTATTGGCGGCGCGATGAATAAATCGCACATGGCGCTGGACCTACGCATAATTGACACCTCAACTTCCGAAGTTTTAGCGGCCACCCGGGTGCAAGGAGAAGCCAGAGATATCGCAGGTGGTATCGGTATGGGATTTTTCGGCAGCTGGGGATTAGGCGTAGGGCTGGGTGGGTATGCCAATACTCCCATGGAAAAGGCTATCCGCATCTGTATTATTGAGGCAGTGCGCTACATTGCCCAGACTATTCCGGCGAATTATTACAAGTATTAGTCTCTTGCGTAAAACCTCCATTGGTTCTGGGGGCTCTACGATCTTTGAAAAGAAAGCGCTTTCTTTTCAAGCTAAAATAGGCTTGAATCCGAGCGTGTATCAGGCATAGTTGAATTGGAAGTTTCTATTCGCTTAGGCTGAGGTTCTCGAAAAGAGGTGGTGAGCCGATGCAAGAAACCGATTTCACGGAACGTAGATCTAGCCCCAGATTCCATGCCAGAGTAGCAGTGTTATGCGTCAATCCTGCCAATAGCAGAGTCTATCTGTCTAAGTCTTACGATTTAAGCACCTACGGAATACGGCTTATTCTTACCGAGCCCATAAAACCATTGACTGACCTTAGTATGTGCCTGCACATGGCAGATAACGGGGAGCAAATCAATGTGCGTGGAGAGGTGGTGTGGTCCCGTAAAGCCGATGACGACCACTTTATGGTCGGGGTACGTTTAAAAGATTGCGCCTTGAGGCCGGTGTCGATAGCTCTGCGTTCCATCCAGGCTTGCCTGTAATCCAACCAGTAATATTTAATAATAAAATAATATCACAGAATTAGTTGACTAATGGTGAATTTAACAGTATAATGTTTCAAGAATATTTTAAGGAGGTGAGCTAGTTTTGATTTTATTAAAAGAGAAAAAGACAAAGATCATCGATGAATTTAAGGTCCACGCTAGGGACACTGGTTCCTCAGAAGTGCAGATTGCTATCCTTACCGAGAGGATCAAGCACTTAGGAGAGCATTTCAAGCAGCATAAGAGTGATTTTCATTCTCGCCGCGGCTTGCTTTTGTTAGTCGGCAGGCGCCGCAAGCTTCTCGAATATCTCAAAGCAAAAGACATCAAGAAGTACGAAGAGGTATTGACGAAGCTTAACCTGAGGAAGTAAAACTTCCTTAACCCCTTAAAAAGAAAGCTAAATCATCATGCAGAAGAATGCCCAAAGGATTAAATTTGGTAGGACCGATTTGATTTTGGAGACCGGCAGCATTGCCAAGCAGGCAAACGGGTCTATTACTATCACTTATGGCGGCACCGTTGTTCTGGTTACTGCCTGTATGTCTACCAAGATCAAAGAAGGCCGGGATTTTTTCCCCTTAACCGTCGAGTATCAGGAGAAGACTTACGCCGCAGGAAGGATTCCCGGAGGATTTTTTAAGCGCGAGGGTAGGCCTTCGGAAAGCGAGATCCTGACCGCCCGCCTTATCGACCGCCCGACCCGTCCGTTATTTCCTAAGGGAATGCTTAACGAGGTTCAGGTCATGGCAATTGTCCTTTCTAGTGATGGAGAGAATGACCCGGATATTTTAGCGGTCACCGGTGCTTCTGTTGCATTATCCATTTCCGATATTCCTTTTAACGGCCCGTTGGCCTGTTGTCGCGTGGCGCGGGTGAATAATGAACTTATCCTGAATCCTACATATAAGGAGATAGAGGCCGCTGAGCTAGACATCGTGGTGGCCGGTAATCACAAGGGTGTGATGATGCTTGAGTCTCGCTGCAACGAGGTCTCTGAGGAAGTTTACGCTGAGGCGCTCGTTTTCGGTTATGAGAGTTTGAAGCCGTTGTTGCACGCGCAGGATGAATTTGCCAAGCAGTACGGTAAGCCCAAATCCAGCGTCGAGATTAAGACCGTGGTTCTAGAGCTTAAAAAACGTATTGAGGATCTGGCGGCTAATAGATTAAAGGAGATATATAAATTGGCAAGTAAGGAAGCGCGCGAGGACCAGGTGGATCTTTTGGCCAAGGAGCTTGAAACTACTTTGGTAACTGATGCCTGCACTGCCCAACAGGTGAAAGACGCCCTGGTTGAGGTTGAAGAGGAGCTGGTGCGTAAGAAGATCATTGAAGATGGTGTGCGCGTTGACGGTCGCTCCCTCAAGGAGATCCGTTCTATCACCTGTGAAGTCCCGCTTTTGCCCCGCACCCACGGTTCGGCTTTATTCACCCGCGGACAGACTCAGAGCCTGGCAGTGACTACGCTTGGCACCGGAGACGATGAGCAGAAGTTCGAGGCCCTCGAGGGTGAGAGGTATAAGACTTTTATGCTTCACTACACTTTTCCGCCGTTTAGCGTGGGCGAGACCGGCCCTGTGCGTGGTCCCGGTAGGCGCGAGATTGGCCACGGAGCTTTAGCCGAGAAATCGCTTCTTGCGGTTATTCCTTCCAAAGAGAAATTTCCTTATACTATTCGTGTGGTTTCTGAAATTCTGGAATCTAACGGTTCATCAAGCATGGCCACGGTTTGCGCGGCTGCTTTGTCCTTGATGGATGCTGGAGTTCCTATCAAGGAAGCGGTCAGCGGAATTGCTTTAGGTCTGATTAAGGAAGGCGATAAGGAGGTAATCCTTACCGACATCGCAGGGGTTGAGGATCATTTCGGAGATATGGATCTCAAGGTCGCCGGCACTAAGAACGGGATGACCGCGGTGCAGCTTGACCTTAAGATAGACGGTGTTTCAGTGGACCTGTTGAAGCGCAGTCTCGCCCAGTCAAAAGAAGGCAGGATGTTTATATTGGGCAAGATGAGTGAGGTTTTGACCGCTCCGCGGGCGGAATTATCCAGCTATGCCCCGCGCATTGAGGTGCTTAAGATTAATACCGAGAAGATCGGAGAGCTTATCGGTCCGGGGGGTAAGAATATTAAAGCGATAATTGCGGCTACCGGAGCCAGTATTGACATCAAAGATGATGGCACTGTTCTGGTCGGTTCTGATCAGCCCGATAAATCCGATGCCGCCATAAAGATGATCAGGGCTATTACTGACGATGTAGAAATCGGCCGTATATATATAGGTAAAGTCAAACGCATCATGCCATTTGGGGCGTTCATTGAACTGGCACCCCGCAAAGAAGGCCTGGTGCATGTTTCAGAACTTTCTGATAAGTTCGTAAAGACCGTTGAAGAAGTGGTGAAGATCGGCGATGAGATCAAGGTCAAGGTCATCGGGATTGACGAGCTTGGCAGGATAAAGCTCAGCAAAAAGCAGGCTGAGCAGGCCGGCTCTTAGCGGTTGCCGTGAGAGAAAAACGAATAAATGAAGTAAAAGGCGTAATCCTCTTGGCGATAGGGCTGATGGTCCTAGTCAGTCTGATCAGATTCGAACGCCTGGACCTTTCTATTTACACCTCCCATCCGTATTACCCTTCCAAGAATCTCTTAGGAATATTCGGAGCCTATTTAAGCGAGGCAATTGTATTTTTATTCGGCAGGCCGACAAGTTTCGTTCTGCCGATTTTGATTTTACTCCTGGGTATCAAGTATTTCCGCCAGGAGTCCCCGTATTTAAGTATTCCGCGCATTCTGGGAATGGGGCTCTTGATGTTATCCATATGTTCTCTTATAGGGATGTTTGGATTCGGTACCCAGAACGTACGTTTTTATCTTGCGGGTTTCGCCGGGTTTAACCTTTCTAATTTCATCACCGCGTATTTCAGTCGTTTAGGCGGATTCATTATTTTCATTACTTTCAGCATCCTGGCGCTTGCTTTAGTGACCGAGATCATGATTTCTTCCATATTTCTTAAGAGTTACAAATTGACCAAAGATGTTTTTTCCGTCTTTGGCGGGATGTTTGCTTTCCTTAAGAAGGGGAAAGATAGAGCGCCTAAGGTAAAGCCTACATCTTCGGAGAAGTCATTATTTGGCAATAAAGAAAAAGAGGAAGCCAGGCCCATGTTTGCGCCGCTTCCTTCATTAGCTGCGCTTAAGCCCAAGATCAAGACCCGTCTACCGGTAGATGAGCCCAAGGTTAAGCAGCAGCAGGTCAAGATCGGCGATTACCATTTGCCTTCAATAGAGCTTTTGGATTCTCCTCCTGGGAATGATACTTTTGATTCCGGAGAGGATTTGGAGAATACCGCGCGGGTGCTGGAAGAGACGCTTTCTGATTTCGGGATCTCGGCAAAAGTCACGGATATCGTGCGCGGCCCGATCATCACTCGCTTTGAGCTTGAGCCGGCGCCGGGAGTAAAAGTAAACAGCATCGAGAATTTAAGCGATGATATAGCTTTGGCCATGAAGGCCCAGTCAGTAAGGATCATTGCGCCCATTCCCGGCAAGGCCAGGGTAGGCGTCGAGATTCCTAACGCTAAGGGTAGTTTTGTATTTTTGAAAGACGTCATCGCTTCTAAGGTTTTTCAGGAGGCAAAGTCAAAACTTACTCTTGCCTTAGGTAAGGATATTACAGGCCACTCCGTGGTCACCGATCTGGATGAGATGCCGCATTTGTTGATCGCCGGCACGACAGGCTCAGGGAAAACGGTTTGCGTGAACTCATTGATTCTTTCTCTTTTGTATAAGGCTAGTCCCAATGACGTCAAGTTCATCATGGTGGACCCCAAGCGTGTGGAGCTTATGCCTTACAACGGTCTGCCGCATTTATTATGTCCTGTGGTCACTGATCATAAGAAAGTTTCTGCTGCTCTTAACTGGACAGTGAGTGAGATGAGTAAGCGTTATGATCTGTTGCAGGGGGCCGGGGCGCGTAATATCGAGGCTTATAATGAAAAGAGGGAGAAACTTCCTTATATTATAGTGATCGTAGATGAGTTTGCCGATCTTATGAGTACTGCAGGAGCAGAAATTGAAAATGCGGTTACCCGCCTGGCCCAGCTATCGCGCGCCGTGGGAATTCATCTTGTTCTTGCCACACAACGACCATCGGTAAACGTAGTCACCGGGGTATTAAAGGCTAATCTTCCCGCGCGCATTTCATTTAAAGTGGCTTCCAAAGTGGATTCGCGCACCGTGCTGGACAAAAACGGGGCTGAGGCTCTTCTTGGTAAAGGCGATATGCTTTTCCAGGAACCGGGCAAGGAGGAGCTTATCCGCATTCAGGGCACATTCCTTAAAGATGCCGAGATTGAGCGGGTGGTAGAGTTTATCCGCTCTCAAGGAGAGCCGGTTTTTGATGAAGAGATCCTGAAGGAGCAGCAGAAGTCGCAGTTTGACACCGGAGAAAAAGATGAGCTTTATGATGAAGCAGCCCGCATCATCATGGAAAGCAACCAGGCGTCAGTATCGATTTTACAGCGGCGCATGCGTCTGGGCTACACCCGCGCGGCCCGCATAATAGACAATATGGAACAGGAAGGTCTTGTCGGCCCCTTTGAAGGAAGCAAACCCCGTAAGATTCTTGTCAACAGAGAAGATTGGCTCGCGCGTAACGTTGCCGAGCGTAAAGCTGTCAGCGAAACACAGGAATAATCATTATGGATTCACACGGCGCAAGACTCAAGCAGTTACGCCTTGAAAGAGGCTTAAGCCTGGAAGAGGTCCAGAAAAAGACCAGGATCAACCTTAATATCCTTAAGGTTATTGAGGGCGACAGTATCTCTAATTTGAGCCCGATATATCTTAAGAGCTTTATCAAAATATACTGCGCGTATCTAGGGGTTGATTACAAGGATTATGTCAGTGAAGACAAGTCTGTGCCTGTGCCCGCGCCTCAGGTAGCTCCGGTAAGGGGGATGTTGTCAGGGTCTGATCCGGCTAAGAATAATTCTATTCTTAACTCCAAGCCTATTCAGTTGGGAGGGGATAATTCCGGCAATAAAGTCAAGATGGCGGTAATTCTGTTTATCGCTTTCGCCGTTATTTCACTGGTGCTATTTTCTTTAGGCAAGCTGATCGTTTCTCACAGAGGCGCTCCGGCAAAAAAAATCCAAAAAACCGTTGCAAAGGTTTCGCAAGTTAAGAAAGAAGCGAAAAAAGCTGTGCAAGCGCAGCCTGTGCAACAGCCGGCTAAAGCTAAGGCCGCAGTCGTCAAACCTGTAGAGATCCTCTTGAAGCCGAGAAAAGATTTGCTTACCGAGATCCGCCTGGTGATCCGCACTCGCGAGAATTGTTTTGTGCATTTAAAAATCGACGGAAAAGTCGTTTTTCATCAGGAGCTAGCCCGCGGCCGTCCTGAGATTTGGACAGGGAAGAATAGGATGGAGCTTTCTATCGGAAATGCCGGGGCAGTGGAACTGGAAGTAAACGGCCAGATCTTTTCAAAACTCGGGCGCAGGGGAGAATCGATCAAGGGTATTCTGATTACCCGCGAAGGCTTGACCATCCCCCGATGAAGCAGAGGGTCGGCATACTAAGTCTCGGCTGCCCGCGCAATCTGGTAGACTCGGAAAGTATCGTCGGGGCTTTGAGCCTCAAAGGCCACCGGGTAGTGGATATGGATAAGGCGCAGGTGGCGATCATCAACACCTGCGCTTTTATTGAAGAAGCGAAGCAGGAGTCCATAGACGCAATCTTCGATTTAGTGGCGCTTAAGAAAGAGGGCAAGCTTAAAAGAATCATTGTCTATGGCTGCCTTGCCCAGAGATACAAGGATCTGCTGCGCAAAGAATTGCCCGAGGTAGATGCTTTTATCGGCAAGGTGTCTTTAGATCAGGAGACTATAAGATTTCCTATCACGCCGGGACATTTCGCCTATTTAAAGATTTGTGAAGGATGTATTAATAACTGCAGCTATTGTGTGATCCCGGCTATCAAGGGAAGATTTACCAGTCTTGATGAGCGGTCGATCCTGAATAAAGTTAAGCTCTTTAATAAAGAAAAGATTTCGGAGTTAAATATCATCGGCCAGGATATCACCGGTTATGGTTTAGATTTACAAGGTAAGACGGATCTTGTTGATATAGTAAGAAAAATTTCCAAAAATTCCGGGAATATCGCCTGGATCAGGTTACTGTATCTTAATCCTGAGCGCGTAACCGATGAACTTTTGAAGCTCATCGCGGGCGACCCTAAGATCTGTAAATATATCGACCTGCCGGTTCAGCATATCTCAAGTAGAATCTTAAAATTAATGAACCGCAAAATCATAAAAGCTGGTATAATAAAACTGATAGAGAAGGCTCGTAAGGTTGTCCCGCAGGTGGCGCTACGCACCTCGGTGATAGTGGGAATGCCTTCTGAAACGGATAAGGAATTTAAGCAACTGCTTAAGTTTATCAAGGAAGTAAAGTTTGAACGCCTGGGCGCTTTTATTTACTCGCGCGAAGAGGGGACACCGGCTTATTCGTTTAAGGGTCAGATCCCTAAGGACGTTAAACTTGAGCGTTTCAATCAGGTAATGTCTTTGCAGCAGGAAATCTCGCAAGAGGTTAATAGTAAGTTTTTAGGTAGATCGCTGGAAGTTTTGATAGATGAGTCGCAGAACCATCAATACATAGGCCGCAGCCAGTATGATGCTCCGGAAGTGGATGGTATGGTTTATGTTAATAGTAAGAATTCGCTTAAATCGGGTGATTTTGTCAAAGTTAATATTACCGATACTCTTGAATATGATCTTGTAGGAGACGCTGAATGAATATCGCCAATAGAATAACCATGTTAAGGATCGTTTTGACTTTTGTCTTTATGTTCTTTTTGTTTGTGCACGGGTTTTGGGCAAAGGTTTTTGCGCTGGTGGTCTTTAGCGCCGCGGCAATTTCCGATTATTTGGACGGGATGATCGCCAAGAAAATGAACCTGATCACTGATTTCGGCAGGCTGATGGATCCTATTGCGGATAAGATCCTGGTTTTGGCGGCTTTTGCCACTTTTGTGCAGTTGCAGTTGATCGAAGCCTGGATGTTTGTGATCATAATCTCGCGCGAGCTATTGATCACATCACTACGATTATTCGCTTTGAATAAGGGCAAAGTTCTGTCTGCGGCGCGCGCCGGAAAACACAAGACCGTTTCCCAAATGTCGGTTATCTTTGTCATTTTGCTTTTTATTGTGGCCAAAGAGACGATGTTGACTTATTTCACCTGGAATCCGGAATGGGAAAAGATGTTCCGCACGATCATCTATTCGCTGATGCTGGTCACCGTAGGTTTTACGCTTTACTCCGGCGTATCCTATCTTTGGGATAACCGTAAAATCATCACGCGGTTATAATCCCTTTTTATGAGCTCCTACCATCGCTTCCTCGTTAAACTGATCTCCAGTTTCTTTTTTGTGGGATATTTACCGCTTGTTCCCGGGACATTTGGTAGTCTCGCGGGACTTGCGATATTCTTTTTTGTTAAGGGAAGTGCATTTGATCTGGTTTTTGTCACTTTTATAGTGACGGTGCTGGGGTTTTTGGCAAGTCAGGAAGCAGAGAAGGTCTTTAATAAGAAAGATGACCGAAGAATTGTGATCGATGAGGTAAGCGGAATGCTTATCAGCTTACTATTCCTGCCGCCGGATCCGGCAATTATATTTTTCGCGTTTTTAATATTCCGGGCGCTGGATACCTTAAAGCCTTATCCTGCTAATGGTCTGCAGAGGTTAAAAGGCGGTCTTGGGGTGATGAGCGATGATATTGTGGCTGGGATTTATACCAATATTACGCTTCAGATGGTGGTAAGATTTACGACTTTCAAAGCTTCGTAGATGGGTCCTTTTGGGGTGAGGGTGCTTTTGAAGAGAGTGATTGAGCCTGCCGTAAAGTTAAGATTTTCCCTGCCAATAGATTCGTTCAAGGAAGTTATAACTTGAGAAAGTTCTGCTAATCTTTTTGCTGACCTGGTCCTGCCTATGGTGATGTGAGAGGAGAAGGCGCGGTCTTCTTTAGGAATGCCTACCTTGCATATCAAATCTTCCAAATCTTTAAAGATATTCTTAGTTTCAATATCTCCTTGATCGATTCCTACCCAGATTACTCTTGATGAATTCAGATTCGGAAAAGCGCCTAAGGCGTTGATCTGGATCTGGAAGGCCAAGTGATTCCTGGCGACTTCATCGAGGATTTCACTGATTTCTTTTACTTTTTTGTCGTCGCGTTCGCCTAGAAACTTGAGGGTAAGGTGGATGTTTTGGGGAGCGACCCATTTGACGTCGGCACCAGTTTCCTTAAGTTTATTAATCAGCCTGCTAAGGGAGTCTTTTATGTCTTTAGGTAATTCAATGGCTATGAATGTGCGCATGTTTGTTTATGTAGCGTCTGTCTTGCTTTGATTATTGCGGGCTAGGCCCAGCCTTATAGGAGAGGCTGGCCTGCACTTTCTGTGTTAGGTTAGCGGGTCCTGTCTTGGCTTGTCCTGCGCGCGGCTTATGGCCGTGCTCGGATCAAGCCAAGCCACCCGCTAACTTACTCTCCTTGTTAGCCTGTGGACCTCGCCTGCACGCCGAAGGCGTGCGCCATGCCCGCTCGGTTCCTCGGACGTCCCGCTCGAACCAAGCCAAGCCAGCCGCTAAAAACGAAGTAGGTGGAGAAAGGGTAAAAAGAGTTAGCTATCTCGCTAGTTTAGTAGTTTTCTTTAAATCTACAAGGAGGCCAGAGATTAACTCCTTTAGAGTGCCTTCAAACTTCCATAGTATTCCTGCTGCAATAAATGCACAGCCTGAATACCACAAGTTCGTCCAATATGTGGGTGGCGGCCAGTAGCCCAGATGCCACCAGTTATATAGCTCATAAGATGCTGATGCGCATATATAGATTACTGCTATGCAAACTAAAGATTTAACAATCCAATATCTTGGCCGTTTTTGAATAAGGTAGCAGATAGAATTTACGGTCCAAGGGGCAAAGACATAGGTTAAGATGCTCATAATGATAGAAACAGGCACATCCCAAGTAGGGCACTTATAGTAATAGGCACCCCAAATGTAATACCCTAAAGCAATTGAAAAAGAAATTAATTTCCAAGGCCGAGAAAGTTCTTTGATATATTTTTTAAAAGAGAAAGAGAAGGATGAATACATATGGTTAATCCAGCGTTCCCCATTCATTTTTTTCACTGTTATAATACCATCTGGCATAGGCGAAAATTGAATACATTAAAGTAAACTTGTTCTTTTGTGTCAAAAAATACATAGGATGTAAAAAACTTCTTACCCCTATTTGCTGTAATGTTTCTGGGTATTTGTTATTATCTACTTTATATTTTTCAATTATCTTAACAATCTTTGGGCCTTCCCTGTAAATTAATTGAGCTCGGATGAATATCCAAATTGGAACTATAACTAATATTGATAAGCCAATCTTATGACCTAATTTCATAATTACTCTTTTACCTTTATTTTATTTCAAACAAAAAGCCATCGCAACTGCTTTAATTGCAAGGGCTTACTAAATTTTATTCCCCAATCAAGACTCGAAATCATATCAAATCAAAATCTAGTTTCCACTAAAATATTTAATAACTTTACCGCTTCCAGGGCGGATTTGTTTCTGATGCTGCGGCGGGTTCCGCGGAAGCGGAATTGTTTGCAAAGTGTTTTGTTTTTGGCTGCTATAGCGATAAAGACGGTGCCGATGGGCTTGCGGGTTGTGCCGCACCCGGCGCTAAAGGAGGCGCCGGTGTGCACTTCTGCGCAACCAGCAGGTCCGGCGATGCCGGTGATGCTAATGCCGAAGTCGGTTTTGGCTAGTCGGCGCACTTTTTGCGCCATTAGTTTAGCTACAATTTCGGAAACCGCACCGTTTTTGGCAATAACAGAAGAAGGGATGCCGAGGATCCGCTCTTTGGCTTTATTGCTGTAAGTGACTACGCCTAAGGTAAAGTATTTTGAGCTTCCGGAAAGCTCGGTAAGCATGGCAGAGAGCAGGCCACCGGTGCAGGATTCGGCTACCGCGATGGTTTTGGCGGATTTTATCAGGGATTTATGTACTTGATTTATAATATGTTGCAGCATAACTATATTATAGTGCCTCTTAAAGGTGTTGACAAGGTAAGTTTTTTTGATATACTTAAAGAAGATTAATCTTCAGGGCAAGGCGAAAATCCTGACCGGCGGTTGAGCCCGCGAGCTTCGGCGAGAGCCGAGGCAAGATCCGGTAAAATTCCGGAGCCGATGGTTATGCCGAAAGCATACCCCAGCTGATCCTATAAAGCTGGGGGTCCCGCAGTAGCGGGGCACCCCCAATTTTAAAGGATAGATTGGGGTGCCGTTTCTCGGCAAAGTCCAGATGGAAGGAGATTGATATTTCTTTGCCCGGAGATCACCTTCGGGCTTTTTATTTTAAGGAGACATCACCCCCCGCAGTTTTGCAGGCAAAACTAATCGCGGGGGGTAAATTCAGGCAGATAAGTTATGTCGGTGCGAATGAAATGAGCCCTCCATAACTTATGCCTTCATTTATGTTTAACTCTATACCAGAAATTCTAGAAGATTTAAAAAAAGGCCGCATGGTGATCATCGTTGATGATGAGGACCGCGAGAATGAGGGCGACCTGGTCATGGCTGCTTCCGCGGCAAGGCCTGAACACATCAACTTCATGGCTAAGTACGGCCGCGGGCTTATCTGTGTGCCTATGGAAGAGCCAAGGCTGCAGCAGCTGGATCTTGAGCCCATGCTTAAAGACCGGGCTCATTCTAAGAAGGAAGACCCCTTTAAGACTGCTTGGGTGATTTCCGTGGATGCGGCAAGAGGCGTAACTACAGGCATTTCCGCTCCTGACCGCAGCCGCACTATAGAAGTCTTAATCAGTCCTCAAAGTAAGCCTGAAGACCTGATCCGCCCCGGCCATATTTTTCCTTTGCGCGCTAGATCCGGAGGAGTTTTAGTCAGGGCAGGGCATACCGAGGCTTCTGTTGACCTGATGAAGCTTGGGGGAATGTATCCGGCAGGAGTGATCTGCGAAATAATGAATGACGACGGGACAATGTCCCGCCTGCCCGAGCTGCTGGATTTTGCCAAGCAGCATAATTTAAAGATCTGCTCTATCTCTAATCTTATTGAATACCGCAGGCGCTCGGAGAAACTGATCGAAAGAGTTGCTCAGACTGTGTTGCCTACGGAATTCGGCATGTATAATCTGATCCTGTATAAGGATCTTACTAATAACAAGGTGCATTCTGCTTTAGTGATGGGAGAGTTTGTTTTAGGTGAGCCGGTGACAGTGCGCGTGCATTCAGAGTGTCTTACCGGGGATGTTTTTGGCTCTTTGCGTTGCGACTGCGGCAAGCAGTTAGATTTGGCTATGCAGGCGATCCAGAAAGAAAATAAAGGAGTTGTACTTTACATGAGCCAGGAAGGCCGGGGAATCGGGCTGGTAGAAAAGATCAAGGCTTATGCTTTGCAAGATAAAGGCATGGATACGGTTGAGGCGAATGTTGCGTTGGGGCATGCCGCGGATTTGCGAGATTACGGAATCGGCGCGCAGATATTGGTGGATTTAGGAATAAAACATATCCGATTATTAACTAATAATCCCAGAAAGATCGTCGGATTAGAGGGGTATGGTTTGCGGGTGGTGGAGCGCGTTGGGCTTGAAGTAGAGCCTAATCCGCTTAATTATAAGTATTTGAAAACAAAGAAAGTAAAACTCGGGCATGATCTGAGTATTGAGTAGAGAAAGGCAAATTAACGAGGAGGTAAGGATGGGAAAAGTAACCGAAGGAAATATGATAGCGAAGGGAAAGAAGTTTGCGATAATTGCGTCGCGCTTCAATGAGTTTTTGACTAAGGAACTTATTGCCGGCTGCGCAGATACTCTTGTGCGGCACGGAGCAGAGGAAAAAGATATTTTGACCACTTGGGTTCCGGGAGCGTTTGAGATTCCGCTGGTGGCTCAGAAATTAGCCAAGGCAAAAGATTTTGACGCGGTTATCTGTTTAGGTACTATAATCAGGGGTGCCACTCCGCATTTTGATTATATCGCCGCGGAAGTGGCTAAGGGAGTCTCGAAGGTTTCACTGGACACCGGCGTTCCGGTAATCTTCGGCGTGATCACCGCAGACACCATTGAGCAGGCGGTTGAGCGAGCAGGCACCAAGGACGGAAATAAAGGAAGAGATGCGGCAGCTACTGCTATTGAGATGGCGAATTTGTTAGCCCAAATTAAATAACTATTATGCGTAAACGCACTAGAAGCAGGGAATACGCTCTGCAGATTTTGTATCAGATCGATATCACTCATGAAGAGCCAAAAAGCGCCATAGATGATTTCTGGCAGGCACATATCGAAGAGGGAATTGATGAGGAAATGAAGGATTTTGCCGCTGAAATCGTCAAGGGCGCTGTGCAAAATCTGGCGGAGATCGACCGCAAGATCGCTCAGTACGCTACAAACTGGGAGCTGGAGCGCATGGCAGTGGTAGACCGCAATATTATGCGTATGGGTGGCTTTGAGCTCTTGTATTCATCAGGTATTCCGCCTAAGGTAGCCATCAATGAGGCGGTGGACCTGGCTAAAAAATTCTCCGGAGTCGAAGCCGGCAAATTTGTCAACGCTATCCTGGATAAGATAAAGATAGAATTGGAAAAATGAAATCCGCTGATCTGCATGTGCATACCCTTTATTCCGACGGGACATTTACTCCCGCCCAGCTTATAGAGGAAGCTAAGTCGGCGGGGCTAGCTTGTGTCTCGGTAGTCGATCATGACACTGTTGAGGGTCTGGACCCTATTTTAGCGATTGCAGAAAAAGAAGGGATCGAGGTCCTGCCCGGGATAGAGCTGACTGCCGAGAATGACGGCTCTGAGGTGCATATTCTCGGATATCTTATCGATTATAAGAGTAAATCGCTTAGGGAAAAGCTTGAGCATCTGAAAAATGTCCGGGTTGATCGGGTGCATAAGATCGTCGAGAAACTGGGTAAGCTTGGTGTGCGCCTTGACCCGGAAATAGTATTTGAGCTTGCCCAGGAAGGTACGGTGGGCAGGCTGCATATCGCCCGGGCAATGGTTGAATCCGGGGCAGTGGGTAATATTTATGAGGCGTTCAAGAAATATATTGGAGACAAGGGCCCGGCTTATGTTTGCGGTTTCAGGTTTACTCCAAAAGACGCGGTGAAGTTTATCCGAGATTTAGGGGGAGTGCCGGTATTGGCTCATCCTTATGTTTTGAATAACGATGACCTTATTCCGCAGTTTGTGGAATACGGGATAATGGGACTTGAAATATTTTATCCGGAGCATTCGCAGTCCCTGGTAAACTTTTATCTGGGGCTGGCTAAGAAATATAATCTTTTGGCTACCGGAGGTTCGGATTGTCACGGCACCGCTAAACCAGATGTCAAGATTGGCTGCGTTAGGATTCCTTACGAGCTAGTGGAGAAATTAAAAGAGGCGAAAGAGAAAATTTAAATGAAAAAAAACCACGAATATTTTATGCGTCGAGCAATAGAACTGGCTGTTAAGGCTAAAGGAAAGACTTCGCCCAATCCCATAGTGGGTGCGGTAGTGGTAAAAAACGGCAGGATCATTGCTGAGGGTTTTCATGAGCAGGCGGGTCTGGCTCATGCCGAGGTGGTGGCTTTGGGTAAGGCGGGAGTAAAGGCAAAGGGGAGTACGCTTTATGTGACATTAGAGCCCTGCGTCCATTACGGTCGCACGCCTCCCTGTACGGATATGATTTTAAGAAGTGGTTTTTGCGAAGATGAGCTGCGTCAGATAAATGAATCTTTTATTAAATATATCACCAAGCGTATACCTTTTGTCACGGTCAAGGTGGCGCAGTCTCTCGACGGAAAGATTGCTACCCGCACCGGAGATTCCAAGTGGATCACCTCTGATGAATCGCGCGGGTATGCCCACCGCATCCGCTCGCAGTTTGACGCCATCATGGTGGGTGTGAACACGGTAAGAAAGGATGATCCGCGTCTGGATTCCTGGTTTTCCAAGAAGCATCCAATTAAGATCATCGTGGACAGTCAACTGAGCATTTCACAGGATGCAAATCTTTTTTCCGGAAAATCTCAGGTGATAATAGTGACGTTAAATGTGCGCCCCGGACAGGAAACGGAAAACAGGAAACTTCTGGGTGCCAAGGCAAAAATTTTGGAAGTGAAAGAAAAAGACGGTCAGATTAATCTAAATGATATGATGAAAAAGTTGGCGCGCATGGATATCACTAGCATTTTGGTAGAAGGTGGAGGTACGCTGGTGGGGTCATTATTTGATGATAGACTGGTAGATAGAGTGTTATTTTTTGTCAGCCCCAAGATCGTGGGCGGAAAAGAGGCTATCAGTTCGGTGATGGGCAGAGGTATTGAGCGCATGGATAAAGCTGTAAAGCTTAAGAAAATAAAATTGCGTCGTTTTGGCGAAGATATGCTGGTTGAGGCTTATGTTTAGCGGGATAGTTGAGGAGTTGGGTCAGATCAGGTCGTTTTCCCGCCGCGGTAATGTTACCCTTATTGAAATCGCAGCAGAAAAGGTTTTGGAAGGCACCAAGATAGGCGATAGCATCGCGGTAAACGGAACCTGTTTTACTGTAGTCAAGGTTGGCGTAGATTCGCTTTTTTTCGAATCTATGCCTCAGACCCTAAAAACCACTAATCTGGGTTCGGCAAAGGCGGCGGATAAGGTAAATTTAGAGCGTAGCCTTAAAGTGGGAGACAGGATTTCCGGGCATTTTGTCACCGGACACGTGGATTGTCTAGGAGTTATCCGTAGTAAGCGTCTTGTAGCGGGAAACCTAAGTTTTGAAGTAGCTATTCCTGCGCAATTCTTGAAATTCTGTCTACCCAAGGGGTCTATTGCTTTGGATGGGGTAAGCTTGACCCTGGTAAATAAGAAATCCAACGTTGTTAGCGTTTATATCATCCCGCACACCCTTAAGAACACCACTTTAGGCTTTAAAGGGCCATCTTACTCGGTAAATATCGAGTTTGATGTGTTGGCTAAAGCCCATGTTTCCTCTTGACCCTGCCGTCCTAATCGTATATAATATTGTTTTCCCATTTTAACCATATAACAAGAAACACCCCGCCATAAATGCACCTTGACAAAAATGATTGTCAAGTGGGCGGGTGTTCCGTCCTAAAAAGGACGCACCCAGCATACCTATTAGCTGGGGTGCAGCTTTTTGTGTTACACCCATCTTTATAGGAAAAGTTGGTGTTGCACTTTCTGTGCAAGGAGGACTAAAAATGTATGCTGTAATTGAAGTTGGATCAAAACAGTACAATGTCAAAAAGGACGATATTATTGAGGTAGAGAGGGAGGCTACCCCGGCTGGTAAAGAGATCGCCATTGATAAAGTGCTCTTGGTCTCAAAAGACAAGCAGCTTGAGGTGGGGACTCCCTATGTCAAGGGCGCAAAGGTGAGTGTTTTGGTGCTTGGAGAGAAGAAAGCACCTAAGCTTATTTCCTACAAATACCGCCGTCGTAAGTCTTCTCACTGGGAAAAAGGCCATCGCCAAAAATTGACCCGTCTCCAGGTAAAAGAAATCAGCCTGTAAAGCGTGTTCATTGACAGCGCAAAAATTTATGTAAAGGCCGGTGACGGCGGAAAAGGCTGTAGCAGCTTTTATCGCGATAAGTACACCCGCCATGGCGTTCCCGACGGAGGAGACGGAGGCAGGGGCGCGGATATTATCGTTCGCGTTGATCGTAATCTTTATACCCTTCTGGATTACCGCTATAACCAGCATTTCTACGGCAAGCACGGAGCGCACGGATCCGGCAACAATAAAAAGGGTAAGGATGCTGAAAACATCGTTATCCGCGTACCTGCGGGGACGGTGATCAAGGATACCCGCAGTGACTCGATCCTGCGCGATATGAAGGAAGACGGCGAGGAAGTGACCATCGCCCACGGCGGTAAAGGCGGGTTAGGCAACGGACACCGTCACCTGACAGAAGGCAAACCCGGAGAACTGGGCGAAGAAAAAGATTTACTTCTTGACCTTAAGGTCATTGCCGATGCGGGTGTGGTGGGATTTCCCAATGCCGGAAAGTCTACGCTTATCTCCGGTATTTCTAATGCCCACCCTCAAGTTGCGGCGTATCCATTTACTACCAAGTCTCCGGTTTTAGGGGTGGTCAGGTCTAATAAGCAGATTTTTACTATCGCGGATATTCCCGGTTTAATTGAAGGTTCTGCGGATGGCAAGGGGCTGGGAGATAAGTTCTTAAGGCATGTGGAGCGTACCAAGATCTTAGTGCATATTGTAGATATGGCGGGTTTTGAGGGTAGAAAACCGCTTGATGATTATAAGACTATTAATGCGGAGCTTAAGAAATACAGCGCTGCGGTAGCTAAGAAGACTCAGGTAATCGTGGCAAACAAGATGGATCTCGACGGCGCCTGGGATAACCTGGAGCGTTTTAAGAAAATTGTGAAGAAAAAAATTTATCCTATCTCAGCGCTTAAGAGGGAAGGTTTGGAGGATTTGATTGAGGCAATCAGCAAGAAATTATAAACGTATAGTCATCAAGATCGGCTCAAGCTTGTTTTATTCCTCAAAGAATGAGCTGGACGCCAATCTGGTCAATGAGATAACCGGTCAGATCTCTCAGTTGGTCAGAGAGAAAAAGGAAGTGATCCTGGTTACCTCAGGCGCCATCGCTTTGGGGATGTCTATTTTGAAGCTTGGAGAGCGGCCGAAGGAACTCGCTACTTTGCAGGCTGCCGCGGCTATCGGCCAACATGAGCTGATGGATATTTACCGCAGGTTTTTTAAAGGCAGGCAGCTAAATTGCGGGCAGGTGCTTTTGACTTGGGAAGATTTCTCAAGCCGCAACCGTTATCTTAATGCTAAGAATACCCTGCTTAAGCTTTTAGAGTTAAACAGCATTCCGGTAATCAATGAAAACGACACCGTTTCAACCGACGAGATAAGATTTGGCGATAACGACCGGCTCAGCGCTTTGGTAGCAACTTTGGTAAACGCTGATCTTTTGATCATGCTCTCAGATGTGGATGGGTTGTTGGATCAAGATATGAGTTTGATACGGGTAGTGGACGCTATTACCCCGGCAATAAAGTCTCTGGCCTGTCCCACTAAGAGAAAGACTTCTGTGGGCGGGATGATCACTAAGATCGAGGCAGCCAAGATCGCGGTAGACTCCGGGATATCCTGCGTGATTGCAAACGGCAGGACTGATGGGGTCATTCTTTCCGTGGTCAATGATGATCAGCCGACAGGGACGCTTTTTGTTTCTAAGAAAGGCCTGACTGCCAAGGCGCGCTGGATCGCTTTTGGCACTAAGACTAAGGGAAAAATTTTTGTAGATGACGGAGCAAAGGCGGCGCTATTGAATAAGAAAAGCCTTTTGTGCGTGGGTGTAACTGATCTTGAGGGTAATTTTGTTGATGGTGACGTAGTGAGTGTACGCGATAGGGCTAATGTAGAGTTTGCTCGTGGCAAGGTGAACGTCAGCGCAAAGGTTCTGGAAAAAGTCAAGGGCACGCGCTTTGATAAAGAAATCATCCATCGCGACAATATCGTAATTTTATAAATATGGATTTGAAAACAGAACTGGTTAATATCGCAAAGAAAGCGCAGCAGGCAAGCCGGTTGATGCTGAATGTCTCTACTAAAGCAAAAAATAAAGCTCTCCGGGAGATGGCGAAAGCTCTTTTAAGAAAAAAAGCGCTTATTCTAAAAGCGAATAAATTAGATGTCTCGGCAGCTAAGGCCGCTGGGATTTCGTCAGCCATGATTGACAGGCTGACTTTGAATGAATTGCTCATTGCCGGGATGGCTGCGTCTTTGCTTGAGATCGCTAAGCTTAATGATTTCGTGGGAGAGGATATCCGGGCCTGGAGGGTCCCCAGCGGATTATGGATCCATAAAGTGCGTGTTCCCATCGGAGTGATAGCTATTATTTATGAGGCCAGGCCCAACGTCACTTCAGATTGCATCGGGTTGTGTTTAAAGTCGGGTAACAGCGTGATCCTGCGCGGCGGAAGCGAGGCCCTGCACTCCAATATCGCTATTTATGGATTGCTTAGTAAAGTGGCCCACAAGCACCATCTTCCCGCGGGCTTGATCAGTATGGTCACTACCAAAGACCGGCGGGCAGTGGATGTACTGCTTAAGCTGGATGAGTATATCGATTTGGTGATGCCCCGGGGCGGCGAGGGCCTGATTCGCAAAGTGGTCAGTCTTTCGCGGATCCCGGTGATCAAACATTACAAAGGCATCTGCCATGTTTATGTGGATGAACGGGCAGATTTGAAGATGTCCCAGAAGATATGTTTCAATGCCAAGGTACAGCGGCCTGGCGTGTGCAATGCCATGGAGTGTATGCTGGTGCATAAGGGTGTGGCAGCCAGATTCCTGCCTGGGATGATCAAGCAGCTTAAAGAAGCCGGCGTTCAGATTCGCGGCTGCGCCTTGACCTGCAGGATCGTTAAAGACGTAAGGTTAGCTACGGAAAAGGATTATCATACTGAATACCTGGATTTGATTCTTTCGGTCAAGGTGGTTAATGATATTGATGAGGCAATTCATCACGTGAATCACTATGGTTCGCATCACTCTGACACCATAGTTACGGAAAATTATAAGGTTGCGTTGAAGTTTTTGCGGCAGGTGGATTCTGCCTGTGTTTACGTGAATGCCTCCACCCGTTTTACTGACGGTAATCAATTTGGCATGGGAGCGGAGATCGGGATTTCAACCGATAAGCTGCATGCCCGCGGCCCCATGGCGCTTGAGGAGCTGACCACGTATAAGTACATGGTGTTCGGCAAGGGACAGGTGAGATCTTGAAGATCGGTTTATTGGGCGGGACATTTAATCCTATCCATATCGGGCACTTGATTCTTGCCGAAGAGGCAAGGGAGAAGCTTGGGCTGGACAGGATCATTTTTGTTCCGGCGTATTTTCCTCCGCATAAGGATAATTCCGATATCGCTCCCGCGGCGCACCGCCTTAATATGGCAAGGCTGGCGATCAAGGGAAACAAACTTTTTAGCGTCTCGGACATGGAGATCAAGAGGGACGGCCGCTCTTACACAATAGACACGGTGCGCGAGTTTAAAAAGGTTTTTCCTTTTGATGAGCTTTATTTTATCATCGGCTCAGATCTTTTGACATATCTTGATGCGTGGAAGGACTTAAACGAGATAATCAAGATGGTAAAATTCATCGCCGCGACCCGGCCGGGGTACCCGCTTCAGAATTTGCCGTCGTATTTATCGACTTTGCCGATCAGGGCAGTGGATATCTCGGGGTTTGAGATCCGGCAGTGCGTAAAAGAAAAGAAGTCTTTTCGGTATCTAGTGGCAGATAGCGTGTACAAATACATTTTGAAAAAGAGGCTTTATGCGTAAAATCTTAGTTGCTCCATCATTGTTATCCGCGGATTTTGGCTGCTTAGCTCAAGAGATACGTAAGGTTGAGGCTGCGGGTGCTGACCTGCTGCACATCGATGTGATGGACGGCCACTTCGTACCCAATATTACTATCGGGCCGGTGGTAGTTAAAAATATCCGCAAGGTCACTAAGCTTCCTCTGGATGTGCACTTGATGATCGAGAATCCCGGCAAGTATGTGGATAGTTTCGTTTCCGCCGGAAGCGATATGATCACTATGCATATTGAGACTATCAGTTTTGCCGGATTCAAGAAGCAGGCGATGCGCTTAAAGAAAAAAGGCATAAAAGTGGGGGTGTCCTTAAATCCTGCTACACCTTTGGCCAAGATAAAGAAAGCTCTGCCGTTGGTGGATTTTGTTTTGGTGATGTCGGTCAATCCCGGTTTCGGTGGACAGGCTTTTATTCCCGCGGCATTGCCTAAGATAAAAAAGCTTCGGGAAATATTTAAAGGGGATATCGCGGTTGACGGCGGGATAAACGAGGATACCGCGCTTAAGGCAGTCAGGGCCGGGGCAAATGTCCTGGCTGCGGGCTCATACATCTTTAGTGCGAAAAATATTAAAACAGCTATAGAAAGGATCAGAAATGTACGGTAACGGGGAAATAAAATTCGGCACAGACGGTTGGAGAGGGGTTATCGCTGATAATTACACTTTCAAGAATTTAAAGATCGTCTCGCAGGCGGTGGCGGATTATCTGGGTTCAGGAAAAAAAGTCGCTGTTGGGTTTGATACTCGTTTTATGTCCGACCGATTTGCTAAATTAGTGGCTGAGGTATTGCGTAATAACGGAATTGACGTAATACTTTCGGATAGGCCTGTGCCCACGCCGACATTGAGTTTTGCGGTAAAGACCCGCAAGCTTGATCTCGGAGTGATGATCACCGCTTCCCACAATCCGGCGGAGTATAATGGTTTTAAGATCAAGATGTCTTCGGGAGGTGCCGCAGGTCCGGAAGTCACTGCTCGGGTAGAAGAGCTTTTTGGCAAGAGCCCGGTAAAAGAGGCGAATTCCACTTCGGCAAAGATTGAGGAAGTGGACATGACCAAGGCTTATGTTGCTTTTATTCGTTCTTACATCGACTTCAAAAAAATCAAAAATAAGAAATTCAAAGTATTAGTAGATTCCATGCATGGTTCAGGAGACAGTTTTATAGCGCAGATTCTCAAAGGCTCAAAGATCAAGGTCGAGTTTATGCGTTGTGACATTAATCCTTCTTTTGGCGGAGGCAGGCCTGAGCCAGTGGAAGATAACCTTGAGGAGCTTAAGGAGCGGGTTAAAAAGGAAAAATTTGATATAGGCATCGCTTTAGACGGAGATGCGGATAGGATTGCCGCGGTTGCTCCGGGCGGAGTGTTTATTCATCCTCAGAAAATACTAGGCCTTCTGGCTCTGCATTTGAATCAGGATAGGCACTGGTCAGGTGGATTAGTGAAGACCATCTGCGGAAGCACGATGATGGATAATATTGCTAAATATCTCGGTATCAAGCTTTATGAAACTCCCGTGGGTTTTAAATATATCTCCAACCTTATGGAGACGCAGGATATCGTTGCCGGAGGGGAAGAGGCCGGCGGCATGGGGGTCAAAGGCTATATCCCGGAGCGTGACGGATCGGTGGCGGGGCTTCTGCTTATTGAGATGATGGTTTATCGTAATAAGAACATTCTCAAGATCCTTAATGAAACAGAAAAGCAGTTTGGTAGGTATTATTATGTGCGCGCTGACCAGCATCTGGACAGGCAGGTGGAGTTAAAGAAGGAGCTGATGCCGAAGGAAATCCTGGGTAAAAAAGTGGTAGAAGTTAAGGATTACGACGGCATAAAACTGATATTATCTGACGGAAGCTGGTTGATGCTGCGCGGCTCAGGAACCGAGCCGTTGATGCGCGTATATGCAGAGGCGAAGAATCTTGGCCTTGCTAAGAAAATCCTGGAGGTAGGTAAGGAAATTTCTAGGAAGCTTTAAGAAACATCAGTAAAAATTTCTCTGTGAAGGAGGTGTTGTTCCCTGGTTTTAAAAATTATTAAAAATTCTAAAATATTAACTAAAAATTAAATAACTGTAAAGGAGAGGTAGCAAAATGACGGATTCAAGGGCTGAATTAGAACAATTATATAATCAAAGCATAAAAATAATACACGACGGCGAAGTGGTCACCGGAAAGGTTGTTTCCATCCGCCAGAAAGATGTGTTGGTGGATGTTGGATTTAAGTCTGAGGGCCTGGTGCCGATAATTGAGTTTTCTCAAGGAGACCTTGAAGTCGGCAAGGAGCTTGAGTTTTATGTTGATTCTGTCGAGGATGAGGCGGGTAATATCACGTTATCGCGTGAAAAAGCCATGCGCATGCAGGGCTGGGATAAAGTGGTAAAGTTATCTACCGACGGCGGGCTTATCGACGGAAGGCCGGTCAAGAAGGTCAAGGGCGGGTATTTGGTGGACTGCCAAGGTATCGAAGGATTCTTGCCGCTGTCTTTGTCAGCATTCAAGGGCGTGCAGGAAAAAGATATCATGTTTAAGCCCTACAAGTTCAAGATCGTCAAGGTCAACAATCTGCGCCGGAGCGTAATAGTCAGCCGCCGCGAAGCAATGCAGAAGGAAAAAGAAGAGGCTAAGGAAAAGATCTGGGGCGAGCTCAAGATCGGCAACATTTATCCGGGAACCGTCAAGGCGATTACCGATTTCGGAGCGTTTGTGGACCTAGGTGGCGTGGACGGGCTTTTGCACATCACTGATATGTCTTGGTCAAAGATATCCCATCCTTCGGAGTCAGTGGCTATAGGTGACAGGATCGAAGTGATGGTGTTGAATATGGACCGTGACTCAGGCAAGGTTTCTTTAGGCCTGAAGCAGCGCATGCCTGATCCGTGGTCGCAGATCGAGGAAAAGTTTTCCGCGGGACAGAAGTTAAAAGGAAAGGTAGTGAACATTCTTCCTTACGGAGTATTTGTCGAGCTGGATAAGGGTATTGAAGGCCTGATCCATGTTTCCGAGATCTCCTGGACCAAGAGAGTGAATAACCCAAGTGAAATGTTCGCTATCGGAGATACCTTGGAAGCCCAAGTCCTGAATGTGGACAAGGATTCCCGCAGGATCTCTTTAAGCTTAAAGCAGCTGGAGCCTAATCCTTGGCTCGAGGCAGACGGAAAATTCCCTGTCGGCTCTCAGGTCTCCGGAAAGGTTAGAGGCTTTACTGATTACGGCGCGTTTGTCGAGCTGGATAGCAACTTGGAAGGAATGATCCACGTATCTGATATGTCATGGACCAAGAGAGTTGCGCATCCGCAGGATGTTTTGAAGAAGGGACAGAAAGTGGATGTGGTGATCGTTTCCGTGGATAGTTCAAACCGCCGCATTTCTCTTGGGCTAAAACAGTTGCAGCCAAATCCATGGGCCGAGATAGCCCAGAAGTATCCGATGGATACTATTCTGGATGCGGAAGTGGTTAGCCTTACTGACTTCGGAGTTTTTGTAAAGCTTGACGACGAAGTGGAGGGGTTGGTGTATTCAAGTGAGATCGACCGGGAGATAGTGGCACAGCTTAAGCCGGGAGATAAGCTTAAGGTTAAAGTGATCAAAGTCGACGTGGAGCAGGCCAAGATCGGCTTGTCTGCCAGGACCCACATATAAAATAATGGGGACGGTTCTAATTTTCCTCAAGAATAATTAGAACCGTCCCCCAGATTTAACCTATGATTGAATTATCTAAACAACTTGAAGTAATTAAGCGTGGGGCGGTTGAGATAATCTCTGAGGAAGAGCTTAAGAAGAAGCTCGAAGAGTCTATTAAGCTCAAAATTCCTCTTAAGATCAAGGCGGGTTTTGACCCTACTGCTCCTGACCTGCATTTGGGCCACACCGTGCTTTTAAGGAAACTGCGCCAGTTTCAGGATCTGGGGCATGAGGTGTATTTTCTTATCGGTGACTTTACCGGCCAGATCGGGGATCCTTCCGGACGTTCTGAAACTCGTAAGCAACTGACTAAAGAGGAAGTGGCTAAGAACGCCGCTACTTACAAGAAACAGGTTTCTAAAATTCTCGATATTGACAAGCTGAAGATTGTATTTAATAGTAAGTGGTTTGAGCATATGCCGATAGTCGAGATGCTGCGTCTTACCACTCATGCCTCGGTTTCTCAGATGCTCGCCCGTGATGATTTTAAAAAGCGCTATACCAAGGGAGAAAATATTTCTATCCTTGAATTCCTGTATCCTTTGATGCAAGGGTATGATTCGGTGGTGCTTGAGGCGGATGTAGAGCTCGGAGGCACTGACCAGGTATTTAATTTGTTATTCGGCCGGGAATTGCAGAAAGATTTTAACCAGTCGCAGCAGGTGGTGCTGACCATGCCCTTACTGGAAGGCACTGACGGCGTGCAGAAGATGAGCAAGTCTTACGGTAATTATATCGGTATCAATGAATCTGCAGGCGAGATGTTCGGTAAGATCATGTCGATTTCGGATGAATTGATGATCAAATATTATGAGCTTCTAACGGATTGTGATTTAAATGATGTAAGAGCCATGCATCCTAAAGAGGCTAAAGTTAAGCTTGCCACAGAGATTATCGAGCAATACCATTCAAAGGTTGAAGCCGAGAAAGCTCAAGGAGAATTCGAGCGGGTTTTTTCGAAAAAAGAGCTGCCTCAGGATATGCCTGAATTTAAGACCGATGGTATTAAGACGATTTTAGCTGTCCTTCAGGAAAGCGGCCTGGTGCAAAGTGGAAATGAGGCGCGCAGGCTCTTAAAGCAGGGTGCGGTCATTTTTAATGAAGACAAAATTGAAAAAGATAGTTTTGTTTTAGACAAAGCAGGTGTTCTTAAAGTCGGAAGCCGCAGATTTCTTAAAGTCATCATCTAAATCCCTAAATGCTCGCAAAGCTTAAAGATCTCGATGCCTTCACCCGCAATATCATCGTTGTTTTTGCCTCAGCTTCACTCCTTAATTTTCTGAACCTGCTTTTTCAGCTGCTCATCGCCCACAAGCTCACCTCCGTAGAATTTGCCGGATTTAATTCGCTGCTTTCCGTATTAATGCTTTTCTCGGTGCCGTTGGGGACTCTGCAGCTGGCTTTAGCTAAATATATCTCGGCTTTTAATGCCCGGGGCGAAGAAAAAAAAATAAATTATTTGTTCTTAAGTTTTTTTAAAGGCGCATTTATTTGTGCTCTTGTGACACTTGTGATATTTTGTCTTGGCTCGGCGTACTTAATGAGTCTGCTCAAGATCGAATCTGCGGCGTTAGGGTATATTCTTGCAGCACTCATCGCTTCGGCGTGGCTTTCTCCGGTATTTTTAGGAGCTCTGCAGGGCCTGGAATTGTTCTGGTGGCTTTCCGCCACTACCGTTATTTCCGGGGCATTAAAGCTAGGACTGGCCTTCGTATTTATTACCCTTAGTTACAACATTGCCGGAGCAATGGCAGCACTTCTGATATCGGCATTAGCTGCTATAGCCTTTGCCTATGTGCCTTTAAAGAAGTATTTTATCGGTAAGGTAGACAGGCAGGAGATAAATTTTAAAGAGATATTCACATATTTATTTCCCGTCGCTATCGCATATTTTTGTTTTACCTCCATAACCACTTTTGACATGGTGTTGGTGCGATATTATTTTAGTCAGCAGGATTCAGGGGCGTACGCTTTGGCGCAGATGATTGGTAAGATATTTCTTTTCCTTCCCGGAGCAATAAGTGTAGTGATGTTTCCCCGCACTTCCGGGCTGCATGCAAATAATCAGGATACTCACTCGACGCTTAAGAAATCCCTGTTTTATGTATTTATTCTGGCGGTAATAGCCGGCATATTCTATAATGTATTCCCGGGGTTTGTTTTAAATGTGCTTACCGGAAAAGCTGATCCTGATGCAATTCTCCTGGGTAGGCTGTTTAGCGTATCCATGACTTTTTATACGCTGCTGTTTATTCTGGTGACTTATTTTCTTTCAATTAGAAACTTGCGTTTTCTAAACTTTTTAGTGCCAGTCAGCCTTGCTCAGGTGACCGGGATAATGTTATTTCATCCGTCGTTACTAGCTGTACAAGCGATCATGTGTTTTAGCTCGATTTTGCTTTTCTTTGTTCATCTGCGCCTGATTTATAGAAAATGAAAGACATAAAAGAAAAAATATCAGTAGTCATGCCTGCCTATAATGAGGCAGCCCGGATCACTCACAGCATAGAGGAAACTGCCAGGGCTTTTGTTGATTTTGGTTGCGAGTGGGAACTTATCGTGCTTGATGATGGTTCTACTGATGATACCTTCGAGGTAGCTCTTAATGCTGCGTCCAGGCAAACTGATCATGTAGTAGTCAAGAGAAACTCCTACAACATGGGCAAGGGCCGGGCGATAAAAAGGGCGCTGCATTTTGTGACCGGAGAATATGTGGTATTTCTAGATGCGGATATGGATTTGCACCCTTTGCAAATACATACCCTTTTTGATATCATGCGCTTGGATAACGCGGACATCGTCATCGGATCAAAGATGCATCCTAATTCCGTGGTCAATTATCCGACTGAACGTAAGGTGATGAGTTTTGGGTATTACCTGCTAGTACGTCTGCTTTTTAATCTACCATGCCATGACACCCAGACCGGATTAAAGCTTTTTAAGGCTCAGGTGCTCAAGGATGTCTTTCCCCGGATCCTGGTCAAGAAGTTTGCTTTTGATTTAGAGGTGTTGGTGAATGCGCATCATCTAGGCTACAAAATCGCAGAAGCGCCTATTGTCTTGAATCCCCAACGGTATTTTGGCCGGATAGGCGCCAATTCAGTGTTCACCATGTGCACGGACACTTTAGCTATCTGGTACAGGATGTATATCTTAAAATATTATGACCGTATCGATTATTATCGCCGTAAAAACCTGGCAAAAGAATTTAGAAGAATGCGTCGCTAGGTGTCTGGAGCTTGATTATCCAGATTTTGAGATAATCATACTTCCCGATGCTGAAATAGGGACTGTCCCCGTTTTTAAGGGGATTGTTCCTATTTCTTTTATTCCCACCGGTCCCCTTAAGCCTTCTGACAAACGCGATATTGCTCTAAAACACGCCAAGGGCCAAATCCTGGCATTTATCGACGATGACGCTTATCCGGTAAAGGGTTGGCTAAAAGCCGCGCTGGCTAATTTTAGCGATCCTGAGGTTGCGGCAGTGGGAGGGCCGGCGGTTACGCCTATTGATGATTCATGGCGCCAGAAAGCCAGCGGAATAGTATATGAATCATGGCTGATGAGCGGTCAGCATCGTTACCGTTATATTTCCGGAAGAAAGACCGAGGTAGATGATTATCCCAGCTGTAATCTGTTGGTGCGTAAGTCAGTGATGGATGAGCTGGGTGGTTTTGATACCAAGTTTTGGCCGGGAGAGGATACCAAGCTTTGCCTGGATATTACCCATAAATTAAAGAAAAGAATCGTTTATGACCCCGCAGTTTTGGTTTCCCATCATCGCCGAAAGATATATCTTGCGCACTTAAAGCAGATCTCAAGCTATGGCCTGCACCGGGGTTATTTTGTGAAAAAGTACCCAGAGACTTCTCTAAGGTTATCTTATTTCCTGCCTTCAGTTTTTGTGCTTGGGTTGGTTTTAGGCGGTGTGTTGTCTATGCTTAACCCATGGCTTAAAACAGTGTATTTATCCTGCCTTGGACTGTATCTCTTGCTCGCCTTTATCTCGAGCCTCTCCAAAGAGTTACAGTTGATATTTCCCGTATTCTTTGCTATAATATTTAGTCATATTACATACGGGATCTTTTTTCTTAAGGGCCTGCTATCTGGTAGGCTTTCTGAGGGGAAATAGCCACCTAATTAATGAAAATTATAATTGCTTACCCTCCCTTAAACAGGCTTAAGGGTTGTCCTACTTTGGGGCAGAACCGGCAGTTCCAGTATTTTAAGGAGCCGACCTATATTTATCCGGTTGTCCCGGCTCAAGGAGCAACTATGCTTAAGCAGGCTGGGCATCAGGTGATGTGGCTCGATTGTATCGCTGGCGAGGTGAATCTCGAGCAATTTCTTAAGACCTTAAGGGCCGAGCGGCCGGATGTGGTCGCCATAGAAACTAAAACCCCTGCGGTAAAGCAGCACTGGGAGATCATTGATGAGATCAAGGCAGCTTTGCGCGGATTTCCGAAGGTCGTACTTTTCGGGGACCATGTTACAGCGCTTGCGGAAGAGTCGTTTAATGAGTGCGGGGTGGATTTTGTGCTTACCGGTGGAGATTACGATTTTCTTCTATTGAATTTATGTAATTATTTATCTACACAACCCGTAGTTGGCAACACATTTCAATTAGAGCCCGGTATTTACTATCGCGAAAATGGTTCGATCAAAAATACCGGTAAATTTCAGCTTAACCACGATCTGAATTCTCTGCCGCCTATTGACCGAGATCTGACCCGCTGGAAAGATTACGCTTATAAAAACGGAAATTACAAGCGCGCTCCCGGAGCTTATATCATGAGCGGACGCGACTGTTGGTGGGGTAAGTGCACATTTTGTTCATGGCCGACACTTTACCCTCAGTACAGGACCCGTAGCGTGGAGAATGTCTTAGATGAGATCGGTGGGTTGATTGAGAATTATGGCGTGCGGGAGGTCATGGATGACGCCGGATGTTTCTCTGCAGGCGGATGGCTTAAGGACTTCTGTCTGGGCATGGTCGAGCGCGGATATAATAAAAAGATATATTTTGACTGCAATATGCGTTTTGGCGCGCTTTCTGGGGAAGATTTTAAGCTAATGAAAAAGGCGAATTTTCGTTTATTGTTGTTTGGTTTGGAATCTGCGAACCAGGAGACGCTTGACCGTATAAATAAAAATTTGAAAGTGGAAAGGATCATCGCGGATTGCATTGCCGCGACAAAAGCCGGGCTTTTTCCCCATATTACCATGATGTTTGGCTACCCCTGGGAGAGCTATGAGCAGGCTATGAACACCTTAAATCTCGGCCGCTGGCTGCTTAAAAAAGGCTATGCTTATACCATGCAGGCGACTGTGGTTATTCCTTATCCGGGAAGTCCGCTGTTTGAGGAGTGTAAGAGTAACGGGTGGCTCAAGACTACTGACTGGGATGATTTTGATATGAAGAGTCCGGTGATGAGTAGCCCGATTCCTGACGAGGAGATCATGGGTTTTGCCCGGCAGATGTATAAGGTTTCATTTACCCCTGAGTTTATGCTCAGGAAAATATTTTCCATGCGCGATGCGGACGACCTGAAGTATTCCCTGCGCGCAGCCCAGAAAGTCATCGGTCACATCGTAGATTTCAAGAAAGATTATTCTAAAGTTAACTAGGAGAAACTTATGAGAGGCATAATCTTAGCAGGCGGCAGCGGAACGAGGCTTTATCCAATCACAAGGAGCGTCTGCAAGCAGCTTCTGCCGGTATACGACAAGCCGATGATCTATTATCCGCTTTCTACTCTGATGCTTGCCGGCATCAAAGATATCCTGATCATTTCCACACCTGGCGCCCTGCCGCAATTCGAGGCGTTGCTGGGAGACGGCTCTTCTTTAGGCATACGCATAACTTATGCGTCGCAAAGCGCGCCACGGGGGATCGCGGAGAGCTTTATTATCGGCGAGCAGTTTATCGGCCAAGACAGTGTCGCGTTGATCCTGGGGGATAACATTTATTACGGAAGCGACCTGGTAAGTATTTTAAAGAAAGCTTCCGGGCATAAGTCAGGAGCCACGATTTTCGGCTATTATGTAACTAGCCCGCAAAGATACGGAGTGATCGGATTTGACCAGAAGGGAAAAGTCAGCTCAATAACCGAGAAGCCTAAGAAGCCTGCGTCAAATTGGGTGGTCACCGGGTTATATTTTTATGACAACGACGTAGTGAATATCGCAAGAAATATAAGGCCTTCCGCAAGAGGAGAGTTTGAGATTACTGATGTAAACCGAGTATACTTAAAGAAAAAGAAACTTAATGTTGTTACTCTAGGCCGTGGTTTTGCTTGGCTGGATACCGGGACGTACGACTCTTTGGTGAATGCTTCGACATTTATTAAGACTATCGAAGAGAGGCAGGGTCTGAAGATCGGGTGCATCGAAGAGGTGGCCTATGCAAGAGGCTATATCAGCGCAAAGGAGCTGCTGATCTTAGCTAAGAATATTCCTACTGAATACGGGGAGTACCTGAGGAGCCTGGTTAAGAAATGAGAAAAGAAATCCTTATTTTCGGCAAGGGTTTTATGGGCTCTCGGATTCAGGAAGAGTTGGGCTGCGCTGTCAGCGAAAAAAGGATCAAGTGTCTAAAAGATGCTTTGGATGAGGTGAGAATTCATCGGCCTGCGGTGATCATCAATTGTATCGGCTATACCGGAGGCAATGTGGATGACTGCGAAAAATCAAAGGACCTCACATTAAGTGCTAATGCTTTTGTTCCTCTTGTCCTTGCTGAGGCGGCTGTGCGTAGCAATGCCCGTTTTGTGCATTTAAGCAGCGGTTGCATTTATAATTTTGATTATAAACGGGCTGTACCGATAACCGAAGAGCGCACCCCGGATTTTTTTGATCTTTTCTACAGCCGCAGCAAGATCTATGCTGAGCAGGCGCTCTTGCCGTTAGCTAAAAAATACCCGGTTTTGATCGTGCGGCCGCGTATTCCTTTGGATGATCGTCCGCATCCCAAAAACTTACTTACCAAGCTGATCAGGTACGGTTTAGCCATTGATGTGGCTAATTCTATTACTTACTTGCCGGATTTTATAAAAGCCTTGAAGCATTTGATTAAGATCAAGGCGACAGGGATCTATAATACGGTGAATGTCGGCGCTTTAAGGTATCCGGAGCTGCTGGATATTTACCAGAAATTTAATCCTGATTTTAAATATAAGTTAGTTAGCTTTAAGGCTCTGAATCTGGTAAGGACCAACTTGATCCTTTCAACGCGAAAATTAACAAAAAGCGGCTTTAAAGTCCGCGATATCCATGAGGTGCTTGAAGAATGCGTAGAAAAATACACCCAATATTAGTCACCGGAGGTGCGGGGTTTATCGGCAGCGCTTTTGTGCGGCTTGCGGTAAAATCAGGATATCCGATAATTATCCTGGATAAGCTCACCTATGCCGGAGACCTAAAGAGGCTGGAAGGTGCATTAAAGCCCTGCAAATTCTATAAGGCGGACATTTCAGATAAGTCCGCGGTAGAGAAAATTTTAAAGAAGCATAAACCTCAATTAGTAGTAAACTTTGCCGCGGAAACTCATGTGGATAGAAGCATTCGCGACGCGGCCGTATTCCTTAAGACCAATGTCATTGGCACCCAGATTTTGCTGGATGCTTCGCGTAAGTACGGGATAAATAAGTTTGTCCATATCTCGACAGATGAGGTTTACGGCGAGATCACTAAGGGTGAATTTACCGAATGTTCCGCAATAAAGCCTAATAGCCCGTATGCTGCTTCAAAAGCAGCCGCAGATTTACTGATCAACTCTTATGTCAGGACCTATGGATTCCCGGCAGTGATTGTCCGGCCTTGTAATAATTACGGTGTTTGGCAGTATCCGGAAAAGCTGATCCCGCTTTCAATATTAAAGATCTTTCGGGGAGAAGATATCCCTATTTACGGTAGCGGCAGGAATGTGCGGGAGTGGCTTTATGTCGATGATTGTGCCAGGGGGATTATGGCACTATTGCTAAAAGGTAAAACTGGTGAGGTTTATAATATTGGCAGCGATGAAGAGCGCCAGAACTTGGATACCATAAGGATGCTTTTGAATGTGCTGGGGGTTTCGCTGGATAGGATAGAATTTGTAAAAGATAGGCTCGGCCACGATATCCGCTATAGGCTTAATTGTCTTAAGACGGTAAGAGAGACCGGCTGGAGGCCGAAAGTTAATTTAGAAGAAGGTTTGAAGAAAACTGTTTCCTGGGCAAAGGATAACCGAGGATGGCTGCTTTCCAAATGGGTTAGTGTGGCGCCATTATATAAATAATGTGGTATATCATTGGTGGCTTAGCTGCGGGATTGACGACATTTGCTTTTGTTCCCCAGATCATTAAGATTGTTAAGACCAGGTCAGTCAAAGACGTCAGTCTGATCACTTTGCTGCAGTTTGGCGTGGGCGTATCTTTGTGGCTTGCTTACGGCGTTCATTTGAAAGATCCGATCATTATTGCGGCTAATTCGGTTTCTTTGCTAAGCGTTGTGGTCTTGGTGTTTTTGTTTTACCGGTACAATTGATCATCTAGAAGAGGGATTTAACATGGCGATTGTTTTAGTCACTGGCTCCTGCGGGCTGATTGGTTCCGAAACAGTCAGTTACTTTTCTGAAAAAGGTTTTGATGTCGTTGGTGTAGACAATAATATGCGTAAGTTTTTTTTCGGAGAGGACGGAAGCATTGTCTGGAATAAGGCGCGCTTAGAGAAGAAATATAAAAACTATAAGCATTATTCTGTAGATATCCGCGATGAAGAGAAGGTTGCTAAAATTTTTAAGAAATACGGCAAGGAAATTTCGCTTATCGTGCATACTGCGGCACAGCCATCTCATGACTGGGCTGCCCGCGATCCAAAGATAGACTTTACGGTCAACGCTTTTGGCACGCTGGTAATGCTTGAGGCAACCAGGAAGTTTGCACCTGGCGCGGTGTTTATTTTTACTTCTACCAACAAAGTATACGGAGACCGTCCGAATTCGCTGCCCTTGATTGAGTTGGATAAACGTTTTGAATTACCGAAGGATCACCAGTATTACAAGGGTATTGATGAATCCATGAGCATTGATAATTGCCTGCATAGTTTATTCGGGGCATCAAAGGTGGCGGCTGATGTCCTGGTGCAGGAGTATGGAAGGTATTTTGGGTTGAAGTCAGGCGTGTTTCGCGGTGGATGTCTGACCGGCCCGATGCATTCAGGTGCGCAGTTACATGGATTCTTGTCGTATCTGGTCAAGTGCTTGGTGACAAGAAGAAAATACAAGATTTTTGGCTATAAGGGCAAGCAGGTACGTGACAACATCCATTCTTATGATCTGGTGGAGGCTTTTTATCACTTTTATAAAAATCCGCGTTGCGGCCAAGTGTATAACATGGGCGGAAGCAGGTTTGCTAATATCTCCATACTTGAGACAATCGATTTATGCGAGAAAATTAGCGGTGGCCTGCGCTTGGAGTGTGATTATGTGGATCAGAACAGAACCGGGGACCATATCTGGTGGATCAGCGATGTTTCAAAGTTTAAAGCGCATTATCCGGGCTGGGATTATAAATATAATATCGAGGATACCTTAAAAGAGATCTATGCGGTGCAGAAGGAGCAGGTGAAGGCATGAAATATAAAACCATACTTGTAACCGGTGGTGCGGGATTTGTAGGCAGTAATCTGGCTATTTCTTTTAAAAGAAAATATCCTAAGGCGCGTTTGATCGCTTTAGATAACTTAAAGCGCAGGGGAAGTGAACTGAATTTAAGCCGCCTGAAAACCAACGATGTAGAATTTATGCATGCGGATATCCGCTGCCCTGAGGATCTGGTTCTGGAAAAAAAGATCGATCTAATGATTGAATGTTCTGCTGAGCCTTCGGTATTGTCAGGTTTAAAAGATAATCCCGGTTATATAATCCATACAAATCTTACCGGAACAGTGAATTGTTTGGAATTGGTGCGTAAGCATAAGGCGGATGTTATATTTCTTTCTACCAGCCGGGTTTATCCTTATGATTCGCTGAATAAGATTAAAACTAAAGAGTTGGAGACGAGGCTTGACTGGCAGGAGAGTCAACATATCCATGGCTGGTCAAGAAAAGGTGTGGATGTAGGTTTTACCACCGAAGGGGCAAAGACATTTTACGGCGCGACAAAACTAGCCTCTGAGTTATTACTTGAGGAGTACATCGCTAATTACGGCATAAAGGGAGTGGTTAATCGCTGCGGGGTGATTGCAGGTTCTTGGCAATTTGGAAAGGTGGATCAGGGAGTTTTTACTTTCTGGATGTTGAGCCATTATTTTAAGAAAGAGTTGAACTATATCGGTTTTGGCGCCAAGGGTAAGCAGGTGCGCGACCTGTTGCACATACGCGACCTTTTTGCGCTCATTGACCTTGAGGTTTCGCAGTTGGCGAAGATCAACGGACGGATTTACAATGTGGGCGGCGGCAGAGAGGTGAGCCTGTCGCTTCTTGAAACCAGTCAGCTGTGTCAGGAAATTTGCGGAAATCGAGTTAAGGTCGGCAAAGACTTAAAGAACCGGCCGGGAGATATTGCGATTTATCTTACCGATAACCGTAAAGTCACTCAGGAGCTGGGTTGGTCGCCTAAGAAATCAGCCCCTGAGATCATGGGCGATATTTACGCCTGGATCCGTAAGAACGAAAAACAGGTCAAACAGTCACTTAATTTATGAGCTATAAATCTAAAAAAGTTTTGATCACCGGGGGCCTGGGGTTTGTAGGCAGCAACCTGGCCATCGCTTTAGTAAAAAAAGGCGCGGTGGTTACTCTCGTTGATTGTCTGCTTCCCCGGCAGGGCGGGAATATTTTTAATATTAAGCCGGTAGAGCGCAAGGCGGTAGTGGATTACGCGGATATTCGCGATCCCGAGGCGATGAATGAGCTGGTCAAGAATATGGATTATATCTTTCATCTTGCCGGCCAGGTCAGCCACGTAGATAGCATTAAGAATCCTTTGCAGGATTTAAGTGTTAATGCTGAGGGGACATTAGTGGTGTTGGAAGCCTGCAGGAGGTTTAATCCGAAAGCAAAAGTGATTTTCTCCGGCACACGCGGCCAGTATGGTACTAGTGTCAGGCTTCCGGTTGACGAAGAGCACCCCATGCACCCTAAGGGGGTTTATGCCATCACCAACCTGTGCGCAGAGAATTTTGTCACGGTTTATAATCAGGTACATAAGCTTAATACGATTGCTTTACGTATTACTAATACTTACGGGCCGCGGCATCAGATGCAGCATGATGAATATGGTGTTTTTAACTGGTTTATTCGCAAGGCTATTGACGGTGAGGCGATTGATATTTTCGGTGATGGGAGGATCCTGCGGGATTTTCTTTATATTGACGATTTAGTGGATTGCCTGCTTAAATGCGGACTTACGCCAAAGGCTTATGGTCAGATTTTTAATGTGGGCACAGGTAAGCCGGTGAATTTTATTGATCTGGCTAAGAAAATTGTAAAGATCGCGCGCTCCGGCAGTATCAGGTTCACTAAGTTTACAAATGAGCGCAAGGCTCTTGAGCCGGGAGATTATTACGCGGATATCACCAAGATCAAGAGGGTTGTGGGCTGGAAGCCTAAGGTGGGCCTGGATAGCGGCATTAAGAAAACGATTGAATTTTACCAGGAATTCAAGAAGCATTACTGGAAAAATGATTAAACGCATACTTGTAGGTGGTGCGGGTGGCGCTCCCAGCCTAAATTTTATCCGCTCGCTTCGAAAATCAAAAGAGAATTTTTATCTAATAGGCGTGACTTGCAATAAGTATGATCTGTGCAAGTCTATTGGGCTTGTGGATAAATATTTCCTGGTGCCTCCGGCAAAAGACGAGCAGGATTATGTCCCGGTGATCAAACAGATCATTAAGGAAACCAATCCGGATTTAATCCATGCCCAGAATGACGAAGAAGTGTTTGTAGTTTCTAAGTATCGCGATGAATGGGGAGTTAATACTTTTTTGCCCCGCCATGAAGTGATTGAGATCTGTCAGGATAAGTTTAAGTCTGCCGAGGCTTGGAAGGACTCCGGGATGAAGGTGCCTAAGACTTATCTGGTTAATTGCGAAAAAGATTTGAAGGAGGCTTTCCGTAAGATCAAGGGCAAAGTTTGGGTGAGGGCTATTGCGGGAGCGTTCGGCAAGTGGTCATTGCCTACAGATAACTTTAATTTTGCCCGGAACTGGATAAATTATTATAAGGGCTGGGGGAATTTCAGCGTGGCTGAATATTTAAGCCCGGATAGTATTACCTGGCTATCTATCTGGAAAAATGGTGAACTTATAGTGGCGCAGGGTAGGAAACGGCTGTACTGGGAATTCGGCAATCGCAGCGTATCTGGAGTCACCGGTATAACCGGGACGGGTGTTACGGTAAGCGACAAGAAGTTGGATAAGCTGGCGATAAAAGCTATCCAGGCTATTGATGATTGCCCGCACGGGATTTATGGCGTGGATCTCACTTATGATAGAAACGGCGTGGCTAATCCTACAGAGATAAATATCGGAAGGTTCTTCACCACCCACCAGTTTTTTACTGAAGCGGGATTGAATATGCCGTATATCTACATCAAGGCGGCGTTTGGCGAGAAACTACCGGCGATCAAGAGAAAGATCAATCCCTTACCTAATGGTTTAGCCTGGGTTCGGGGCATGGATGTGGAGCCGGTGCTGATACCTTATAAAAAGATCCAGTCATTTGAGACCCAGCTTAAGGAGCGGTTAAGGAGAATAGAAGATTAAATGGTAAGATCTATTAAGGTAAATATTGGTTCAGGGCCGCATGGTAAGTCGGACTGGATTAATCTGGATTGGGGAGTTTTGCCTATCTTAAGCAAATTCCCGTTTGTATTTCGTATACTTATTAAGTTAAGGATTCTTTCCAAGGACTATCTGCTTTCCTGGCCCAGCAATCCCAGGCTTTGCGATGCCAGAAAGAAACTCCCTTTTAAAGATAACTCCGTTAATTTTATTTACTCTTCGCATTTTCTGGAGCACGTCGCTCATTATCAGGCTTTAGACGTGTTTAAGGAGTGCAGAAGAATATTGGCCCCTTCCGGAGTGCTTAGGATTTCTGTGCCGGATCTAAAGATTGTGACCGAGAAATACTTGGCTAATGATTTGGAGTACTTTAAAAAAATGATGGGGTACGAACCTTCGCAGGCAAGCTTAGGGAATATCGCGGATTTATATGTGCGCCAGTTTTTCGGATATGATTCCTGGTCGAAGCCAAGTTTTTTAAATAAACTTCAGCGTTTATTCATCCGCGGGCATCTTTGGATGTATGATTTTGATTCCTTAAGTGATTTGTTAAAAAAGGCGGGATTCACGAAGATTGAGCGTTGTCGGCCGGGGGTAGGCAAAGTTCCGGACCTTGATTTTCTCGATCTTTACTATAGAGAGCATAGTTTGTATGTGGAGGCTTGTTTGTAAGTGTAATTAATATACGGAGGCGCTGTGATATTAGAGGGGAAGGTTGCGATTATTACCGGAGCAAGCAGGGGAATCGGGAAAGCCACTGCTGAATTATTTCTAAAAGAAGGCGCGAATCTAGTCTTGAGCGCGCATCAGAATGTTAAATTACTCAATGACTTGGCTAAAAATAAGCAGGTTTTGGTAGTTAAGGCTGATCTGCGTTTGAAAGAAGATATTAAAAAGCTGGTTAAAGATGCCTTTGATAAGTTCTCGAAGATAGATATTCTGGTAAGCAATGCCGGAACTTTTGAGTGTGTTGATTTTGAGCAGATCGAGGAGAGTCATTTTGACGAAGTGATGAACCTGGATCTAAAAGGGGCTTTTTTTCTGGCCCAAAGAGTGATCCCTTATTTTAGGAAGCAAGGCCACGGTAAGATCATCAATGTTTCTTCTTTGTCAGGTAAGATTGGCTCTTCTGCAGCTCCTCATTATGCAGTGGCAAAGGCGGGGATCATCGCCATGACTAAATCTTTAGCAAGAATTTACGGCAAAGATAATATAAACGTGAATGCTATCGCTCCAAGCCTTATCAATACCGATATGGTTAAAAAAATCCCTGAAGAGCGAATAGCCAGACTTATTGAAGCTGTTCCTTTGAAACGATTGGGTTCTCCGGAAGAAGTGGCAAAGCTTATTCTATTTCTGGCGTCAAATGCCTCGGATTACATCAGCGGTCAGACCATCTCCATTGATGGTGGAATGAGTATGATATAGCGATGGGTGAATATTTAAAGTTTACTATATCAATCCCTACGCTAAATTCCGCAAAGTATCTCCAGCACTGCCTTGCGTCTATCGTAAATCAGGATTACCCAAGAGAGCTTATTGAGATAATTATTGCTGATGCTGGCTCAACTGACGAAACAAGGCGAATAGCCAAAAAATACACGGATTTGATCTTTGATAATATTCTTAAGCTTGGTGAATATGGCACTCAGCTTGCCGCTAAGTACGCTACCGGTGACTTGTTTGTAGTCTTTGCCGCGGATAATGGTCTGGTAGGCAATGACTGGCTAAAGAAAGTCAGTACTTTATTTCAGAAATATCCGGATTTATCCTGCGCTTGGGGAAAGATGATCGCCTCCAAGGACGATCCGAAGATCATGCGTTATTATGAGCTGATTCAGAGTGAACCTTTGGCGCAGTTCCTGAACCGCAATCTCCAATATTATTTAAAGCGCGCCAAAAAAGAAATATCTTCCGGAATAGAATTTAAACTTTTTCAAGTTGATCCTAATCGGCCGCTATGCTGGGGAGCGAACGGATTAGTCTACAGGCGTAAATGTGTGTGCGACCTGTATATGAAAGAGGGATACACCGGAGATAATGAGCTTTTTCAGTACATGGTTGAGCGTGGCGCTGATAAGGTCGCTTATTCTTTTAGTCTGAACATTTATCATCACACAGTCAGCTCTGTTCGTCATTGGGTATTAAAATGGAAGAGGAACTACACCCAGATATTCCTTAAGACCCGATGTGAGCGTAGAATTGACTGGTTTTACTACGGACATTTCCGTCTTAAGATGTTTTTCTGGGTGATTTACAGCCTTGTGCCGGTATTTTCGATTTTGCACTCTCTGTACTTAATGATCCGCAATCGCAATATTTATTGGTTATATCACCCTCTGATGTGTTTTTTACAGACTTGGACGTATTTATATTGGACTTTTGCTTTGCCCGAGGGAAGAAAGACTTTGGCAGAGCATGTATTGAGAAAACAATGTTAAGGAGGTAGTTAAATGCAGCAGGTAAAGAAGATTTCAGTGGTTGGTTTAGGTAAATTGGGCTTATGTACCGCTGCCTGTTTTGCTTCAAAGGGCTTCAAAGTAATAGGAGTTGATGTTGATATAGATAAAATCAATAAAATAAACAAGGCTCTGACCCCTATCATAGAGACAGATCTTGCCGAGCTATTAAAGAAATCGATTAAGAACCTGAAGGCTACCTCGGATTACGATGAGGCAATTCTAAATAGCGATGTCACTTTTATTGTCGTAGCCACTCCCAGCCTTGCTGATGGTAGTTTCTCAAATGAATATCTGGAAAAGGCAGTGCATAAAATCGCGGAATCCCTGAAGAAAAAGAAGGGTTACCATGTGGTAGTGGTCACTTCTACGGTCATGCCTCAGACTACCGAGACGGTAGTTAAGTATGTACTTGAGAAGGTCTCCGGAAAAAAGTGCGGTAAGGATTTCGGCCTTGCTTATAACCCTGAGTTTATTGCTCTGGGAAGCGTGATCCATGATTTTCTTAATCCGGATATGCTCTTGATCGGAGAGGCAAACAAGGTTGATGGGGACATCCTTGAATATATTTACAAAAAGACCTGCGATAATAATCCTTATTTTGCCAGGATGAGTCCGGTAAATGCGGAAATCACAAAGATCTCTTTGAATTGCTATATTACTACAAAGATTACTTTCGCTAATTCTTTATCTCAGGTTTGCGAGAAAGTAAAGGGCGCTGATGCGTATGTAATAAGTACAGCCTTAGGTATGGACAGCCGCATTGGCTCAAAATATATCAGGCCTGGTTTAGGTTATGGCGGACCGTGTTTTCCGCGGGATAATCAGGCATTCGCCTGTTTTGCCAGGTTAATGGAGACACAGGCAAAGCTGGCTGAAAAAGTTGACGAAGTCAATCGAGACCAGGTCACGAGAGTTTTGGATAGGATCAATGATTCGCTGGCCAACTCAAAAAGCAAGAAATCAAAAAAGCGTATTGCCGTTTTAGGATTATCGTATAAGCCCAATACGCCGATTATCGAAGATTCTCAGGCGCTTAACATTGCCCATATGCTGGTAAATGAAGGATATATTGTGTCGGTTTATGATCCGCAGGCCATGGAAAACGCCCGCGGGGTATTGGGAGATGCTGTCGGTTATGCCAAGAACGCGCAGGAATGTGTTTCCGGAGCTGACCTTACGGTTTTAGCTGTTCCATGGCAGGAATTTAAGAAAATAAACTTTAAGAAAGCAGGCAAGGATATGATTATCCTTGATTGCTGGCAGTTTTTTTCGGATAAAGACGGGATAAGCTTAAAATCTTTAGGAAAAGGATAATCGATGAAAAAAAGTGTCTTAGTAACCGGAGCAGGTGGATTTATTGGTAGTCATTTGGTGAAAAAGCTTAAGCAGGAGGGCTGCTGGGTAAGGGGGGTAGATTTGAAAAGTCCGCTGTTTTCCAAGCCAGCGGCTGATGATTTTATTATCGGAGATCTGAGAGACCCACAGCTGTGCAAGAAAGTCGTTGACCAGCCGTTTGACGAGGTGTTTCAACTAGCTGCGGATATGGGAGGGGCCGGTTTTGTATTTACCGGAGAAAATGATGCTGATATTATGCATAATTCTGCGTTGATCAACTTAAACATGCTTGAAGTTTGCGTCAAGAATAAAGTGAAAAGAATCTTTTATTCCAGCTCTGCCTGCATGTACCCGGAGCATAACCAGATGGATCCGGATAATCCCAATTGCTCCGAGGATAGCGCTTACCCGGCTAATCCGGATAGCGAATATGGATGGGAGAAGTTATTCAGCGAACGCCTTTACTTGGCGTTCAACCGTAATTATGGCATTGAAGCCAGGATTGCCCGTTACCACAACGTTTTCGGCCCCGAAGGCACATGGTGTGGAGGCAGGGAAAAGGCGCCTGCGGCGGTCTGTAGGAAAGTCGCGGAGGCAAAAGACGGCGGAGAAATCGAGATCTGGGGGGATGGTTTGCAGACCAGGTCATTTCTATATATAGAAGAATGTTTGGAGGGCACGCTTCGCCTTACCCGCTCTGATTTCAAGGGTCCGGTAAATATCGGCTCTGACGAGATGATTGCTATTAACAGTCTTGCGAAATTAGTGATCGAGATCTCCGGGAAAAAGTTGAGCATAAAAAATATATCCGGACCGCAGGGCGTAAGGGGAAGAAATTCTGATAATAAGCTTATAGGGCAGAAATTAGGGTGGAAGCCAAGCCAGTCGTTGAGGGTGGGGATAGAGAAGACCTATAGCTGGATTAAGGAGCAGGTGGAGAAAAATGCAAAAGATTAAGTTTTTGTTCTTAAGCCTAAGACCTAAGCACTGGGTAAAAAATTTATTTATATTTGTCGCTCCGTTTTTCTCATTGAATTTATTTAATGCAGATGCCCTTCTTAAAACCATAGCAGGGTTTCTGTGTTGGTGCGGGGTTGCCAGCGCGCATTATTTATTTAACGATATCGTAGACAGAAAACACGATATCTATCACCCGCACAAGCAGAAAAGGCCGATTGCCAGCGGCAGACTTAAGCTTTGGGAGGCATACGCGCTTTTCATCGTGCTGTCGTTTGTCTCGATTATTTTCTCGATCAGGCTAAGCCCGGTTTTCGCGATTGTTATAATAGCGTATTTTATTATCAACCTGTTTTACTCGTTGTATTTAAAACACGTGTTTCTTCTGGATGTGATGTGTATTGCCGCAGGCTTTGTATTGCGGGTTGCTTCAGGAGCGGTGCTGATAGATGTAGTGTTGTCAGAATGGGTGGTTATGTGCACATTGCTTTTATCATTATTATTGGGATTTGGAAAACGTCAGGAGGAGTTAACTTCTCTAGAGGGCGAATCTGTTTATCATCGCAGAGTGTTAAAGGAATATGACCGGGAGTTTCTCAAGCTTATCCCGTATACGCTTTTATCAGCTACGCTGCTTTGCTACATGCTTTATACGGTATCGCAGGAGACGGTCGCAAGGTTCGGCACTAAGAATCTTATTTATACAACACCCTTTGTCATTTACGGGCTCATGCGTTATGTTTATATTGCTTATGAAAAAGATAAAGGCGCTGACCCTACTCAGGTTTTGTTCCGCGATTTTCCCACGGTACTTAACATTATCTTCTGGGTGGTTACGTTCGGCCTGATAATCTATATAAAATAAAGAATTCGAATTATGAAGATTTCGGTTGTTTCTATGCCAAATTGGCTTAAGGGATTGATTATTATAAGTCTGTTGGGATTTACCCTGCGGTTGCTGGGTATCTGGTATGGTTTACCATATTTAAGCCATCCTGACGAAGCCCGGATCATCCTTGACACATTTTCTATGGGGCATCGTTTAAGCCTTGTGCCTGAGGTGCCGGATTATCCTTTGCTTTACCGCTATCTTTTGTTGTTTGTTTATGGTGCGTATTACCTTTTTGGTCGGTTAATTCATTATTTTTCCGGCAATATCGATTTCGCCTTAAAATTTTTATTAGATCCAACCCCCGTTTATCTTATATCGAGATTAACAAGCGTTGTCTTCGGTACAATAATTGCTATGCCGGCTTATTATTTTGGCGCGCGTATATTTAAAAGCAGGAAAAGCGGAGTGGTGGCCGTGCTTTTTGTCCTTTGGGAGTTCCAGTTATTGCAACATTCTCAGTGGGCGCTTTATTCTATTTTTTATTGTTTTGTATGTTTGATGGCTTTTTATTATATGTCTTGGCTAGTCTATGATTCCAGGCTGCGGAATTTTTTGTTAGCGGGGACCTGGGTCGGCTTAAGTGTCTCCGTACAGAATCAAGGCGTATTCCTTATTCCATCGCTATTTTTGTCATATCTGCTGGTCTTGTTAAATAAAAATTCTCCTAGTAAAAAGAAAATAATTATTTATTCTTTAGCCTCACTCGGCCTACTAAGTATTTGCGCATTAGTGGGGAATTTTTACTGGCTTTTCATTTTCCAAAAGTCTTGGGTCAGGATGGTATGGATGATGGATGTGACGCGTGTGGGGTTCTCTTCCGCAGCGCCTTATGCCTATAATTTGATTAATATGGCTGGTTGGTTTTTTTATGAGTTGATCCGCCAAGACCTGCTTTTAGGCATTATTATGGTCTGTGGGTTATTTTATGCGTTACTTCGCCATCGAAAAGAAGACCTTATATTTGTGCTTTTTATTATTATTCATCTATATTTCACTTCTCAATGGGGGTTCCGTCAGCTTCACGATGTGATTTCCTTGATACCGTTAATGTGCGTATTTGGGGCGCGTTTCTTGATAGAGATTACTGAAAGGTTCAGCAATAAGAAAGTTCCATATATTATAGCGGCGATAGCGGTGATCCCCTTGTTTCTACAGGCGCTGGCAATCGATATTAAGAAAATGCATAAAGATACCCGTATCATTGCCAAGGAATGGATTGAATCAAATATCCCCTCGGGGTCGCGTATCGGAATGGACTGGCCGGTTCTCTCTGTGCCACTAGAGAGCAATGTTCCGTTCTTATTGCGTACTCCAATGTCGGAAAAATATTATAATGAGCGGCTGCGGCCGTTTATCGGCAGTCAATATGAAGAAAATATCAAGTCTTTGCCGCATTATTCAATCGATGAGCTTAAGATTAATTCTGCTGAGCCGCTTTGGCCCAAGAAAATGCCACAGCAATTACGCCTTGAGGCTGGACAAAAACCTGTTTTTCGCGATCTATACAGCCATTTTGTATTTAAGGATTTTGACACGATTATAAACAAAGATTTGGCCGAGTATTTAGTTATTAACAGTTACGTGTGGAGTATGTTTCTATTTGACAGCGACCCCTATAAGAGAAATCTTTTTAAGCCCTATGTATTGGACCGTCTGGAGCAGAATTTTAAACATTCACCTGAGTATATTGACGATAAGCGTCATGGCTATTTGTTTTTTCTTGCTCAGCAAGGCAGAGATTTTTATTCGCCTCTTTTGAATCAGGAGGTTAAAGGGATAAAGTTGATCAAAGCATTCTTACCGGTTAATGGCTTCGGGCCGGAGATACGTATATATCAGATCATTCGAAATGAAAAATAGCCCATTAGTAAGTATTGTTGTAGTTAACTTTAACGGCAGAAAATACCTTAAAGGCTGTTTTGATTCGCTTTACGCAGGGACTTACGCAAATATCGAGATAATTCTGGTGGATAACGGCTCTTGCGACGGAAGCGTATCTTTTGTGCGGGATAATTACAAAAGGGTCAATATTGTGGATTTAGGTAGGAATCTGGGATTGGCCGTTGCTTCGAATAAGGGGGCAGATTTAGCCAAAGGTAAATACCTGTTTTTCTACAATAACGACACCCTTTCGGGTTCCGATTTGATAGCCAGCCTGGTAAATGTTCTTGAGTCGGATTCCAGGATAGGTATTGCCGGATGCAGGACTTATACGTACAATGGCGAAAGACTGATCAATGCCGGAGTGCCTTGCGATTTATTCGGTTATCCTTATGGAAAAACCGCTCCTTTTTATGTGGATGCCGCCATTTTTATCTCAAGAAGGTTATTTGATTTAATCGGAAGATTTGACGAAAAAATGTTTCTTTACGGCGAAGACAGGGACCTGTGCTGGCGTTGCTGGCTTTATGGCTATGAAGTAGTTGTTGCAGATAATGCTAAGTTTTTTCACGACAGCGCATGTATCACTCAGGATTTAAAAGAATATCAGACAAATATTCGCAAAAGATTCCTGGGGGAATTTAACGCACTAAGATCGGTTTTAAAGAATTACAGCTTAGGCTTTCTCATTTTTATCTTGCCGGTTTACATGTTAATCAGTCTGGCTGAAATAATCGCTTTTTTGGCCAGAGGGGACACTTCCGTAATAAAGAACGCATATTTAAGATCGTATTCAGAGAATCTGCGCGATTTTAAGAGCCTTTTTGTTTTGAGAAAAATGGTTCAGAGCCAAAGGAAGATATCGGATTTCGCGTTGATAAGGCATATGGACATAATTTCCGGTAAACTACGCTTGTTGTTTGCTATAGGATTGCCAAGATTCGGGGATAAAAACAAATATGTTAGTTCATCAGCAGTATAACCTGATAAATTTTGGGATGTTCAAGGGGGATATATGAATAAGAAAGTAGTATTGATTTCATTGCCCGCGCCGTTTGCATCTGAGCCGGCAATGAACCCACCGCTGGGTCTGTGCTATCTTTCTGCTTATTTAAAGAAGAAAGGTTTTTGCGATATCAGGGCAGTAGATTTTACGCTCTGGAAAGACTATGATTATTTTGATTCTACGGATTACCTTGAAAAAGTGCCGTTGGACGCAGATTTGTATGGGATATACTGCATGACTGTGCAGTTTAAGTGGTTAATTGACGTAGTCAATTTTATTAAAAAGAGCAATAGTAAGGCTGTAGTTGTTGTCGGCGGGCCTCATGCATCGACTTGCCCGGAGGAATGCTTAAGGGTGGCTGGTGCGGATATAGCAGTAAAGGGCGAGGGAGAAGAAGCCTTTAGCCAGATAGTTTTGGGGACTGCTCTTAAAGATATCATTGGGGCATGTTTTCTGGGTCCCAAGGGCGAGTTTAAGGACGGCGGGAGGGCGACGATCAATGACCTTGATTCCCTGCCGTTTCCGGACCGGGATGTATTTGATATCCAGAAATATAAGCGCACTATTGAAGGGGAGAAGGCTATCCATATCGTGACCCTGCGCGGCTGTCCTTATTCCTGCGCCTTCTGTGATAAGGTCACCGTAGGCACAAAGACGCGCTACAGGTCTGTTGAGAACGTTCTTTCGGAAATCGATTTTATAATCAGTGAATATGAATGCCGAAAGTTTGTAATCTACGATGATATATTCACTTTAGACAGAAAGAGAGTCAGCGCTTTCTGCAAGGAATTCAAGATCAGGAATTTAAAGTGGCGTTGCTGGTCAAGGACGAATACCATCGATAAAGAAATGCTTTTAATGATGAAGGATGCTGGACTTGTAAGCATAACCTTTGGTGTTGAGTCCGGAGATGATAACGTTCTTTCTAAGATGAAAAAGCACGCTACCGCTGAACAGAACAGGTTGGCTTTGCTTGCCTGTAAAGAGGCGAGAGTACCTGTGCGCTGCAGCATTATGTACGGAAATCCAGGTGAGACGCTGGAGTCAGTGAAAAACACGGTTAAGTTAATCGAGGAAACTCAGCCGGGGGAATGGAATTTAGCGGTTTTAGCGCCTATTCCGGGTTCGGATATATGGGAACATCCGGAAAAATATGGGCTAATCTTCGATAAGGAGTGGGTCAAAAAGAATCATTATATTATGGTGAACAGGTTTGATTCCAGCGGTATAGGTAGCATCTGGATCTCTTTAAGCCATATCAGCGATAAGGAGTTTGTGGATAATCTGAAATTTTTGATAAAAGAACTGGAGCGGGTCTCTCCGAGGAAAAAGATTCAGGATACAATCCAGCATATAGAAGTAGATAAGCTCAATGTGATCACTCCTCGCAAAAGCAAGAGTTAAAGAAACCGCGAATAATGAAAAAAGCGCTTCTAGTAAAACCTAAAGACAGTTATTCTTATGCCGTGATTCCGAATCTGGGGTTGGGTTACCTTGCGGCATCTCTTAGAAAGCACGGGTTCGAAGCCTGCATCCTGGATTGCAATAAGAAGTCTTTTGATCCGCAGGAATTCGTTACATATCTAAAGGCGAATAATTTCCACTTAATAGGATTTCAGGTATATACAAACAGTTTATTAAGCGCCAAACTCATGATGGAAACGGCGGAAAAGGCTTTGCCTGAAGCCATCATTTTAATAGGAGGGCCTCATCCCTCCGGAGATCCTGGGCACGCATTAAGATTTTTTTCAGAGGCGGATTGCGCTGTGGTAGGCGAAGGGGAAGAGGCGGTTGTTGCGTTGATGAGTTTTTCAAAAAGCGAGCTGCGCGATGTTTCTTTGGTTTCCAGAATAAGCAATGTAGCGTTTAGGGACAGTTCTGAGGGCGTAGACGTGAATGAAGTAAGATTTTGTTCAGATTTGGATCAGATCCCTGATCCGGCTTGGGACCTGATCGATCCGAGGGCCTACCCGATCTCCCCCCATGGCACATTCTCGAAGTCTTATCCTGTTGCCCCGCTCATAACTTCAAGGGGATGTCCGTATTTGTGTACTTTCTGCGCGGGATTTAAGAGTACCGGCAGAAAGCTTAGAAGAAGGAGTGTTAAAAGCGTCTTAAATGAGATCAACTATTTGTATACCGGGTTTGGAGTAAGGGAATTTCATATCGAAGACGACAATTTTACCCTTCAAAAAGAATATGTTATGGAATTTTGCGAGGGCCTCCGGTCGAAGGGTCTAAATATATGGTGGGCCTGTCCTAACGGCATAAGAGCGGATAAGTTGGATAAAGAGATGTTGGTGAAAATGGAAGAATCCGGATGTTATTCTTTTGCGCTCGGTATCGAATCAGGTTCGGACAGAGTCCTTAAGATGATGAAGAAGAATGTTACGGTGGAAGAGATCGAGCGACAGGTATCTTTGATCAAAGATACTACAAAGATAAATATAACCGGTTTCTTCCTGATCGGTTACCCCGGGGAGTCAGAAGAGGACATCCGTCAGACTATCAAGTTTTCTCAGAGATTACGTATTGATAAAGCCAGTTTCTCGCCGGTAATGCCTTTGCCTGGAAGTGAGCTCTACGATATATGGAAAAAGAAAATAAACACTGACTCTCCCGACTGGGGTAAGTTTTTGTACTATCAGATTGTTCCCCAGGTATCCGAAATAGATGATACCAAACTTAATCGCTATCTTAAGAAAGCTGTGCTGCAATTTTATCTTAGGCCGAATATTATCATGGGCATACTGAAGGAGATTAAAACAGCGCATCAATTAAAAGTATTGTTAAAAAGGGCCAGGACAGTTCTGTTCGGATCTTAGATTTAAAAAATAATAATCTTTATATTTATGTCAGACAAAACACGCATATGCTTAGTTAATCCGCCATTGGAGGGTCCTTATCCTCCTTTGGGGCTGGCTTATCTTGCTTCTTATCTTAAGAAATACGAGCAAGGAAAATATATTTTGTGTATAATAGACGGAAATCATTCTAAGGATGTGGTCAGAGATATCCTGGCATTTAAGCCGGATATCGTAGGATTTACTGCTTTAAGCCCGCAAATCGCGCTGACTGTGAAATTTTCCCGGATTATACGCGGGAAAGCTCCGCAGATCTTTCAGATAATAGGCGGAATACACGTTTCGGCAGAGCCGGAGCAGACTTTAAGAAAAGGCAGTTTTGATATAGGTATCCTCGGAGAAGGAGAAGAAACTTTCCGGGAAGTCGTTGGTCTTGTGAGAGGGGGAAGGCAGGGGTACGAAGCGTTCCGGAGCGTTGCGGGACTGGCTTTTATAAAGGGAGTTGAGTTTATTCGTACTCCCTCGCGGCCGGAAATCATGCCGCTAGAGAGTATCCCCGTTCCTGACAGGTCGCTCTTTAATATGGAAAGGTATCTTTCGCATTATCTAGTAATTCGCGGACTTTCCGGAAATCGGATAACTACGCTGCACACATCCAGAGGATGTCCTTATGATTGTGTTTTTTGTTCATGTGGCATCGTATTCAAGAAGGTTCGATACTTTCCGGTAGATTATGTCATAGCTGAAGTAAAAGAATTGATCCGTGTACATAAAGTGAAGTCACTTTTCTTTACGGACGATACTTTTATAATCAATAAGGATAGGGTTAGGCAGATATGCAATAGATTTATTGCAGAAGGTATAAATAAGCAGCTGAAGTGGGAGGTGCAGGGCAGGGCTAATCTGATAGATTGGCAGGATCTGGATCTGTTAAAACTGATGAAAGACGCAGGGTGTGTACAGGTGGACTATGGTTTTGAAACAGGCTCAGATAAAATATTGAAATTCCTGAAAAAAACGGACGTGAGTATTGATTTTAATCAACGGGCTATTGAAGTGACGAAGGATGCGGGATTAAAAGTCATGGGTACATTTATGGTGGGAATTCCCGGAGAGAGCGAAGATGATTTGCTAATGACAAGGGATTTTATTATAAGAAATATTTCTAAGATCGATCATTTCCAGACTTTTATAGCCACGCCTTATCCGGGCGCAGAGTTAAATGAGATATGTAAGGAGAGGGGATTAGTGGAGGCTGATTATTTTGCTCAATTTGCAAAAGAACAGGCTAATCCTTGTGCCATGTATTATTGCGATACTGTTTCGCAGGAAAAGGCGATTTCCGTGCAAAAGTTTCTTAACAAGCTTGCCCTGGATAAGGTTAGCCTTAAAGACAAAGCGTTATGGTTAATGTATAACCTAGTGAAAAGTCCAATAGGTGTTTTTCGTAAGGTCACCGGAGTTTTTAAGAAGGCCTAATTTAATGTCCCAGATAAATCAAAAAGCCCTTATTATATGCGGGCATGTGTTGACCGGAAGGCTAGAGGTTCTTGAGCAGTTCTTTAAGGATAGATTCGGTAGCTTTTGCGTGCTGGGCTTTAGCAATATTTTCGCAAATTACAATGATGCCCGTTATAGTATTTACGAAAATAGCCAAAAGATCTATGAGCATAAGCTCTTTAATATATTGAGCCCCAGGATCAAGTTCATTAAAGCGTTCTTGTTTTTATGCGCATATGCGCTATATTTCTGGGAAGCTGTCTGGTGCGGCCTGCGATTCCGGACAAAAGGCAAGGAGCGTTTCTTTCTGGGCATCGGATTCTTTCCTACGCTGTTGGGGATAATTCTCAAAAGACTCAAGATTGTGCATAAGGTGATTTATTACAGCTGCGATTATTTTCCTCCGGTGAACAGATCCCCTGACTTGGTGATGTTTGCGATTGTAGACAAGTGGTGTATCAGGGCAAGTGACATTATATGGCTTGTTTCGCCCCGCATTGCTGAAGCAAGGGAGCGTTTCGGGGGAATGCCTAGGGAGTCTTATGTAGCGGATTTAGCGCCGCTTACTTTTGATGAATCATCATTGAATTGTAGGGACGCTATGCAGGTAGATCGCTGGTCGTTGGTTTTTGTCGGGACTTCAGGGTATCTGCATGGCCTGCATCTTTTGATAGAAGCTATGCCTAAGCTGGTCGCTAAATTCCCGCAGATAAGGGTAAGGATAATAGGCGCAGGAAGTTGGAGTGATACGAAGAAGCAAGTTGCGCGTCTGGGAATTTTATCTTATTTTGATTTTTTGGGTTTTATCAAAGAGGAAAAGGAGCTTTTTGAGGTCGTTTCTAGGTGTGCATTAGGCATTGCTTTGTATGTACCTTCAGAGGACAACCCTACCTTGTATGCTGATCCCGGAAAGCCTAAATTATACGCATTCTGCGGTGTGCCGGTAGTTATTTCAAAAGCGCCTTCAGTGGCGGATGAGATAGAGGCTGCCGGAGCAGGCAAGTCGATAGAATTTGATTGCGATTCATTGGTAAATGCCGTAAGTTATATACTCAGCGATGATTCTAAATGGAATGTTTTCAGGGCCAATGCCTTTGAGTTTGCTAAACGCTATACCACACAGGAGATATTCGGACCGTTATTAAAGAAAACTTTTTCTACTAATTAAAACTATGAATAATAAAAAACAAGTAAAAGGTTTAAACAAAGAGCATTGGTCAAAGAACGTCCCGGGATTGGAACAAGGCAAGACTGAGTCACCTGAAATCAATAAGGATTTTTTTAAAAACGTAGACAGGTACCGGGTAGCTAATGAGCCTTATGTAGTCCCTTTGATTAAAGAGCTTTCGGGTTCGAAGGGTAGGGTTTTAGAGGTAGGATGCGGCTTGGGAGCTGACTTAAGGAATTTTGCCGAGCGGGGAATGTCGGCAGTAGGTCTTGATCTATCTTTCGATAACGTGCGCCTGACGAAGTCCGGTTTTAACTATTGCGGGTTAACCGGATCTATGGTTAATTCAGACGCGGAAAATCTTCCTTTTAAAGATAATTGCTTCGACGCGTACTATTCATTCGGGGTCTTGCATCACACCCCTGACACTTCAAAGGCAGTAGATGAGGCATATCGTGTTTTGAAAAACGGTGGCAAGTGTACAATCATGCTTTATCATAAGGGTTACGCCTATTTGTATATAAATTTGCGCTTTGGATTTAAAAGGTTGTTTATTTCCGAGGAGAAATTAATTAGCGAGCATTATGATTTTACGCCGCTATCAAAGATGTTCTCCCGCAAGGATGCCACCCCGTTATTCAAAAAGTTTAAGAAGATAGATTTTGAGGTGACCACCTTTGCTTACGGAGGGGTGGATGTGAATAGCAAGCTTAAGTGGTTGCACAGGCTTCTGGGAAACAAGTTTTTAATGAACAGGCTGGGCCAGTTTTTAGTTATCAAAGCAGAAAAGTAACCGTAAATGTTTAAGATAATAAAAGATATAGAGAATTGCGTGTCCAGGTATTACCTTTTTAGCCAAGAAGCGATAATCTCTAGAAAAATAAGGAAAATCAGAGGGACTAAGACTTGTTGTGATCTGGGGTGCGGAGACGGGGCGATGATGTCCAGGCTTAAGAAATTTAATATGGGCATGGAATCAAGTCTGGGTATCGATATTCACTTTCCGACTCTTAGAGAGCTAAAGAATAGGAATATTTATCGTTGGGTAGTCTGCGCGGATCTGCGTAATCTACCGTTAAAAGACGGAGCTTTTGATGTAGCGATTGCTTCTCATGTAGTAGAGCATATAGAAAAAGAGGATGATATTTTGAGTCAGCTGGAAAGGGTTTGCAAGTCGCTTTTGATTGTCGGAGTTCCAAGAGGGGTTACAAAGTTCTCTCCTCATGAAGAAGAGGAGGAGAATGTCTACCAGAGACATAAAAGCGGTTACGAGGTCAAAGATTTCAAAGATTTGGGCTATTCGGTTTATGGATTTGGAGCGCGTTTTATCTGTAATCGTATCTATAAAGAAGGCAAGATCCCGATAATCTTTCGTCCGGGTTTTTCTCTAGCTTCTCAGCTTTTCACCGCTTTTACTTATTTTGTTCCCGGGATAGCCGATTGTTTTATTTCTTTAAAATATAAAGGATTGGAACATGCAAAAAGATACGAAAAATAAATTTCTTATTCATATAGTCAGGCCGACGGTTATTTTTTTTGGGTTAATATTGATCACGACTTATCCTTTGGTCTTAAAGATCAAGACCTGCATGCCCGGGTTCTTTTCTACTGATGAGTCTTTCATAATCGTCTGGAATGCCTGGAGGATAAAATTCGCGTTTCTTAACCATCTTTCTATGGTTAATACCGATTATATAGCTTATCCTTTCGGGATCGCTATTTATTCAAATCATCTTGTGAGTTACGTTTGGTTCTTTATTAATCACGCGTTGGCATTGTTGACAACTCCGGTTATGACTTATAATCTGCAGGTCATTCTCTGCATTTTTTTGAGTGCTTTTTTTACTTACCTTTTAGTCTATCGTTTGACGAAAAATTATCGTATTGCCATATTTTCAGGTATTATTTTTGGGTTCTGTCCCTATATCTTTGTGCGTTCCTGGCAGCATTTGGGAGAGATGTATGTCTGGCCTATGCCACTATTGTTATGGAGTCTGCTGCGCTTAAAAGAAAGCCTAAGGCTGGTTAATAAATCTCTCTATGTATTAAGTCTGGTCTTAGCTGCGATTAATTACGCAGTGATGTATTATTGTATTTTAATTTTGTTTATATTCTTTATTTGTTTGGTTTTTAAGTGGAGGCAGAATAAGAAATATATCACAAATATTTTGTTTTTATCAGCTGTTGCCGCTATTTTTCTCCTTCCTCAGTTTTGGTCGGTTTTTGAGAATATATTTGCCCCTCAGCAGAGAGCTTCTTCGGCTTGGAATGTTTATAAGCGGCCATTTGATGATATTTTTATGCAATCGGCTAAGCCTTTAAGTTATATTTTGCCTCCGGTAGCTCACCCCATATTCGGCAAATTTACCGAACAATTTGTTGGGGGAGATCTTTACGGGGCAAGCTTTACTGAACATACGCTTTATTTAGGCTTCCTGCCTTTAATCCTAGCTTTTTTAGCTTTTAGAAAGAGAAAAATGCTAACTGAGGATAGTGATCGCTTTTATTTTAATTTTTTCTTCTTGTTAGCTGTGGGGGCTTGGCTTTTTTCGCAGCCGCCATGGTGGCAGATCGGGCCTGTAAAACTATATATGCCGTCATTTTTTATGCATAAGATCCTGCCGATGTTCAGGGCGTATTGCCGGTTTGGCGTGGTATTGATGTTTGCGGTAGCGGTGTTGGCGGGATTTGGATTAAAATATGCCATAGGCAGATTAAGGACTCAAATAGCGAAAACATTAGCCACAGTCTTGTTTTGCGCTATTGTTTTGTTTGAATTTTGGACCTGGCCGCCTTATAAGGTTATAAATGTCATTGATTGTCCCGCTGTTTATTCTTGGCTAAAAGAGCAGCCGAAAGAGATAATCATTGCTGAATATCCTTTGGATGCTTACTCTCCTAATGAAATGTATAAGCTATATCAAGTAAAGCATGAGAAGAAAATGATAAATGGAACACTACCCGAGACCCGGGCAAATAAGTTTGCCCAAGGTTTAGTTAAGTTATCCGATCCGCGTACCGCAGGTATATTAAGATCAATGAAAGTAAAATATGTATTGGTACATGTTGATGGGTATTTAAATACTGAGCTTAAAGAGGATGCGGATGAGCTAAAGAAGATCCCTTCCAGCTCTGGGCTGAAGTTAGTCAAAAGTTTTCCGGCCCAGGAATGTACCAATGATAAAATAATGTGTATTTATAACAAAGGAGCTATTGATTTATATGAGGTTGTCGCGGAGCCATCCGGGCCTTTATTAAATCAATAGGGGTTTTAAAATGATCAAATTTAAGAATATCGCTATTGCATTAAAGAGCCCGATCAAGGCGGCACAGTATTCAGCGGCTTACTGGAGCTATAAAAGAGCCGTTGCTTCTTTTGCCGGGTTGTCTAATAAAGAAGTGGAGAAACTTTATTGCGAGATCTTTGAATCAGACTTCATAAAAGATATCGCTGAAAGATCTGATAGCCCGGTTGGTTTCTCAAACCTGACAATGCTTGCTCCTTTTCGCGCCCCAACTTTATACGTGATTACACGGATATTAAAACCGGAACACGTTGTAGAGACAGGTGTTGCCAATGGATTTTCTTCGGCTTTCATATTGCATGCTCTAGAGGCTAATAAAAAGGGGAGGCTTTATTCAATTGACCTGCCGAATCAGCCTGGCCAGGTGATAGAGAAGCAGACGGGCTGGCTGGTTTCGGATGATTTGCGCAGCAGGTGGGATTTGATCATCGGGTCATCAAGAGATATGCTTGAACCTCTAATGAAAAAGCTGCAGGCAATAGATATCTTTTATCATGATAGCGAGCATAGTTATGAAAATATGATGTTTGAATTTAAGCTGGCCTGGAAATATATAAAGCCGGATGGCTATATGCTTGCCGACGATATTACGGACAATTCTTCATATAATGAATTTGTCAGAGATAACGATTGCAGGCATAAGGAATTGTTTAAGCTGGGGATAATGCAGAAACTAAACAGGGGTGTGTCAATATGAAGAAATTGTTTTTTTTCTTATTCAGTTTGGTGCTTTGGTTTATGGCTTTTGCTATTATCTTCGAGATATCCTGTCGCATATACTATTCTAAGGACAAGCATAAAAATGTGGAGTTTACGGTAAAGGTTCCATTTCTCGAGTATCGAACCGCAGCTTCGGTTCCTGAACGGGAAGATCAGGCGACTAGGTATAGCCTGAATTCATTTGGTTTCAGGGGTAAAGATTTTACCCGGAAGAAACAAGAAGGTGTTTATCGGATCATCGCGATCGGTGATTCCTGTACCTTCGGCGTAGGGGTATCTGATGATGCGCATACATATACGAGTCTATTGGAGAGTAAGCTTAAGGAGCGCCTGAGAAGCAGGAAGATTGAAGTTATAAATGCCGGGATTCCGGGGTATCTATGCCTGCAAAGCCTAATCAGCTATGTCGTGGAATTAGCTGACTATGAGCCTGATATGATTATTGTTTCTATAGGATGGAATGAGCTTGGCAGGCCATTTTCGCTTGGGCTAAATGATAATATCAATTTTAGCTACGAGGGTGTTTTCGTCGGCGCCAATCGGTTGAATTATCCGGTTAAGAAAAAAGAAGCAGTGAAGCTGGAGGATAAGCTTGCTTCTGTCCGGATGATCAAAAAGTGGCATTACAAGATCTTGCGTTGGAAGAACAAAAAGAAGTTATTTAGCGAAGAGAAGAAAAGCAGTGATGTTGAGGTTTTAAGCGTAGTCAAAGAATCTTACAAATATTATGCTAGCAATAGTTTTTATATGGAAAGGGCGAATAGAATATACGAACGCTGCTTAGATTCTTTGTTGGCTTTTGCCAGGGGCAAGGGAGTAAAAGTGCTGGTCTTGACATTGCCGCAGTTAGTCGCCCCTGATATGACGGAAAGCTACTATAAGAAAGTAGTTGAGAAATTCCCTTCTCTAGGGTACTTCGCTTTTGACAAAGAGATCAGGGAGTTTCGCAATGCTCTTTATTGGAAGTATGATTCGATAATAAAAGAGACTGCAAAAAGAAACGGCTGTTTTCTTGTTGATGTGGTGTCATATTTTCCAAAAGACGATTCCAATATTGATTTGTTCTATGACCATGTTCATTTAAATGATAAGGGAAGCGATTTGCAAGCGGAACTTGTTTGTAAAGAAATTCAAAAAATCCTAAAGTAATGATTATAAATAAAGTTTGCCCATGAACATTCTCGGAGTCTCGGCATTTTATCACGACAGCGCGGCATGTTTTGTGCAGGACGGCAGGATTGTCGCTGCTGCTCAGGAAGAGCGCTTCAGCCGCAAGAAGCATGATTTTCGTTTTCCGATTCACTCTATTAATTGGTGCCTGCAGGAAGGTAAAATCAAAGTCAGCGATTTGGATGTCGTCGTTTTCTACGAGAAGCCGTTTATTAAGTTTGAACGTATACTTGAAACCTCCCTAAGCTATGCTCCGATGGGGGTGAGGCAGTTTATCCAGGCAATGCCTTTATGGCTTAAGCAAAAGCTTTGGATTCCCGAGGTGATCAGAGAAGAGTTAGCGGGGTATAAGGGTAAAATTATTTTTGCCGGGCATCACGAGTCGCACGCAGCCAGCGCATTTTACCCATCACCTTTTAAGGAGGCGGCGTTCTTGACTTTGGACGGAGTAGGGGAGTGGGAGACCGCTAGCTTTGGCGTGGGTATTGATAGTGAAATTGAGATGTTGAAAGATCTGCGTTTTCCGCATTCTCTGGGTTTACTTTATTCAGCTTTTACGTACTATGCCGGATTTAAGGTTAATTCCGGGGAATATAAATTGATGGGTCTTGCTCCGTATGGCGAGTGCAAATATGTGGATTTGATTAAAGATAATTTGCTTGATCTTAAAAATGACGGATCATTTAAGCTGAATATGAAATATTTTGGCTATTGCTACGGTATGCGTATGACCAATTGGAGGTTCGAAAAGCTGTTCGGTGGACCACCAAGAAGGCCTGAGACCAGGATTTCCCAAAAAGATATGGATATCGCCGCATCCATTCAGAAAGTCACTGAAGAGATAATGCTAAAGATGGCGCATCATGTTCATGAAGTGACCAAACAGGATAAGCTTTGTCTTGCCGGAGGAGTGGCGCTTAACTGTGTAGGAAACGGAAAGATCCTGCGCGAAGGCCCGTTTAAAGAGGTTTGGATCCAGCCGGCAAGCGGAGATGCGGGAGGTGCTTTGGGTGCGGCATTAGTGGGTTGGTATAGGTATCTGGGAAATAAGCGCGAAGTAGATGACAAAAAAGACTTTCAGCACGCAACTTTACTTGGGCCGCATTATAGCGACGAATATATTGAGGCGTTTTTAAAGAAAGAAAATATTCCTTATAAGAAAGTGTCTTATCCTGAGATTTCCGAAAAGACGGCACAGTTGATCGATGAAGGTAATGTTATCGGATGGTTTCAGGGCAGGATGGAGTTTGGTCCGCGGGCCTTGGGAGCTCGTAGTATCATTGGAGATGCGCGTAGCTCCGAGATGCAGTCGCGTATGAACTTAAAGATCAAGTATCGCGAGTCATTCCGGCCATTCGCTCCGACGGTATTAAGAGAAGAGGTGGCTGAGTGGTTTGAGATGGAGGAAGAAAGCCCTTACATGTTATTAGTTTCTCCTGTAAGCGGAGATAAATGCCTGCGGGCTGAAGATAAGGCTATTGGATTTGACAAGCTGAAAGTCCGCAGGTCCCAGATCCCGGCAGTCACGCACGTGGATTATTCTGCCCGGGTTCAGACAGTTAAACGGGAAGATAATCCGCTTTATTACGATATGATCAAAGCTTTCTTTGATTTGACTGGTTGTCCGGTGATTATCAACACTTCATTTAATGTCAGGGGCGAGCCGCTGGTGTGCACGCCTGAGGATGCTTTCCGGTGCTTCATGCGCACGGAAATGGATTATTTGGTGATGGGCAGTATCATGCTGGATAAACTCAAGCAGAAGCCGCTTGAGAAAGATACCAAGTGGCAGCAGGAGTTTGAGCTGGATTAGGCCCTTACTTTATAGGATAGTAAGGCCTATCCTTCTGGATTAAATATGGACAAACTTAAGCTTGATAAAAAGAGTCTGCGCAGTTTCGGGATAACCATGAGCCTGGCATTATCGGTTATCGCCATAGTAGTTTTTCTAAAGCGGTACAATAGTAATTTTGCATTACAGGTAGCTTCCGGTTTCTTTTTAGCCCTAGCTGTTTCTGCTCCGGTTTTACTAAAACCCTTGTATATAATATGGATGAAATTCGCCTTTATTTTGGGCTGGGTTAACACCCGCATAATCCTGTGCATCTTGTTTTATTTGTTCTTTACACCGATAAGTATTGGTATTAAAATATTTAAAATAGATTTGCTGGACAGGAGCATAGAGAAAGATAAGGATTCTTACTGGAAGCCCAAAGAGAAAACTCCTTTTAATCCTTTAAATTACGAAAGGCAATTTTAATGGGAAAGCTTTCAATTATTAATGAATTTTGGCAGTTCCTGCGGGTAAGGAAGAAATGGTGGCTTGCGCCGATCATTATCGTTTTGCTATTGCTGGGTATTTTAATATTTTTTTCGCAGGGCAGCGCTGTGGCTCCGTTTATCTATACACTTTTTTAGGCCCTTACTTAATAGGATAGTAAGGCCTATCCCTTGGGATAAGGCCCTTACTTAATAGGATAGTAAGGCCTATCCTTCTGGATTAGGAGATGAGATGAAAAAGCTTCTTTTTATCATATTAGTCGTTGTTTTACTTTTCTGGTTTGTTTCTTCTCGTAATCTAGACTATAAATTCGTCATATCTAATCTTATTGAGAAAGACCAGCTGCAGCAGCCAGGGGACCTAAAATTCAAGGCTTATCTTTTGACCCTAGTTCCCATAGCAGAAGCGACTATCGGCGTTCCTAAGGAGGAGGATTTTAAAGGAAAGCAGGTATATCACTTGACAGCAACCGGCAAGAATCTCGATTATCTTTCCAAGCTCTTTAATGCCTATGCTATCTTTGATTCCTACATGGAGAGGGCCAATTTCAATGTTCTCGAGTATAAGGAAAAGATTGTAATCACCGGCAAGCAGGACCTTTACCGGGAAGCTGTTTATGACCAGAAAAAGCTCACTATAACTGTCGCAGGCACAAGCCGCCAGATCTTCCCTAATACGCAGGATCACCTTTCTTTGATAGCCAATATCCGTAGAATGGACCTGGATAAGGCTAAAAATATCGAGTTTAACGTCAACACTAACCAGAAGAATTATATTTTTGAGGGGACCGTAGAGCCCAAAGACATTTTGATCAAAGGAAAGACCTACAGAATCTATATCGTAAAGTCGACTATCCGCAGGAAGGATAAGAATCCCTACCATAAATCCAAGGTCGATATAGTGTTGTTAAAGAACGGTTCAGACAATACTCCTGTTTTGATCAAGATCCTAGCCGGCGGTTTTCTCAATAGCGCAAAGCTAACTGAGATTAAATGACCGAAATAACAAACACCGGCGAGAGAATTCTTCTCGCAAAAGAAACCCCCCTGATGATCGCGCGGCACTTTTGCGCCTACCAGTACGCCTTAGATTATTGCTGCGCTAAAGTTGTGCTTGATATCGGTAGCGGTGACGGCTACGGCAGCCATTATCTTTCCTCCGTTGCAAAGAGTGTTACCGGCCTGGATTATAGCGCTGAGGCTGTCCAGTACGCCCGGGAAAAATACGCCAGAGTCAATCTCACTTACCGTCAGCTTGATGTAAAGAATTTGCACACAATTTCAGATAAATTTGAGGCTATATGCTGTTTTCAGGTAATTGAGCATCTGACGGACACAGATTCATTTTTGAAGAATATCCGTTCCCTACTTCTCCCAGGTGGCTCATTTATCGTCTCAACCTGCAATATCAAAGACTCTTCTCCCGGTCAGACCACACCCGCTAATAAATTTCATGTGAAGGAATATACATATCAAGAGTTTAAGGGTTTATTGGAGATTTATTACGGCTCTGTGAGTATCGTTGGGCTTAAGCGCACGGCGCGGCTTAATTTTTTCCATCGACTTAAGAAAATTGGGTTACTAAAACAGCTTTATATTAACGCAGGCCCCGAGAGTTTTAAGATCGCGCGGGGTAACCTTGAAGATTCTTTAGACTTCATCGCTGTTTGCAAGTCGTAGGTTTTTAATATGCAAGATCAACACATTCATTTTGATACTATTGCTTCTACTTATGATGAGCAGCTGCCGGAACATATCCGGGTATTCCTGCTTGCCAAAAAGACCGGGCTCGCTGCTGCAGCACTAAAGAAATACGGGATAGATAAAGGTAGAGGTATTGACCTTGGCTGCGGCACAGGTTGGTATGTTAGCAATTTTACAAAGCTGGGATATGAAATGACGGGGATAGATAATTCCGCGTCATTAGTTAAAGAAGCTAAAAGGCATAATTCAAATAATTTAGCGTTGATTAGACAGGGGGACATCTTAGCGCTTGATTTTCCGGAAGCTAGTTTTGATTTCGTTTATTGCGTGAACAGCTTGCATCATCTAAAGGATTTCGAGCAGTTAAGTTTGGCGTTGTCTCAGGCGCATCGCATACTTAAAAAAGGCGGTTTACTGATCATCCATGAACTAAACACCTTTTTTTTGTTCAGGCTATTCCTTAATTACATTTTTCCTCTTACCAATAAAATCGATAAATTCGGGGGAGAAAATTGGGTTTCTCCTCAAAGCCTTCTGCGCCAGAGCATATTTCAAGTCCAGGAGTTACACTACTATACTTTTTTCCCTCACATAATCCCTAAGTTTATGTTTAATAGTTTCTGTAAAGTAAACAATTTCTGCGAGCGGATATTTTTTCGTAAATTCGGTGTGCATTACATGGCGGTACTCAAGAAATGATCGCGTTCGTCTTGTTAAACTTTCCGGTGGTTCTTTTGGCGCGTGAATTAACCCGCCGGTTTTTTTATTATCTTGAAGCAGGGGATAGAGTCTTAGCTAGCGCGCTTTTTTATTTTACTTATATTGTTATTACCCAGCAGGCCTTGGGGATGTTTGGTGTTTTGCGTATCGAGAACCTGTATCTGATCAATACACTTGCTATGTTGGTATTGTTGTTTATTCCCGGGGTTAAGATGATCAGACCTCAAGTTCCTGGAAACCTTACTCAGGCGATAAAGGGTTTTCCAGTGAACAAATTCATTATTTTCTTTATCTGCGGGGTGACTGCTTTTACCTTGGTCAAGATCGTCCTCAACCTGGCTAATGCCCCTTTTGGCTGGGATAGCCTTAATTATCACTTTACCTTCGCGGTTGAGTGGTTTAAATCCGGAAATCTGGATGTGCCGATAGTCATCGGCGATAATCCCTGTCCGTCATATTTTCCTATAAACGGTAGCCTGATTTACCTATGGTTTATTTTCCCTTTTAAGAGCGTATTTCTGGCGGATCTTGGGCAACTGCCATTTCTTGCAATGGCTGCTTTAAGTATATATAAGCTAAGCCGTAAGATGTGCGTTTCACAGGAATATTCTATTTTTGCCGCGCTGCTGATGACGGTCACCCCGAATTATTTCAAGCAGATGAACATCGCTTACGTGGATATTATGGTATGCGCCTGGTTCCTGGTTTCCTTAAATTTCCTAATCAACCTGCATAGAGTTTCCAGCCTTAAGAACGCTTTATTGTTTGGTTTATCGGTGGGGCTTCTTGTCGGGACGAAGACCATTGCCTTGAACTTTAGCCTAATTCTGATTTTGTTTTCTATCTATGTTCTTTTTAAGAATAAATCGGAATCAGGTTTTGTTATGCCGCTGGTTGTTTTTGTCATTGCCGCAGCTGCTCTAGGGGGCTTTAGCTATATCCGTAACTATTTGCTTACAGGAAATCCTTTGTACCCTTTGGAGTTCCAAGTGTTTGGCAAAGTCATATTTAAGGGGGTCATGGATAAATCAAATTTTACCGCATTCGTAAGTCCTGACGAATACAGTATCAGCAATATACTTTTTCGCGAGGGAATGGGCGCTGGCACGATCCTGTTTATTATCCCCGGGATTATAACGCTGATTTATTTGTTTTTTAAGGAAAGAAAAATCAGATTGTATGAAGTAATGCTGTTGGCAAGTTTTGTGTTTATGTTCCTGGCCTATCGCTATCTAGTTGCTTTGCCTAATGTGCGTTATATTTATCCCATGTTTGCCTTAGGGTATATTTTGGCGTTTTATGCTCTGAGCCGGGTTAATTTTTCTAAGAAAGCTGTGCGCTGGATGGTGCTGGTTTGTGTGCTGGCCGCGTTTCCTGAAATGGCGCGGAGGCTTGAGCTGGGCGTTTCTATGGGCCTTACATTTATTTTATTTTTGCTAATTCTGCCCGGTTACAAATATCTAAAGAATAACTTCAGCAGGTTTGCTACAATAGTTAGCCTTATCGCGCTCTTTGTTCTAGGGGTTGCGGCCGGCCGCTATAGCAAAAATGAGTTTAAGAGCTATTGCCAGATGACTAAATATACCGGATTCTGGCCTGAAGCTACTAAAGCTTGGGAGTGGTTGAATGCCAATACTGTCGGCAATAATATCGCCTATGCCGGAAAGCCGGTGCCGTTTCCCTTGTATGGTGAGCATTTTAAGAACAATGTCTTTTATGTTTCGCTTAATTATACTGATCCGGTGAAATTGTACTACTTTCCGAAAAGCTTTTACCGATGGGGAAGGGATTTCTCAAGCGTCCACAAGAGCTTTGAAGAAAAAGGAAATTATCGCGCTGATGGCAGTTATTCCGTGTGGCTGGCAAATCTATTAAGGCGCGAAGCGGACTATTTGTTTGTTTATTCTTTGCATCAGACTAATATGATAGAATTTCCTATGGAAGATGCCTGGGCAAGGGCGCACTCTGATAAATTCGGCCTAGTGTTTTCAAATCAAACAGTACATATTTACAAAGTCTTAAGATAGAATTTCTAAATGAAACTATCAATAATCATTCCCGCGTATAACGAAGAAGAGAATATTGATGATGTGATCACCAAAATAGAGAGCTCTGTGACTATTGAGCATGAGCTGGTGGTGGTCAATGATCACTCTATTGATAAAACTGCGCAGATTGTAAGTGGGTTAGCCAATATATACAAAAATGTCTTGCTGGTTGAGAATAAGCGAGATAAGGGTTTTGCCAATGCTATCCGTACCGGTTTTGACGCTTCGGGCGGCGAGGTAGTCATACCGGTTATGGGCGATTTGTGCGATGATTTATCGACCATTAAGCTGTTATGGGATAAGATCAATCAGGGTTTTGATGTGGCTTGCGGCTGCCGCTACACAAAAGAAGGGGGCAGGTTTGGCGGTTCGCGTTTTAAGGCAATGCTATCCGGCTTTGCCGGCCGCTCGATGTATTATTTGATTGGAATTCCTACGCACGACATTGCTAATGCTTTTAAGATGTACCGAAAGAAAGTCATTCAAAGCGTTGAGATAAGGGCTAAGGGGTTCGAGATATCCATGGAGGTGACTTTAAAGGCTTTTTTTCAGGGGTTTAAAATTGGGGAAGTGCCGACGGTCTGGAGAGAAAGGACCAGGGGTAAATCAAGCTTTAAGGTATTTAAATTACTGCCCGGATATATCAGATTATATCTTTGGGCGATTTTTAGGAGCATAAGAGGATAACCATGCCATTACTTTCTGTGATAATTCCGGTTTACAATGAGGCTAATACGATTGCCGCCCTGGTGCAAAGGGTGGAGGCGGTGAATATCGATAAAGAGATCGTTGTCGTGGATGACGGCTCAAGCGACGGGACAGGCAAGATCCTTAGGGGTATCAATTCGCCGATTATAAAGGTGATCCATCATACCAAGAACCGCGGCAAGGGTTCTGCGTTTATCACGGGATTATCTCACGCAAAAGGCGAGTATGTGATCGTGCAGGACGCGGATCTGGAGTATAAGCCGGAAGAATATCTGAAGCTGATGGAGGAGATGAAGAAAGGATTTGCGGATCTGGTCATGGGCGCTAGATTTACTCAGGGTTATCACGGATTGCTGGTTCCCCGCATGGGAAATAGGTTTCTTACTGGGTTCCTCAATTTTATGTTCGGCGTCAAGCTCAATGATTTCTTTACTTGTTATAAGTTGTGCCGCAGGGAGTATTTTTTGAACCTCGAACTTACATCTTCGACATTTACTATTGAGGCTGAGATAGTGGCCAAGGCCCTTAAGAGGAATTGGCGTATTGTCGAAGTACCAATAGAATATACCCCGCGCAGTTACGCTGAGGGTAAGAAGATCCGTGTAAACGACGGGATCGCCACGGTTTTCAGTATCATTAAATACCGCATAAAAGGATAGATCTATGAAGAAAACACAAAGGGTAAGTGAATTTGTGCTCTATTGGGCGATTGTTATGCTTCCTTTTTCTATTTGTATCGCGCCTGGCATGACCTTTACATTCATGGGGATGTTGGCAGCGTCATTTATTTTAAAGAAGATCATAACCCGCACGCGTCCTTTTATCTCGACACCCGTAAATCTGCAGCTTTTGCTTTTGATCATCGCCGCGATAATTTCCTTTAAGAATACTATAGATTTCTGGTCAAGCGTCCATGGAGTGGTTAGGCTGATGCAGAATTTCTTTTTACTTTTGATCTGTGCCGAGGAGATAAAAGACAAGTTACATATTCAACACATAGTAATCGCTGTACTTTGCGGAGTGTCACTTGCTTCTATCGACGGGCTGTGGCAGATAATTTTTGGAAAGGATTTTATCCGGGGCTTTAAGCCGATTTTGAATATCGGTTTAACACGGGCGACAGCGGCGTTTCCCAATGCCAATGTATTCGGAGTGTATTTAAGCGCTATTGCGCCGCTGATTATCGGGCCGGCTCTGTTTTTTTATAAAGGTAAAAAGAAGATCATTATGCTGGTAGGTGCCGCTTTGGCGGTAATTGGTATCGGGTTGACATTTTCCCGCGGCACAGCTCTTGCTTTATATATTAGCGTTTTATTTATCTGTTTAATGCGTAAATCTAAGAGGCTTTCTGGGGGCTTGATTATTTTGCTTTTAATATTTCCATTTATAATGCCGCAAAGCATCAGGGATTGGGCTGCGAAGGTGAATTACAACCCTGTTCGTTTCATGCTTAATGACGACAGGATTAGCGTTTTTAAGAACGCGGTGAATATGATCAAGCACCATCCGGTTGTGGGGGTGGGAGTAAATACTTTTTCTAAGAATTACCTGACTTACAAGCTGCCTGAGCCGGATTGGGCAAAGACCACTGACTCCATGTATGCGCATAATCACTTCCTACAGATGGCAGGGGAAACCGGATTGATCGGGCTTGGGTTGTTCTTTTTGTTTTTGTTTGTGTTGTTCCGTGATAACCTGCGTACATATCGCCTGGTCGATGATGAATATCTGAAAGTCGTTACCCTGTCTTTGGCTGCCTGTTTTATCGCTTTCCTGGTCAACGGCCTTACTGAAACAAGCCTGTATTA
>JAPLLR010000034.1 GCA_026387455.1 Candidatus Omnitrophota bacterium | reverse complement strand
TCGGACAGCTCATCCAGGTCGCCGTCTAGGATCTGCTCCAGGCGGTGCGAAGTAAAGTTGATCCTGTGGTCCGTGACCCTGCGGTCGGGAAAATTATAAGTGCGGATCTTTTCGCTCCTATCGCCGGAACCGATCTGTGACTTCCTCTCCCGCGAGAGTTTCTTGGCATCCTCCTGCTGTTTCAGGTCCGCTAAGCGCGCCGCCAGGATCCTCATCGCCTTGCTCTTATTTTTCCCCTGGGACCGCTCATCCTGGCAGGCTACCACAGCTCCAGTAGGAACGTGGGTAATACGCACCGCGGAATCCGTCTTTTGCATATGCTGCCCGCCCGGGCCGCTTGAGCGATAAGTATCTATGCGCAGGTCCGACGGCAAAATCACAAGGTCAACTTCTTCGGGCTCCACAAACACCGCGACAGTCGCGGTTGAAGTGTGGATCCTGCCCTGAGCCTCGGTCTCAGGCACGCGCTGCACCCGGTGCACTCCGCTTTCATAGCGCAGCCTTTTAAAGGCGTCCCTACCCTTGACGCTGAAAGCCACTTCCTTAAAACCGCCTGACTCATTGCTGCTTGAAGACATCACTTCTACTGTCCAGCCCTTGCTGTCCGCGTACATTTTGTACATGCGGTAAAGGTCAGCGGCAAAAAGACCCGCCTCGTCTCCACCGGTCCCCTGGCGGACCTCAACAATGATATCACGTCCGGCAAACTCATCCTCTTCAGCGAGCTCTTCCTTGATCTTCACCTCGACATCGGCGACTTTATTCTTCAGCTCCTCAAGCTCAAGTTTCGCTAGATCCACGAAATCCCGGTCGTGCTTTTCTTTAAGCACCGTCTCAAGATCCTGCATCTCTTTAGCCAAGCGTTTATGCTCACGATACAAAGTCACCGGCTCACGCAAAGACGCCAGCTCCTTAGCCAGCTTGCTAGACTTCTCCCGGTCAGTGGCTACTTCGGGAGTAGAGAGCAACTGCTCCAGCTCTTCGTAACGGACAACTAATTTCTGTAACTGCTCAAGCATATATTATTTTTTGCCGTATTTCTTCATAAACTTATCCACGCGGCCGGCGGAATCAACCAGCTTATGCTTTCCGGTGAAAAACGGATGGCACTTGGAGCAGATCTCAACCCGGATGCTCGGCTTAGTTGAACGGGTGTGGATCGTCTCACCGCAGGCGCAAACAATCGTCGCTTCTTTATAGTTGGGGTGAATTTTCTCTTTCATTATTATTTCCTCCTATTTTTACTCGTTGGGAAATACCCCGCAGCCTGCCCCAAAAATATCGAAGACCCCCTTGTGGGGTCGAAGAGATTTTTGGGGCGTTTAGGCAAGGGGTTATTCCTTATTGGTTCATACTGTTCAAGAACTCTTCGTTATTCTTTGTTTTACCTAGCTTTTCAATTAAGAGCTCCATCGCCTCAACGTTGTTAAGCTCATTTAAAACCTTGCGCAATATCCAGATCTTCTGCAGATTAACGCCCTTGACCAGCAACTCCTCGTGTCCTCAAAGATAACTTCATCCATACGGCTCCCGGTATCTACGAGCGCGGTAGCAATAACCGTTAAGCTTCCCCCCTCCTCAACCGCGCGTGCTGCGCCAAAAAACCTCTTAGGTTTCTGCAGGGCGTTAGAATCAACGCCTCCTGAAAGAACCTTGCCGCTATGCGGGACAACCGAGTTGTAGGCGCGGGCTAAACGGGTGATGCTGTCCAAAAGCACGACTACATCCTTTTTATGCTCCACCAGTCTCTTCGCTTTTTCCAGGACAATTTCCGCAACCTGCACATGCCTTTCCGGCGGCTCGTCAAATGTCGATGAGATGACCTCGCCCTTGACATGGCGCTGCATATCAGTGACTTCTTCCGGGCGCTCATCGATCAAAAGGACGATCAGGATCACTTCCGGATGGTTTGTTGTGATACAATTGGCTATCTTTTGCAACAACACAGTCTTTCCGCTATAGGGCTGAGCAACGATCATGCCGCGCTGGCCCTTGCCGATAGGGGTCAAGAGGCCCATGATTCTGGTTGAGATCTCATCCGGCCTTAGCTCCATATTAAAAGCCTCATGCGGATAAATAGGAGTAAGGTTGTCGAAGTTTATCTTATCCTTTATCTCCTCAGGATTCTCGAAGTTCACCGCTTCAACCTTAAGAAGCGCGAAATACTTCTCGCCCTCCTTTGGCGGACGGATCTGGCCGCTGACCGTATCTCCCGTGCGCAGGTCGAACTTGCGTATCTGAGACGGCGATATATAAATATCGTCCGGGCAAGGCAGGTAATTGTAATTCGGTGAGCGTAGGAATCCGAACCCTTCGGGAAGAATCTCAAGCACGCCTTCTCCGAACATCAGCCCCTCTTTCTCCGCCTGGCCCTGAAGGATCTTAAATATCAGGTCCTGTTTCTTCACCCCGCTTACGCCGTTTACCCCTAAATCCTTGGCGAGCTTATTGAGCTCAGTGATCTTCATATCTTTTAAATTTTTTATATCTAATTTCTCCATCTTTTCCATAACAACACTCTCCTTATTTCATCTACCTGTTTCTTTGTTTGAGCTAAACTACCGTCATTATCTATTACAAAATCCGCTATGGATATCTTTTTCTTAAGTGGTATCTGTGAGTTTATGCGTTTTAATATACCGGCTCTATTTAATGAACACCTCCTTTGGAGCCTCTTTATCTGGTTATTTTGATTAGCCGCGACCACCACAACCTTATCTACTTCTTTATGCAGCCCTGCCTCGATCAAAAGCGGAGCATCCAGGACTATTAATCCGGATTTAGCAGCTCTGACGCTGCGCCTGATCCGGCGTATGACCTCGGGATGGATGATACTGTTTAACTTAAGCAACAAACGATGGTCATTAAAAACCCCTTCCCCCAGCCGTTTGCGGTCGATCATCTTGTTTGCGCAGAGTATACCTTTGCCGAATATAGAAATTATTTTTTTATAAGCCGCGCTTCCCGGCCGCAGGCACTCGTGGGCAAGTGAGTCCGCATCAATAACGCAGGCCCTACCTTTCTTAAAAATACCGGCGACAGTGCTTTTGCCGCTACCGAAACTTCCGGTCAGCCCAATCACCACTTTAATTTCTTTTCTTTGCCTTGACATATTCCTAAAGCGCATTTCGCTCACCCAAGCGACTACTTACCAATTTTTTTGACCCGCAATATATGGGCGGGTGTAACGGCAGGATCGAGTTCGACATAGTTCCACTCGCCCTGCCAGGCAAAAGTCTTTTTGCTTAATAAATCCTCGACTTCATAATGGTCATCGGCCGACAAGCCAAGGCTTTCTATCGGCACGCTTACCAGGCCCGCATGCGTGTTGTGCGGGTCGACATTCACAACTGTCATGATCACATTTGACAAATCCTCGGTGGCCTTCACGTAAAAAAGCATGTTTGGGTTATTCGTTTCCCTGACGCTTATATTATTTGTCTCCTGAAGCGCCGGGTTCTCCTTCCTGATCTTGTTTATAAGGGTGACTTCTTTCTTAATATTGCCCACAGCATCAAGATCCCAGTTTTTCAGTTCGTACTTTTCGTTGTTTGCATACTCTTCTTTCTCCGGATAGGGCTCGTTCTGGCATGTTATATAAGCGCCCCCATATATCCCGTAATTCGAAGAAATGGTCCCGGCAAGGACGAGCCGTATGATGAAAGCGCTCCTGCCGCCTTTCTGCAGGTACTCGTGCAGGATATCGGGAGTATTCGGCCAGAAATTCGGCCTGAAAAACTCGGCGGCCACGGTCTTCGTCAGGTCATTGATATATTCGGCAAGCTCATTCTTTGTATTTCTCCAGGTAAAATAAGTGTATGACTGTGAAAAACCGATTTTGGCAAGCATGTTCATCATCTTAGGCCTGGTGAACGACTCGGCAAGAAAGAGCGCATCCGGGTATTCTTTTTTCACCTCAGCTATCACCCATTCCCAGAAAGCGATCGGTTTTGTATGGGGATTATCCACCCTGAATATCCTGACGCCCTTTTCCGCCCAGAAAATAAAGATGGATTTTAGCTCTTCCCACAGCTGTCTCCAGTTGTCCGTCCTGAAATTAAAAGGCACGATATCTTCATATTTCTTCGGGGGATTTTCAGCGTATTGGATAGTCTTGTCCGGCCTCCATAAGAACCACTCAGGGTGCTCTTTGATATAGGGGTGGTCATTTGAACACTGGAAAGCGATATCCAGGGCTATCTCCATCCCGTGTTTTTCGGCCTTGGCGACCAGTGAGGCAAAGTCATTAAACGTACCCAGCTCAGGGTTTATTGCCTTATGTCCGCCTGCTTTTCCCCCCACTGCCCAGGGGCTGCCCGGGTCTAACGGCGCCGCTTTAAGAGAATTATTCCTCCCCTTCCTGTTCCCGGCCCCTATGGGATGGATGGGCGGCAAATACAGGACATCAAAACCCATACCCGCGATTTCCGGGATCAGCTTTTCGCAATCTTTAAAGGTCCCATGCCTGCCGGAGGAGCCCGAAGTTGAACGGGGGAAGATCTCATACCAGGTGCTAAACAATGCCCTGTTCCTCTCCACTTTCACTTCGAGTTCGTTGTGATATTGCGCGATAAGGGTATTATCGGGATATTTTTTCATGAGCTCAAGGAGCTCAATGCTTAGGGCTGCCTTTATCCCATCCTTGCCCTTATGCTTGATTTTTTCAATATAGCCGGACAATTTAATCCTATCTTTATCTTGCGTCCTTGCCAGCGTTTCTTCTATGAGGGAAACGCCTATTAAAAGGTCTACGGCAACATCCTGGTTTACTGCGATCTTTTTCTCAAGGTCATTCTGCCATGTCTTAAAATGGTCGATCCAGGAACGTATTGTATAAAAGTAGGTTCCTTCTTTCTCGATCTTAAAATCCCCAAACCATTCGTCGTTATATTTCAGGGTTAGTTCAATTTCCTGCCAAGTTTTGTCCGTTGCGTGGCAATAATATAGATATGCCGTCTTTTCATCGTGCCCGTCTGAAATAATATGGGCTTTTACATTCACGCGCTGCCCGGGCACTCTTTTTATCGGATATTTTCCATTGTCCACCTCAGGCAGGACATTCTCAATAGTCACCCGCTGTTTGCCTAAGATATCCGCTGCGCTCTTTTTCTCAATAAGGTGTTTATAAAAATCAAATGTCTCTTCGGCAATGCTTTTCCAGCTGAAAAATTCCACTACTCGCTGCCTGGATCTAAGCCCCATGCTTTTGAGTTTATCGGGGGAGTCTATGATCGAATTGATGGCGAAAGCCAGGTCCTGCGAAAATTTTTCCGGCTCAGCAGGCTCAAAGTCATTCGCGCCTTTGGGTTTGATCGGCACCAGCAACCCTGTCTCACCAGGGACTACGACTTCAGGAATACCTCCCACTTTTGTCGCGACTACCGGGGTCTCGCATGCCATTGCTTCGATATTAATCATACCGAAAGGCTCGTAAACCGAGGGGCATACAAAAAGCGCTGCCTGCGAATAAAGCGCTATGACATCTTCCTTAGAAACCATCTCCTCTATCCATATGACTTTATTTTTTGTTTCCTTTTTGACTTTGCTGACCCTGACTTTCATCTCCTCGGCAATTTCTTTGGTGTCGGGTGCCCCCGCGCATAAAACTACCTGATGCCCCGCTCTTATGTGCTTAATGGCGTTGACCAGATGAATGATCCCTTTTTGCCTGGCGATCCTACCGACAAAAAGTATATACGGGATCTTCGGGTCTATTTTATATTTATCAAGGACTGCCTTGTCCCTGACCGGCCTGAAAAGGTTCAGGTCAATGCCGTTATAAATCACTTTGATCCTGTCAGAAGGCACGCCATACAGGTCCCTGACATCTTTTCTCATTGCCTTGGAGACCGCTATGACGCCGTCAGCGTTTTGATAAGCAGTCTTTTCAATCCAGGAACTCGCGTTATAGGCGGTGCCGAGCTGCTCGAATTTCCACGGCCGGTGCGGCTCCAAAGAATGGGTCGTCAGGACAAGGGGGACGTTTAGCAGCTGCTTTATCAGCATACCCGCGAAATGGCTGTACCAGGTGTGACAATGCACTATATCGACACCGTCAAGCTGGCCTGAAATGATGATGTCTTTGAGCATGGCGTCCAGGAACTTCTTGTGCCGCTCGTCCTTGACCGGGAAATCATACTTGGCGTTGACTCCCTCCACGCTTAAGTTGGCCCCGGCAGCCTTCTGGTTTCCAAAACAAAAGACTTTGACCGTGTGCGCGCCGTTATCCAGCTTGGAAAGTTCGCTGGTTAAATGTTCAACATGAACACCGGCGCCGCCATATATATTCGGAGGGTATTCGTTTGTCAGGATGGCTATTTTCATCTTCTTCTTGGCATCGCGATCTTCATGCCGGCTCCATTTCCAGCCAGTTGTCCCCGGCCTTGACATCCACCTTCACCGGCACATCCAGCTTAAGCACATTTTCCATACGCTCTCTTACCAAAGCGGTAAGCTCATGCAATTCAGCCTTGTCCGCGTCAAAAACAAGCTCATCATGTATCTGAAGGATCATCTTGGACCTAAACTTTCTGGCTTTAAGCTCTTTCTGTATATCGATCATCGCCAGCTTTATCAGGTCAGAGGCTGAGCCCTGTATCGGAGTATTCACTGCCTGCCTTTCGGCAAACTGGCGCAGCATCATATTCTTACTACTGATCTCGGGGACGTATCTACGTCGACCCATAATGGTAGTAACAAACCCTTGCTTTTTCGCAAGCTCTATCTGGCCATCAATATAATCCTTGACCTGCGGATAAGTGACAAAATAAGCATCAATAAACCCCTGCGCTTCAACTAACCCGATATCTAAATCCCGGCTTAAACCGTAGGAAGTAAGACCGTAAACTATGCCAAAATTAACTCTCTTAGCCACCTCGCGCATCTGGTCCGTAACCTCTGATTCAGCGATATTATAGATCAGTGCCGCGGTGATCTTATGCACATCCCGACCTTTAATAAATGCCAGAATAAGGTTCTCGTCTTTAGAAAGATGCGCCAGGATTCTTAACTCCACCTGCGAATAATCAAAACTCAAAAGCTGGCGATTCCTGCCAGAGGCGATGATGGCGCGGCGAATATGCTTTCCGACATCTGTCTTAACCGGAATATTCTGTAGATTAGGGTTGCTTGAGCTTAGCCTTCCGGTCTCAGTGCCTGTCTGGTTAAAAGAAGTGTGGATCTTGCCGGTTGACTTATCAATCAACTCCGGAAGCGCGTCAATATAGGTATTCTTTAATTTAGTCAACTGCCGATACTCCAGAAGAAACTTCGGCAACGCGTGCTTCTCGGCAAGCTTACGCAATACCTCTTCATCAGTTGAGGGCCCGGTCTTACCTTTTTTTATGACCGGTAATTTGAGTCGAGTAAACAATACTTCCCGCAGCTGCTGCGTAGAGTTGATATTAAATTCCATCCCACTATGCTGGTAAATCTCATTTATCAAATGCGTCAGGCGCTTGTGGATATCCCGGGCCAAGTCTTTAAGCACCGCTTCATCCAGCTTGATGCCGTCAGACTCCATCTCGGCCAGCACCTCTACAAGCGGCATCTCAAGCTCGCAAAAAAGCTTCCAGAGGTCTTTTTCCCGCAATTCTTTTTCCAGCCTTACCCTAAGCTCACTTACCAGGCCGATAGCTTTAGCGGCTTCAACAGGCCCATCCCCCAGAAAAACTCCGCAATAATCCGCGGCCACATCGTTAAAACCATAGGAAGATTTAGAAGGGTTAAGCAGGTACGCCGCGATCATGGTGTCGAAATACAGACCTCCTAAATAAATCTTATCTTGTTCTAGTCCCCTCTTAATGCTCTTTAGATCATGGCCGGATTTCTTTATGCCGGGGTCTTCCAACGCGATTTTGAGGTTAATTCCCGGTTCACTTACGCAAAAAAACCGCTCTCCCGAGCCGGCCACCAGCCCTTGCAGGCTCTCACCGCTTATAATCAGCTCAAGCTCTTTGTCAATTATCTGCGGTAAATCTGCGTCTAAAACGCTCTCTACTCCCACAGCCTTCATTTCCTCGCCCTCAGGCTGCAAGTCCTTCAATAGGCGCTTAAATTCCAGGTGCTTAAATATACGAAACAACTCTGAAGTATTCGGCTCGCCGATCAAAAGATCCTTTAATTCAAAATCAATATCCACTTTTCTATCCAACTCGGCCAGCTCTCTGTTCAGCCGGACCAACTCCAAATTATCCTTAAGAGAAGTTTTAATTTTCTCCTGCTTTACCTGGTCCAAATTATTCAACAGCTTATCCAAAGAACCGAATTGCCCGATCAGGCTGGCAGCGGTCTTTTCTCCGATACCCGGCACGCCAGGTATGTTATCCGCGCTGTCACCCATAAGAGCGATTATATCAACCACGTTACGCGCAGCGACCCCGAAACGCTCTATAACTCTTTCTTCGTCGTAAAGAACGTCCTCTTCCTTATGCGGGCTTATCACTAGAGTAAACTCATCCACCAGCTGCAGGATGTCCTTGTCGGAACTGACGATCACGACATCCATACCGGATTTCTTCACACGCTCAGCAAGACTTGCGATAATGTCATCTGCCTCAAAACCTTCTTTTTCAAATAAAGGTATTCCATAGGCCTTTACGATCTCTTTAATGTATGGTATCTGGCTGATCAAACTGTCAGGCGTGGGAGCCCGCTGCATCTTATACTGGGCGAATTTCTTGCTGCGAAAAGTTTCCCGAGAAACATCAAAACAAACCGCGCAATACTCAGGCTTTTGGGTCCTTAATATCTTATTCAGGATATTAAGAAACCCGTAAATCGCGTTGGTTGGCTGGCCTGACGACGTGGCTAGGCCGGTGAGCGCATAAAACGCCCGGTAACAAAAAGCAGTGGCATCGATCAGAAAAACTCGTTCCTTACTCATTAATCATTATTTGGATTCAATTATGGAGAGGAGATAAAAATTGCGGTGCCGCTATTTTGATAAATTTCTGATCTGGAGTTTATCGATATACTCGGTGATTTTCTCGTTCGTAGGATCAAGTTGCTGCGCGTCTATTGCCAACTTTTCGGCAGTTGCCTGATCACCTTTTTGCTCCATAAGCTTGGCTTTCCTCATATAGCTGGCGGCAAGAGCTTTGTTATCTTTCTTCAGAATATCCTTATATACAGCCATATTAGTCGCCAAGGCCACTATCTCCTGCTCGCGCTCCTGCGCGCGCATATCCTGCAGCAGCCGGTTGCAAGTAACTGGCCGTATAACCTGCAGCGGACGGTCGGAAGTAACGGCCCGTATATCTTCCAGACGCTGGAGGGCCTTTTGTGTCCATAGGTCATTAGGGTCACCTAGCTGCGCCCTCTTTGACCAGCACATCTCCGCCTTATTCAGGTCACGCTTATTCTCGTATAAAAGCGCAAGGTTTGAATATGCGCTGACAAAATTAGGGTCAATGCGAACAGCTCGCAGGTATGACTGCTCGGCGCGTTCGATAGATCCCTGCGCCTCATAGATAACACCTAGATCATTGTAGGCAGCGGCATACCCCGGATCAAGTTGAATAGCCTTCTGATAAAGACTCGTTGCCGACTGAAGATCCCCGAGACTCTGATACTCGAAACCTTGCGCGCGGTAAAGCCGCGCCTGCTTCTGCATTTGAGTAAAAATCTCTTCTTCTTTGCGCGTCAAAGACACCAAGGTATTATCCATGGAATCCAGATTTTCCTTGATAGTAGACTGGCCATCTTTAGCTTTCGCAGCTTTTGTGTCGGAAATAACGCCGCGATTACCAGAATTAGACTGGGCAAATACAAAAGAAGAAACCGCCAGAACGAATATTGCTGTCCCTAGGATTATTTTTCTATAATGTGTGGTAGGAGTATTCATTTAATTATATATATTATACATACATAAGCACTTACGTCAAGAAAAAAATTACAAAAAACTCTCCATTTCCAAAGCCGGGTGCTTCACCTTGGTTAGATACGCCATCAGCTCTTCGGATGTAGTAGCCACTGTTTCATCCGCTATTTTATCAAAAAGATCGGGTGAGCCTATTTCTTCACAACGCTTCTTTAATCTATCGCCCAACAACTCTTTTAATTCCTTAGGCATCCAGACCAAGCGCTTTAATCCGCCTTCTGCCGAGATGAACTTTTTGCTTAATAGATAAAGCTTTCCCACGCCCAAAAATCCCGGAGTCTGCCCCCCACCTCCCACGGAGCCGGCAAGGGTAGTAAAGCTCATGCCGCTAGGAGTCATTCCGGAGTGGTCGCGATGCACTAACATCACTCCGTTTGCTTCAGGGACAATGGCGATGATACACTCAAAACATCCGCAGGATGTCTGAGGAGAATCCATCAGCGAGTACATGCTCACCTTCTCTACTGTTTTATTGGATTTTTGCATCACGAATTCATTGACATTTTCCCACTGGCCGAGACGCTCATCCAAAGTATTGCCCTTAGGTATAGGCTGATTCGGGCCCGTTGGAATGATCTCAAAAGAAGCCTTAGCATCCAGCCAGGAATAAGCGCCGCAAAGCCCGAGCCTTTCGGGAGTGACGATGCAGACATGATTGGGAGCAAAGGACTGACACAATAAACAGGAATAATAGGTATCCACGCTTTCATCAGTCATCCCACCTAAACGCTCATCGCGCTCATCGTAAGTCTTACGCGCCTTAGCCAGTAATTTATCCACATCTTCCTGCTGAGTATATAAAGTCACCTGGATCTTATCCACAATGGCGTTATACTCCTGGTGCAGCATAGCGTGGATTATTACTCCCAGATGTTTCAAGCGAAATCCCTTATTAAAAGAATCCTGGCTGATGCGTATCCAGACCATGTCACGCTGGCCCACATGCATGATACCCATGGCGTAATTGGTAAAACGGTGGATCTGGCGCTCTAAAATAGGCTCGAAATCCTTTTGCATCTTGCGACCAAAGACCTCCACTACTATCGCAAGCGGCAAAGACTTACTTCCCACAGGAAGCTGGTTGATATCCGGGCCGATCAGCTCGACTTTTCCGTCCTCGACATCCGATTCTTTCTTTTTCGCAGTCAGGTATTCAAACGCGCTACTGCTTTTTCCTCCGAACTCCACATGCAACTGCTCGCGCCTGACCCTTTCGCCTTCAAATGCCGCGGCATACGGCACCGGCACAGCCACTTCACTCATTTTTACTTTTATGCCACGAGCCAAAATACACTTGGAAGCCAACTTTTTGTAATCCTTTTCCACTACCAGCGCCTCATAAAGGGTGGTATCTATCTTACCCAACTGCGGAACATCCAGGTCGCTTATAATAGGTAAACCAAAAGCCAAAGCGCCTAGGCCCGTAGCAACCAGCACCTCATCCACATGGCCTAACAACAGAACAAACGCCGGAACGCGGTTACGTATATAATGCGCGCAACCGTCCCACTGCCCGGCTTTTAACCCACCATACATAAGCGGCGCCCTTACCGCAAAATTCACCGCGTAAATCGCTGAGAGATAATCTTCACCCAATGGCACGATATAATTTTCCAAACCCATCTCTACGCCCTTTTTCTCCAGCTGTTTGGCAAAAGTATTACCGTTGATGTTCCCCGCCAAAACGCAGACAATGCTCTTAGACTGAAAATCCCTGATCAATTGTGCCGCTGAATCATCATCTTTAGCCAGGCCAAGGATCACGGCAATACCGGATATTCTGCCGTCTACCAACTGAAGGCCCAAAGAACGCAGAATATTGTCCGGAATAAATCCAATCCCCTCTTTAGGATGTGTTCCATTTAAAACAAATAATGCCGCGAGGATCTCCTCGCAAATCAAAGTAGCCACGCCTTTATTTAAGATCCCGCCTAGAAACGGAATGATTAAGCCGGTTTTACAGACCTTGCCCTTACTCAAACCCTCTGCTTCTTCCAGCGCCGACAGGCAGTCTCCGAGAGTCTTAGCCTCAATATTAAGCAGGGCAAGAATCAGAGGCAAATAATAATTGGTCTCCGGAAAACTAATCAGGCAATCTTTACCTTTTTCCGCGATCGCATTATCCAACGACTGACGGGTAAGATTTAATACCGCATCTGTTCCTTTTGAACCTAGCTCTACCAAGATATCTGCTCCGGACATTTTTTTCTTTTCCCTTTCTAAAGGTCTAATTATATTTTTTGCGGCCAACATCCCCTCTTCTTTTGCCTCATCCCAACTCTTATCGCTAGCCAGGGAACCAGCTGATTTACAGACACTGCCGCAGGCAAAAACATTCTCCACATTCGTCTGCAAGTAATCATTGACCGCAATAAAACCGTTCTCAGTAACTATCCCTGAATCTTTCAGGAACTCAATGCTAGGCTTAAAGCTACCGGTAAAAAGGACCATTGAGGCGCCTATGGCTTTGCCGTTGCTTAATTTTAAAGCTTTCAGCTCCGCGCCCTCTCCGATGATCTCCGAGACCTGATGGCTGTCGATCCATTCGATTCTTTCTGAATCTGCAAAATCCGAAGGCCGCGTTGGGCTGATGACCTTCACGTGCTTGATCTTGCGCGCGATCATCTCGCCCAGCCTGCCCGATTCCGCTGGCTGCCCGATCACACAAACAGTATCGGCGATCATCAGCTTATCTTTGACCATCTTTGCGTCTTGGAGATTATAAAAAGAAAATACCCCTTCCTTAGAAGTCCCAGGGATATCCGGCAGTTCCACCCGCTTGCCAGAAGCGATAACCAGAAAATTATAATTTATTTTAGAGTTGTCCTTTAAGACCACCGCCTGCTTTTTGGTGTCAATACGAGTGACCTTAGAGTTCTTAAAAAGATCAATCTTATTGTTTTCGTAGAAATCTTGCGGGCACAGATATAGATCGCATTCTTTCACATCCCCGCCAAGATACCCAACCAGAAGATTCCGGTTATAGGCGCAAGAAGGCTCCTGAGAAACAAGGGTTATCTTGAATCCTTGAGAATTTTTAGCGAGATATTCCGCGCAGGAAAAACCCGCGGCAGAATTACCGATGATCACTACTTTTGACATTGAAAAATCAACTCCTACAATCTTGTAGCGTCCAAGACTTTTGGCACTACTTTATTCCAACCGATAGGCATAATATGGATCCCTTGGCACATGGGTTTTAACTCTTTGATCAGGCGCGCGGCGATCTCCACAGACTTAGCCACCTTATCTTTAGCCCCTTCCACTTCCTTGATCAGGCAATCCGGGACTGAGATGCCGGCGACAAACTTATTCATAAACCTGGCCATAACTGCGGATTTCAAAAGGATGATCCCACCAAGAATAGGAACTTTCAAATGCTTAGATTTATTTAAGAAATTCTCAAAAAGCCTTATATCGTATATAGCCTGGGTCTGGAAGAATTGCGCCCCTGCCTCGATTTTTTTCTCCATCTTAATGATCTGCGGCTCGATAGGATCTGCGCAAGGATTAACTACGGCACCCAGGCATAATCTTGGGGCGGCTCCCTCAAGCGAATTCCCCTTCATATCAAAGCCATTGCGCAAATCCTTTGCTACCTGCAGAAGCTGCACTGAATCCAGATCAAACACCGGTTTTGCCTCGGGATGATCGCCTAATGTAGTATGGTCTCCGGTCAAAATCAAGACATTCTCTATTCCGAAAACTGCCGCGGAAAGTAGATCCGACTGCAAGGCCAGACGGTTCCTATCCCGGCAGGTCATCTGGAACACCGGCTCAAATCCCTTCTGCTTAAGCTGCACACAGACTGCCAGCGAGCCAAGCCGCATCACCGAGCTTTGCAAGTCAGTAACATTGATGCCGTCGACCCGTCCTCGGACCAATTCCGCATCTTCCAGGATGCTTGCCGTATCGATCCCTTTAGGCGGCCCGATCTCCGACGTCACTACAAACTTTCCAGCTTCTAACTTTTCTCTAAATGTCATTAATCAATTTTCATTTCTGCAGCTTCGCCGCCTCAACTAAATTGCGCATCAACATAACAACAGTCAGCGGGCCGACACCTCCGGGAACAGGAGTGATGATTGAAGCATGCCTAAACGCACCCTCATGCTCGATATCTCCTACCACCCGGTCTCCCACTCTGTTTATTCCTACATCGATCACCACTGCGCCATCTTTCACCCAATCTCCGGGTATCAATTCCGCTTTTCCCACAGCCACGATGAGAATCTCGGCTTTCCTGACATGCTCTTCCAGCTTCTTAGCCTCAAAGGTTCCGATGTGACATACTGTAACTGTGGCCAGCTTATCCAACAATAAAAGCGCAAGCGGTTTTCCTACGATCTCGCTATGCCCCACCACTACCACTTCTTTTCCCTTTAGCTCAACCTCGGCAGCATTTAATAATTCCATGACTGCGGCAGCTGTGCAAGGAATGAGTTTGGCCTTTCCGAAAACCACTTTTCCGATATTCGCCGGATGCATTCCCTCAATATCCTTATCCGGCTGAATATGCTGACTGATCAATTTATAATCTATCTGCTGCGGCAGAGGCATCTGGATGATGATGCCGTTAACGGATTTATCCTTATTTAGTTTCTCGATAAATTCCGCCAATGCGTGCTCAGTAGTACCAGAGCTGAGCTTATGCAGCTGATATTCTACCCCTAAAGCTTCCGCGATCTTTTTCTGGGATTTTACATAAGCCTCAGCCCCCGAATTATCGCCGACCATGACGCTGGCCAGTACCGGCTTTTTCCCCAGCGTTTCAATTTCTTTGACAATATCCTGCCTAATTTTCTCCGCTACCGGCTTACCCTCTAATAATCTTGCCAATTTTAGCCTCCGTCTGCGCCCTAAGCTTCTTTATGACCTTTGCCTTCTGATCCAGCTCTTTTCTCACCTGTTTAGCCAACCTCTTATCGCCAAGTAATTTTAAATTTATATCCACGCTAAAGCTTGCTCCGGAAAACGCGCCATCAAATAATGCCGCGGCTGTACCACAATCGCTAGAAAGATTTATATTGCCTTTGGTAGCCAGCGGCAGGCATAATTTGATACCTTCAAAACAAAGACGCGCGGTCATAAAAGGGACATTTAAAGATTCCCGCAAGTTCTTGCTATTGTATGCTTTGACATCCAAATCTACGAGATTCAGAAAATCTTTACGCAGCTTCTCAGAACTGGCCAGGATCTTTTTGACATCCGCCTCAAAGCGCGCGTACTTGGACTTGCCCAGCGTAAAATTTGCTACCATGCTAACAAGTGAAGCAGCAAGTGCGGCATTTAAAGCTGCTGCTGAACCGCCGCCAGGAGTAGGCGCTCTAGCCGCCAGATCATCCAAATATTTTTTCAAAGATTCGTCGCGATACATAATCTTCCCTTTCTTAAGATAGCCCCAAGATGTTCCCTTTCGCATCAATATCTATATTCTCGCCACGGGGATGACTGGGTAAGCCGGGCATGGTCTGGATCGAGCCACAAAGTGGCGACAGAAACCCGGCGCCTATAAATGCACGAATATCCCTAACCGGTAAGATAAAATCTTTTGGTCTGCCTTTTAATTGCGGGTCATGCGACAAAGAAAGCGGGGTCTTAGCCATGCATACCGGCAATTTATTCCAGCCGCGGGCAGTAAATAATCTGATCTTCTTAAGGGCAACCGGAGAATACGTCACATCTTTTGCGCCGTACATCTTTAGCGCAATAGCTTTTATTTTCTCTTTTATAGAAGCGCTAAGCGGATAAAGATACTTATGCTCTTTGGGCCTATTCGCAAGTCTGACTACGCTCTTTGCCAGGTCTACTCCGCCGCGGGAGCCCTTCTGCCAGACCTCGCTCACCTGACAGTCATCCGCCCCGAAAACCCGGGCCATTCTCTCAACCAACGCGATTTCTTTAAGCGTGTCCGAATCAAATTTATTTATAGCCACCACTACCGGGATTCCAAAGAGCCTCACATTCTCAATCTGTTTTTCTAAATTACATAATCCAATCTCTAAAGCCGGAAGATTTTCGCTTCTTAAACAATCTTCCAGGGGCTTTCCCGGGACCACTTTGCACATTCCGCCGTGCGCCTTTAAAGCCCGCACCGAACAAACCACTACCGCGACATCCGGCTTTAATCCGCCAACCCGGCACTTAATATCGAAAAACTTCTCTGCCCCACAGTCAGCGCCGAACCCTGCTTCAGTCACCACAAAATCCGAAAGCGCCAAAGCGATCCTGTCCTGCATGATGGAGCTGTTGCCGTGGGCGATATTGGCAAAAGGGCCGGTATGCACGAAGCACGGAGTATTCTCGATAGTC